>JAJZJW010000039.1 GCA_021809845.1 bacterium | reverse complement strand
CTCGGAGATATTAAAAGTATAGATAACTCCGTTAAAAATGCTTTAGTGTCATTAATCAAAAAATATCAACAACAAGGGAAAGCGCATACTAAATTATTTAATTATTTTATAAAAATAGAAAACGGAACTTTATATATCAGAGATACAGATTGGGGAAACGGTAAATCAAAATCTTATAAAAAATTTTAAAATGATTAAAATAATTTTTAAAATATTCTTATTTGCATTTATTCTGCTTTTTGCAAATAAGGTTTTTTCTTTCGGCATTTTCAACACCCCCTACAACCAGTCTGACCTTAACTTTAATAAACTTGCGATGCGGGTTTATAATTCAGGCAGTCCTTATTCATACTCAAGCGGAGCTTATATCTATAACGCTATGCCTATTACGACGACTATGTCCGGCTGTAAACTGATAAGCATAATCCGTAGGACGCAGGGCTTTCCGAAACCGGCATACTGGGCTATTGAAAATTACAAGATATGCGGCGGTAATATTTCAGAAGTTAAAAATACCAATATGGCGGGGTGGGATAATTTGCCAAACGGGATAAAACCCGTTATAAATAATACTATCCAAGAGGCAAGGCAATACGGCAAGGCAAGCGCAAATTATTACGGATATAGGGTAATAGCAAAGACCGGCGCTTACGTCGGGACGGTATTCGTTTACGTGCTTAACGGGATAAAGTTAGAGGCGATGATGAGGTTTTAAAGAATTATAAAAATATTTTTAAAAATAAATTATTAAACATAAGATACTTATAATTTATAATATAGATGTTATGTATAGTAATTATTTTAACCAGGGGAATTAAATGAATAGCATATTAGAACCACTAAAAAAGTACGGAGAAACAGTTAAGGAAAAATATAAAACTTCTATTGCAAATGAACATACATTTAGAACAGCACTAGAAAATTTATTAAATGAAATAAAACCCAAAGAAATTAAAATAGAACAAGAAACTAAAAAACAAGAATTTGAGTTAGGTACCCCAGATTTCAGAATATTTAAACAAATTGATAGCAAAGAAAAACTTACTTATCCAAATTTAATAGGTTATATAGAATGCAAAAAACCAACCGAAGATTTAGATAAAATAATAAATACTGCCCAAATTAAAAAATATCTTGAAGTATCGCCAAATATTATTTTAACAAACTATAATCGTTTTATATTGCTTTCATTTGATAAAAAAATAGGTGATATTACGCTTTTCCCTTATGGTCTTGATGATGATAATCTTTTTTCAGAACAAAATGATATAACAGAAAAAACAGTATTTAGCCTGGAAATAATTTTAAAAGAATTCTTTAATGCTACATCAAGAACTATAAAATCAAAAAAAGAATTGGTAAAAGTTTTAAGTTCGCAAGCCTTTTATGTGGCTTTTAAAACAATGGAATATATCCAAAACAAAAAAAACAATAATTCAAAATTTACAAGATATTTTAATAAAACATATGAATCTTTTAAGGAAGCGGTAAACTATGATTTTGAAATAGAAGAATTTTGTGATATTTTTGGTCAAAGTATTGTTTACGGATTATTTGTTGCACATTTAGAGGCTAAAGATAATAAAAAAAGTATAGACGAAATTGAAGATTTTATAAGCTCACTTCCGAATGAGTTTTCTTTATTGTCTGAGTTTTTATATTTTTCTGCACCATCTTTTAATATTCCAATTGAAATTAGTTACGCAATAGCAAATATTAAAAAAACTATTGCACTAATTAATAAAGAAAAAATTGCTGATGATTTAAACACAGATATAGATGGAATTAGTATATATCTTTATGAAGATTTTTTAAAATCTTATGATGATTTAAAGGGTACTGAAAAAAGAAAGGAAGGGGGTGTTTTTTTTACTCCTGAACCAATTGTCAAATTTATTGTTGGGTCAATTAATAATATTTTAAAAGACAAATTAGACATAAAAAAGGGTTTTGGGGGAAGCAATGTAAAAACATTGGATTTTGCTACGGGTACAGGAAGCTTCTTGGCTGAAGTTTTTAAAATAATAATAGAACAGGAAAAAACACCTGTATTTAAAATATCAACAATTAAAGATAAATTTTTAAAAGATATTTATGGTTTCGAGATAATGTTTGTACCATATATTGTAGCACATCTAAAATTATCTAAGATATTGAAAAATGAAGGGTTTCATGATTTTAACGATGAAAATAGATTACAGATATATCTTACAAACACTTTAGATTTAGATCAAAGAAAATTTATTATGTCTATGCCGCTATTGCTTTTAGAGGAAGAATATGAAAAAGCAAATCATATAAAAAACAAGGAAGAAGTGTTGGTTATTATAGGAAATCCTCCATATAATGTAAGATCGAGGAACAAAGGCAATAAAATTTTACAGCTTTTACAAACATATAAAGATGGGCTCAATGAACGAAAAATAAATCTGGGTGATGATTATATAAAATTTATAAGATTTGCTCAATGGAAATTATTAGAACAAGGACAAAAAACACTTTTTGATGAATCAAAAACAAAAAAAGGGATTATGGGATTTATAACAAATAACTCTTTTTTGTGGGGCAGAACACATAGGAAAATGAGAGAAAGCTTATATAAAGCGTTTGATGAAATATATATATTAAATCTTCATGGAAGCGATAAAGACCCGCAAGATGATCAAAACGTATTTGATATTAAAACTGGGGTATGTATATCATTATTTATAAAACACAATTTGAGCAATGTAAAAAAATCTGTAAAATATTTTTCTACATTAGATAACGGAATTAAAACACGAAAACAAAAGTTTGAAGAACTCACTAAAAAATATACTGAAATTAATTGGAAAGAATTAGATGTAACTGAACCATATTATTGGTTTATAGATAAAAATTTTAATAATGATGAATATGAAGAATTTTTTCCTTTAGATAAAATTTTTAATATTATCGGTAGTGGAAATAAGGCTGAAAGAGATATGCTAACTCAGCAATTAAATCTAACATTGATTGAGTCGGTAGTTGAAGATATGAGAAAGCTTAATGCCGAAGATATTAGAAAAAAATATTCTTTAGGTAAAGATAGTAGAGATTGGGGAATAGAAAGAGCAAAAAATGATGTTATAAATAATAATGATGATAAATATTATACTTTGTTATCTTATAGGCCATTTGATATAAGATATACATATTTTACTGGTAAAAGTAAAGGATTTTGGGGTACTCCATCATCTAAAATCTCTCCTCATTTTTTATATGGAGATAATGTAGGATTATTATTTACAAAAAGTTACGATAAAGATTTTTATGATGCTCCTTTTGTTACTAAAAATATTGCAGATATTCATCTTTCGGGTGGACAATCATATATAGCGCCTTTGTATCTTTTATATTTTAATGAACTTGAAAATATAATGACTGAAAGTAAAAATTTTACAGATTCTAATGAAATGAAAAAACTTATAAATTTTACAGATGACTTTGTAAAATTTATTAATTCTAAACCATATAAAGATGCAACACCAGAACAAATACTCGGTTATATATACGCTATTTTGTATTCTCCATCTTATAGAAATAAGTATTATGAATATTTAAAAATAAATTTTCCAAAAATTCCTTTTACCAGTGAAAAAGAAACATTTTTTAATATTTCATCTATTGGTCAAGAACTTATTAAATTACATTTAATGGAGATAATTCCTAATTGTAATGAAATATATTTAGATTCCATAGGTAATAGTACGAATCAGAAAGAATTATTTACTATAATTAAAATCAACAGCAAAAATAGGTATAAAGAGCAAAAGATATATTTAAATAATCACTTATATATAAATGGTATTTCTGAAGATATTTGGAATTATACAATAGGCGGCTATCAGGTTTTAGATAAATGGATCAAAGCTCGTATTGATTATGAATGTTCAAAAGATGAATTAGAACATTTAGTAAATACATGTAAAATTATAAAAAAAACTATTGAATTACAACAAGTGTTACTAAAAATAGATTTTGATAATTTTATATAAAAAAACAAATAGTGCCACTTAATTCTCTTGAATAAAATAAAAAACAAAAGAATATTTATATTGCCGGTTTTAATCACGGCCGCCGGTGTCCTTATCCTTTACGACTTTTTTGACAGAAACTTTTTAGATATTTATCATATCGCCGAAAGGTTTATCTTAACCAGACGTTTAATTATCCCTACCGGTTTTAATTTGAAATATCTCATTCTTTTCTCCGGATTAATTTTAATGTCTATTACCGATATGCTTTTTGAAAGAATACACAGATTTATACCCATATTTTTAATGCTTGCCGGCGTGTTATTCGCCTATATGGCAAATAAGCCACTTATTAACGCTTTTGAGGCGTTAGGCATAGGATTAGGGTTGTTTATCCTAATCGATATTTTAAGGCTCGGTTCATACGCTTTTGGCGATATTTTAACGGCGGGGGCGATAGGGATTTTCGTAGGCATAGAAAATATTATAATAATTTCGGTTTTGGCGATTATTTTAGGAAAGCTGATAACGCATTTCAGCGCCAAGATAGACGGAGTATTCGATAAGTCCAAAGTTAAAGAGTTTCATATGGCTTTTGTGCCGGTGTTGTTTTTGGTTGCGGCGGGATTTTATTTAATTAAATAAAATCAAATTTTACTTTTTCATTATTGTATAATATATAGTATAGTTAATTAATTTATATAATTAAAAATTGTAAATTGTAAATAAATAAAATATGGTAATTTTATGTCCGATTTAGCAATTACATTTAGTAGCGAAGAGCCTAAAAGTGCTTATGACTATCGTCATATTTATTTAGAACAAAATCCTGCAAATAGGAAAAAATTTGTATTTTTTTGTCCTTATTGCGGCATAGAATTAATAGGCAAATGCATATTTAAAGATGAAGGGGAAGGAGTTGCAAAATCCCCGCATTTTGCTAAAAAAAATGGCGAAGAACATGATAATGATTGTCCTTATAATAATACTAATGAGACCAAAATAAACGATGGGCGAAAAAAATCTTTTTATGAAAAAAAAGGAGTTGCTTTTCCGGAAAAGTTTGTTGATCCTCCTGAAAATGAAGAAAAAATTATAACAGTTGACACTGTTATATCTCGCAATGCAATTAAAGAAGAAATTAAGCGAAATTCTGTTAATTTAAGAAATAGAGGGAAAATAATTCCAAAAACGCGTATTTGTGAAGATTTAGCTAATACATGGAGTAATGTTGTTTTTGAAAGTTACGGTTTAAAAAAGAAAAATGATTGGAGTGAAGAAAAAAGAAATAAATGGGTTAAAAATGAATTGTTAAAAATGCCTTTAGTTTTATTTGATAATTTTATGAATGAGTATTCTAATTATTATTATACATTTAAAACTCCTAAATATATTAATTTTTCACATTATAAGATTTACAACTTTGACGGAATAGTTAAGGAAAATAATGATAGTTTTGTGATATATAACGATAAAATAAAATCCACAATAGATGATAAAGAGTTCTCGTTTTGTGTAATAGTGTATAAAAATATTATTACTGGGCATTATGCGGCTAAAATAGGGGAATTATTACATGAATCATCTTTGAATAATTATAACGTTAAGTGTTTTGCAATCGGAATACCACTTAAAGAAGGCGATAGGGTTGTTTTAAATATTGAAAAAATTAACAGATTTTTTATTAAAAAAAAACAAATAAAAAAATCAGGGAGTGAAATTAGTTAATTCCTAAATATTTCCTCAAAATATTAGTCGGCGTATCCGGCAGGGATTTTACAAAAATATCTCTGCAACCGAAAACTATTATGCTTTGTTTTGCCCTTGAAATCATAACGTTTAGAAGATTTTTATTGCCGTCTATCATATTTAATTCCTTGCCCGCACTTTTTTGGTCATAAACCGTCGATATTAATATTATTTCTCTTTCCGCTCCCTGCATTTTATGAACGGTGCCGATTTTAATATTATTTACGTTAAAACCTTCCAAATTTAATTTGCTTAATTCTTTTTTGATTGCAAGTTCTTGACTTGAAAAAGGCGTTAAAATTGTTACTAAGTCTTCAAACTTTCCTCTTTCCCTTATTTTACTATAATTATTTTTAATCCAATCTCCAATAGCTTCAGCCTCTTCCAAATTTATCTTGCTATGAGATTCCGATTTAGCGTATCCTTCTATAGCTATAAAAGTCCACGGTTTTTGATTGTCTAAAATTAGATTATTTAAATCGTTAAAATTAGTTTTAGGAGGATACCTTAATTTATTTTTATATATTAATTCATTTGACAATTCTATTATTTCGACCGGACAACGTCTGTGTTCCAATAAATAAAGCCCTCGTTCTAATTCCGGAAATTCCCAAAAATTAGAATTATTATTTGCGATTTTCATAACGCTGCCGGAGTGGCAATTAAACGGCTGTATTTCAAAATCGTAATCGCTTTCGTTTTTTCCGCAATAAATTTCATATATGGCTTTATCTCTGACTGCACCGGACATTGTATATACCGGTTGCAATTGGTATAAATCACCGACGACTATGGCTCTTTTAGCCAATAAAAAACCTATCGCTCCGAGTTCGGGGGATATTTGTCCCGATTCGTCGGTTATCAAATAATCGATATAGCTAAAAAGCGGCATGTTAGTGCTGTTAAAATAATACTTTAGAGTATTGAAAATTGCGTGTCCGGTAGATACAAAGCATGGGGTTATTTTAGAGAATAAATCATATTTTTTCTTAACCCCCTTAATGCTTTGCTTAAAGGCTTTTTGCCCTTCACTAAAATAAATTTCATTAAACGCTTCTTTGCATTCTATTAGAAACATACATTCATAGGCTCTTGCCGAAAGATGAAATAATAAGGTTTTTCCGAAATTATCTATAACGTAACTTATTTTATTATAAATGTCTAATTCCGATTCTTCGGAATATTCTTCTTTTTTTAGTATTTCGAGCGCCGGCGCAAAATAAAGGCTATTCGAAAACAATAAAGAAATATTACCTTTTATCAGTTTATACCTTTCAATGTTTTTCTTTTGTTCTTCGATTAAACTTAGCGCCTTATTTATTTGTTCGGTAGTACTTTTAATTTCGGCGTTTAACTCCGTAAATTTTTTATTTAAAGGATGGGACGGATTTTTTGGATCAATTAGATTATAAAGAAAGTTCTTTAACGGTTTTAACTTAAAAGTGCTTGGTTCTATAGCCGTTATAAATTCTATATCGTGTTTATTTTTTAGTTTTATGAAGCGTTGTTTTAAATCTATTTCATTTTGCAAAAACGGGATAAACTTTTTCCATAAAGAATAATTTTCGTCGATATCTTTATTAAATTCGCTAATAAATAAATTAATTTTTTCGTTAATTTTTTTTATATCGCCCATTTCATTTTTAGCATCTTCCAAAACAGACTTCAGCTTTATTATTTTATCGTTAAGTTCGTCTATCTGCAGACTGGCTAATCGTATATTTTTAATAACCGATACAAGCTCCTGTTTAGCTTTTTCGGCATTTTTTATATATTCATTGAAGATAAATTTGGCAGTTTCTATCAGCTTGTTTTTAATGTTTGATAAGTCTTTGTCTTCTGGGTTTATATCTTTTAAATTGAGCGTTTTTGCGTTAAATCCTTTTAATTCATTAAGCATTGTCATAACAGGATTTGGTTCTGTTTTTAAAAAACTCTGCCATTTATTGATAAAATGATTAATTGCGTCTTCCTGCCATTGTTTATTGCTTGTTTTTCGTATTATTTCCGATAGATTAGATGTTTTATTATTTTTTTCGTTTTTGTCGAATTCATCTTTAAACGGTCTTGCCAATGCAGAACCGTAATCTATATCGCCAGGGATCCATCTTTCTGATAATATCCCCAAATGTTTTTTAAGATGTCCGTGTTCGTCGATTTTACTTAATTTAAAGCCTTCTATGATATTGTCTTTTGCCTGATTAGTAAAAGACATTCCAAACATAATAGGCACAGAATAACCTTTTGCAGGATCGCCGTTCAATATCGAATTTACAACCATAGTCGCTACGAAATTTTGCAAAACGGTAGTTTTGCCCGTCCCCGGCGGTCCGTTTAAGGCTTCTATCGGAGCATATCCGTTTTGCATGCAATGCATAAAAATGCGCTGCTCTATATTTAACCCGAACAACTCATCGTTTGGCGTCGCATTGAATTTCATTTGTCCCGTAAAAGATATATTATCTTCATTGAAAAGTTTTTCTTTTAATTCGTTAAAAGAAGTAGATTTAGTCAATTCTTCATTCGGGGAATACTTTTTAATGTAATCGTTAAAAATCTTTGGCGGAGAAATCCATTCGGAATGATATTCAAGTGCGTTAATGCAGTGCTTATAAGCTTGAAGAAGAGTATCGTTTTTTTCGGTAGCTTTATAAAAAACCATTACGCTTTTATCTTCTATGAGTTCGGATTCTTTAAATATAGGATTTTCAATCCGTTTTAAGAGGTAGCTTATGATTTCATTCCATGCTTTTAAATCGTGCGGTCTTCCGTGTTTAAGGACTTTGTCGGGGTCGTTTTCTCCGATATATTTAAACCAGTCTTTTTCGTTATCTATGACGATATAGTTAGATACGTTTCTGTATTCCGCTTTTTCCGGCACAAGATGATAAGGGTTTGCGTCGGGCAAATCTTCAAATCTAATTATGACTTGTCTTTCTTGATGATATTTTGTGTATTCCAAGCTGCATAAAATACCAAACGGAGCGACATATTTATTGCTGTCTTTAATCCTATAAACGTAAGGGAAAAACAATAAATCGTCGATAATCAAATATTCCGATATATCTTTATGAAAATCTAAAACTCTGTATTTTTTTTCGGTCTCTTCGGAAATGTTTGTATTATCTATATTTTCTTTAAGAATTTCCTTAATACCGCTTATTTCTTGCAACTCATATTTTAAGTCTTGCTTTTCATAGCCCTTTAAATTATAAAAAACATCTGAAGCCTTAGAAAGTGAATCGTTAAATCTTTTTTTAACGGTAAGAGTCCTCTTTTCTTTGTTGTAAGGAATATCTTTGTTTCTGTTTTTTATAAAAAACTCTTTGAAAGAACCGTCTTCGTCTTTAATATATTTGACGGGTTTGTCGTCTAAAAATAAAAAGCTGCTTTTATCTTTTTTAGAAGCGTCGAATGAATAAAAGTTTTCAGGAAAAAAATTGTAGTTTTCTGCGTAAAGGCTATATCTAACTATATGGCGGAAGTATTTTAAATAATTAATTTCATTTTTAAATTTTGGTTTTTCATTTGTTTGTTCAACGGTTGAATCCATATAAAAATTATTTTTTATTTATTTTATAATTTTTAATCTTTTCTATATAATTAATAACGCTGTTTTTTATTATGGAGCTCAAAGAAACTTTTAAATTAAACTCTTCGGCTTTTTCTTTGGCCTCTTTATATTCGGCGTATAAATCTACCGGAATCCTCACCGATACGTTTTTAGTTTTTTTTGCCGGACTTTTTTCGTTCTTTTTTAATTTCTTCAATTTCTTTCTCCGCTAATTCAATTCCTTTCTGAAAGGCTTTGTTTATAATATCTTTAAACGTAAGCCGTATGCCTTTTTTTTCAGCTTCTTTCCGCATCTCTTCTAATTTGCCGTATTCGTCTTTCGTCAGCTTTATAGAAGCATAAACGGTGTTTTTATCTTTATTTTCTTTTTTGTCTTCTTTTTTTGGAGGCATGCTATACAAAGTTTTTTATTGTTTTTTTATATTCATCGATAGTCTCGTTTATTCCAGCCCGCACGAGATCTTCAATTAGCGTCTCTTTGCGTTTTTCCTTTAACTTTAAAAATTTTTCGTAATTTTCTTTTTTTAAGGCGACCGATATTTTAACTTTTGCTATTTCTTCTTCTTTTAATTCTAATCCTTTAAGTATAATATCCCTTGCCATTAAAGTTATGCCGTTTTTTTCGGCTTCCTTTATGACTTCTTCTATTTTTTTATATAAGGACTTATCGATGTAAGCCCTCACCATTCTTTCTTTTTTCTCTTTTAATATCGGCATGACGTTATATTATAATCATATTTCGTTAATTTTTGTCAATACAGAATTTATATATTTTTGATTTAAAATGACGTTTTAATTAATGTTTGTATTGACAAAAAATTCATTTATTTATATAAAATACGTATGGAAC
>JAJZJW010000038.1 GCA_021809845.1 bacterium | reverse complement strand
CTATAAATTATTTATTAACTTCATTTAAATCCTATGTTTTATTATTTATCTTATTTATTATTGGTAACAATAGACAATAATTTATAATTCTTTAAATAATAAAAACCTAAAAATCCTATTAAATTTAATTTATTTTTATATCAATTTCTTTGATATACGAATACTTTTATCTTTTTAGGATTCTTATCTTGCGGCTCGTCTCTGATTCTCTTTCGCACGCCGCCCTTTTGCGCAAATAAAAATATTCTTAATATTACCACAACCCCCCTAAATACAGGGAGAAAGAAAGATTTGCGCCCTAACGCCCGTGTATCATTCGGGAAAATAGAGATTTAAAACATATATAATAAAAACGGCAATACTCTGATATTGTCCGTCTAACCTGTAGTAAACAATCCCATTTACGTCAGGCTTTTTGAGATTATTAGCCAGCCATTCCAGCGCAAAGCGCTTATTGACGAGAATTGCAAAAAATCTTGTGTCCATCGCCGGCACTTTTCTATTCCTAAAAAATATAAAAGATTGAGATTTTTTTAGGAAATGAAAAAATAGGCAAAAAAAAGGACAAACACCTTTTAAAAAAAGTTTCCGTCTTAACTTTTGTTTTAAAACACTCAATCGCAAGAGTTAAAATTGCCTGTCAATAGTTTTGTCTAAATATAAATATATTTGTTATTTTAATATTAAATAAGGATATTTAATATGAAAGGAACAGTATCTTGGCAAGTTACAGAGATTTTTAAAGAAATAAAAGAAATCGGAAATTCTAAATACAAGGCTAAAAATAATGCCCGGCAAGCAGGCGCTTCCGGCAGTCACGGGATAGCGGAAAAAACGGGAATTTATAGCAACGGAACTTCGACTAATTATCGGAATGCCGTAGAATCATTCGGGACCTGGGCGAAAACGAACTTACATTTGAAAGATTTAACCAAAACCACCGCAAGCGACGTCAGGGCATATCTTAATAGCCGGATAAACGACGGAATAGCGCATAAAACATTCGAACTCGACAAGGCCGCATTAAATAAGTTTGAAACCGCCTTAAATAAATATTCCCAAAATCACAACTTAAACCGGACTTATGAATTTAAACTAAACGAGCAGTTTAGCAGAGATACGCATAAATCTTTAAAGCATGCGGACGTCCGGGCTTATTCCGAAAAAACTATCGAAAAACTTTTAAATATTAAAAGTCCTGCCGTTAATTTAGCCGTCCGTTGCGCCCTAAACGCCGGACTTCGTAAATCCGAAATTCTCAAATTAGGTTCAAAACCGGATAGCATTACGAAAGACAATATCAATGTTTACGGCGGAAAGGGCGGCAAAGACAGAATCGTATCGGAAATATCGGACAAGTCTTTAATTACCGACATAAAGAATTTTTTAAAAGAGAATAATTTATCAAAACTCGGCGACGCCGTTACGGGCAATAAAATAAATTATCAAATCAGGGCGGTTTTAGGCGATACCGGCAGTATTCATGCTCTCCGTCACAATTATGCAATTGATTGCATAAATACATTTGAAAAGATCGGCTATTCACATGTTGAAGCCGTGCATATGACGTCGGTCGAACTTGGACATAACAGAAACGAAATCATCACGGGGGTATATTCTAAATGATAAATACCGAAAAATTAACCAAAATATTAAAAAAGAAGAAAGATAAAATCCCTGCCCTGCTTGAAGTTTTAAGCTTAACAGGCAGACTATGTAATATTAATGACGATGTCTTTGATAATGCTATCAATACGGCTTTATCTAAAGTAGAAAATATACTATCCCTGCAATCGCAATCCAAAAAAACTACCGGGCAGATTTTAACCGTCAGCGACTATAAAGAACTCGGAATATTTGATAATCATATCGAAAAATTACGGCGGAAATCCAAAAAATCGCCGAAGAAAGACAGGCTTATGAAAATAATGGCTAAGTTATATGCAATAAAACAGGAAAGGCATTTGAGCTATGAGGATTTAAGAAAATATGCGGAAGAAAAATATGAACTGCATGTTTCAAGAACTTATTTCATTAAGATTTATAAAAAAATTAATTTTTAAAATAATTATGGCAGAACTTAAATATCTAACACTAAAACAGGCAGCGGAAATTTTGAGCGTAAGCACTCGGACGCTTGCTAATCTCGCTGTAAGCGGGCAAATCACCGCATACCGTCTGCCGTCCGCTTGCGGGAACGGGAAGAAAGCACGTTACCGGTTTAAGCTGCAAGATATAGAAGAATTTATGAATAATCATAAATTCCAGTCGGTAAATATAGCTACGAAAAATGTTTTTAAAAATAATAAAGCGAGAATAGATGTTGAAAAAGTTAAAAAATATATAACCTGTAATTCACATTAAAATTTAACAAGGAGAAAATAATATGAAAAATACAGTATTACCACAACCCCCTAGGGCAAAGGCGGGGAGAAATAAAAACAGAGATGACAAACAATTATCGTTGTTTGACTTGAACCCCGAAACAAAGAAGCAGGTCGATTTTTATTTTAAATTAAAGAATGTCGCCGGGGCGGTTAAAGAAAAACAACGGACGGGATTATACGATTCTTTATATTTATGTCCTGCCGGTAGTTTTATCGAAAAAATTGTTAATTTATTCTGGAATATTACGGATATCCCATTAAATATGGTTTTTTGGTCTACTTTAACTACCTTATCGGGATACTTAACCCAAAAAGATAAAAAAATAATATTTGAGACACAAACTATCTACCCTGCTCTCTGGAACTTAACCTTGGCGCCGTCCGGCGGGGGGAAGTCAATTGTTCTGGATTTTTTTGAAGACAATTTTAAAGATAACATTAAAATAGACGAGCCTAACTATCGCTCAAAAGCGTCAGTTGTGGCGGACTTTCTTGCAGACCCGAGCATGAAGCGGAGTATTGTAAAGATAGATGAAATGGCTCAAAATATTAAATTATTTAGAACAGAATCAGGACAAGGACTAAAAGAAGCTTATCTGACTATGTACGGCGGTAAATTAAACCATACAACGAAAGAAGACGGCAAAATTAAAATCACAGATATTTTTATTGCTATCGCCGCCGCAACTGCACTTGAAACTTTTCAGGATTCAATAAAGCCTGAAGACCTTTTCGACGGTTATCTTCAACGTTTTTTAATTATCATAGGAAACAGAAAAGAAAGAAACATGAAAAATTGGCCGTATCGCTGGAAGGAAGAATTAATTTTTGAAATTAAACAATCCTTTGACGAGTATGTGAATCGGGTCGAAAATATCAAAAGTTTTTCTCTGTCCGATGAAGCCTTAGAAGTCTGGCAAAAGTATTATTTCGACAACTTTAATCCAGACCTTGAAAGCCACTACAAGCGTTACCTTTGGGCAACCCTTAAAATAGCGGCAATTTACAATACTTTCTTACAAGCCGACGGGATAATCTCAAAATCCGATATGTCATGGGCGCTTAGGGTTATTGAACTATCGCTCGAAAATTTATATGAAGTTATGGATAAATATTTATCTTTCGACCAATGGGAACGTCTAACGCAACGCGTAAGAATTTATATGGAAAATCACCCCGGAGTAGAAGACAGAAAAATCTTAATGGGGCTTCGGATTAGCAAAAAGATGTTAGAAATAGCAAAGCAAAACTTGAAAGATAGGGACTATAAGGATTTACAGCCTGATTTAAAGCTCGTTAAATAAAATTTGTTGCACGTTTGTTGAAAGGTTTTTTCAACAAACTATCCTAAGGTGTTATTGATGTTGCGGGTAATTGTTGAATGTTGAAGGGGGGGGTGCACCCCCCGGGGAGAAAAAATGGAAAAATCTATCGAACAACTAAAATTATATCCACCGGAAATTAAGTTTTTTATTAAAATGATAAATTTTGAATCCGGCAATATCAAAACTTTTAAGGATATTACTTTGCCGGAATATGAAAAGAACTTAAAATATTGTAAATATTTGAACACAAACGGCTATAATGTTTTTCTTTCTCCCCGCCTTTGTAGTTGGGGGGCGTGGGTATTGCTCGACGATATTAAAAAGCCTGAAGTTAATAAACTATTCACGGACGGCTTTGAGCCTTTTTATTTTTTGGAAACAAGTCCTGCAAATTATCAGGCTATCGTAAAGTTATCGGATAGCCCGCTTGATAGAGATATTCTGACTTTTATATCTAAGCAACTATCCGAAGTTTACTCTGCCGACCCAAATTCGGCGGATATCGGACATTTTTTCCGGCTCGCCGGATTTACCAATAGAAAGCAGAAATATTGCAAGAACGGATTATTTCCATTCGTTAAACTTTATCAAGGAACAGGTATATCCTGCACGAAAGGTAAGGACTACGTTGAAAGAATTTTAACCGGCATCGATAACGGTTTAATCGAACTACCGGTAAAGCATATAGCCACAACCCCCTTAGAGACGGGAGAAAGAAAAACGCTTGAAACGGGGTGCGCCGCATATATCCAAAAGGTCTATGAAACAGGGAGTAAGGACGATTTATCAAAGCTTGATTTTAAGGCGGCAAAGTATGCAATTCTAAAAGGTTTTAAAGCCGCCGATATTGCAAATGCTATTAAATTATTCAGTCCTGATATTATTAAGCGAAAAGCCGGGCATATCGACGATTATGTTAACCGGACGATAAAAAATGCTTCGTGATTTGCGTTTTAAGGCTCGGAAACTGGTAGGTAGATATAAACACCATTAACTATTTTTAATTAAACAGTCGGAAATTAATAAATCTCGTAAAACTCCGTAATTCAAAGATTATTTATTTAGATAATTACTTTTTTGTTATAATATCATTTTAACAACTTTTAACCTATAAATGTGAATATTTTTATAAGAATTAATATCTTTTTCAAGATATTTTAATTGTTTAGTTGTTAAAATAGATTGTTTTAACAACTAAAGACAATTTAAAAAAATAGTTGTTTTTCAAAAAAATTAAGATATAATAAATATGTATGTTCATTTTGTTGTTGCCCTGCTTACATTGTGTTTGCAGGGCTTTTTTATTATTTATTTGAAATTTTTAAATTTTATAATACTTTACAATAAATGCTAAAGAAAAAATTAAAAATATTTATTGCTACTTTAATATCCGTTATATTTGTAGATCAATTATCAAAATTTATAATATCTAAATATTTCTACAATCAAACAATTAATATTATCAAACCGTTTTTATTTATACAGTTTATTAAACATACCCACGACACATTTAATGTAATAAACGATTATCATATAATTATAGGTAAATTAGCGGCGGCGATAATTGTTACGTTCTTATTTGTATTTGTCTTATTTTATATAAAATTAAATTCTAACCTGTTTATTTTATCTTTGTCTCTGCTTATATCCGGCGGTATATCAAATTCTATTGATTTATTAATTCAAGGATATGTTATAGACTTCATTAACATAGATATTAATCATTTCTGGATAGCCTTTAATATAGCCGACTTCACGGTAATAGCGGGCTTTTTTTTATTATTAATTTCTCTTACGATAGCCGTGTTTGATACCATACGCGGAAAATGACGATTTTTGTCAATCAGTAACAATTTTTGTCACTTTATTATAACTTATTAAAATAATTACATATTTACCTAATATTCTATGAATTTATTATTTTAGATGACAATTTTTGTCACTTTTTAAAAAAATAGTTTATTTCATTTATCAGCTAATTAAATTTTTAATATACCGTGTTTATTGAGTTATTAACGTTAATTTTTAATAATATAGTAATTGGCACAAAAAATGCTTTATAAATAATTGAAAATAAATTAATATTTAAATAATTTATATTTAAATAAATCTAAAGTAAATTTAAAGGAGGTATTAAAATGAACATTAACAGATTAAAAGGCAAAAAGGGATTTACCCTTATAGAGCTTTTGATCGTCATAGCCATTATCGGCATATTGTCGGCAATAGCAATCCCTGCTTATTTGACTTACGTTAACCATGCAAAAGATGCCGAAGCGCATTCTAATTTAGGCTCAATATTTACGGACGAAACGGCGTTCACTTCAACAAATTCGGCTTATATTAGCGCAGGAGCAAGTTCTGCTCCTGTAACAGCGCCTACAACGGGCGCAGTTTCGCCGATACATTCTTTCTACAGCGCTACGAATACGGCGGGCGCAGGCACATATAATATAGATCTCGGTCCATATTCATGTGGTACTAAGGGTGTGCTAACGGCTGAAGGCGGTTATAATACTTACGTTAAAGGGGCTGCTACACCTACTGCTGGACCAACGACACCAGCAAAGGGCGGTTTTGGCGATATAGGATTTTTACCTGTCGGCAGACTATATTTCTATTACGGCGTTGCAATCAACAGCACGGCTAGTATATCTGGTCCTACTGCTCAGCAAGGCGCAGGATTCCCGCTTACGTATAAGGCAACATCAGTTGCTGGCGGTGCTACTGTCGGTACGTCAAATGTAAATGGCTCTTGCGGAGGCGGTTTTGAAGCTTTTGCGGGATCTAACTTTACAGGCGGTAATTATCAACTTTACGCTGTTGACGATTTTACAAGAACTGCTACATTAATTTCAGGAGCAGCATTCTAATAGCAACATGTTGTTAGAATTAGTTAATCTTACCCCCGATATGTGAAATATCGGGGGTTTTTATTTTGCGGCTATTTTAAAATAAAAAAATAGAGGCTGCAACCATTATGAATAAACCCGATGATTATACAAAGATGAACAATAAAGAAGTCATGGTAAAAATTAAAATTATGATCGCTTACCGGAAATTATTAAAAAACGATTCACATCTATTAGAGGTTGATGCAAACGAAAGAAGTATTACCCATAGATTCGCGATTTATTTGGAAGATGAATTTCCTAATTACAATGTGGATTGCGAGTATAATAGAAATGGGTTAGAAACAAAACGTTTAAATTTATTAAAGAAAGAAATTTGCTCCGATGATACCAATGGCGTAACTGTCTATCCGGATATTATTATTCATCACAGGGGAACTAAGGACAATTTTATTGTTATAGAAGCAAAAAAGACAACAACAAATAATAATAACAATGATAAAGAAAAATTAGAGGCATATAAAAATGATTTAAAATATCGGCACGCTTTCTTTGTGAACTTTCCAATAAAAGAAGATTTTTCAAATTTCAATGGAAATTTTGATAATTATATACAGGAGATAAATACGAGGCTGAAAAATTAATTTTACAAATTTATTAATAGGTAGCGTTATATGAATCATAATATTTTTTTACCATTAAATTTTAAGCTATCTGATTTATTTTATTATCTACTCCTTGTTGCGTTTGGTAATATTTTAAAAGTAATAAAGGTGTCAGATTTATTTATTCCCTTACTCCCGCTTGAATCTGCGGGGGCAGGGGTTTTTATTTTTACACTAACTTTATATAGAGGGCAGACATTATGAATAATATAACATTATAGTGGGAACAAGCTGAAGATATTGATAGCGTTAGAATCAAAAGGTATCCATTTATTTATTTACTTAAGCACACTTTCGTATTAATATTAATTAATTACCGGGGGTATTTTTTTATAGTAAAAAATCCGATTTATTCTAATAAACCTAAAATAGAATGTTAAATATGAAAAACAAAAAAATAAATACAGATTTAAAGCCGAGAAAAGGAGCGGTTGTTTTTATTGATGCGATAGGGACTAAAACTGTTTGGACAAGGAACGATCCGAGGAAATTTATTAAATCTTGGGAAAGGATTGTAAAGTCTTTCTACCAGAAAGCAGAAATTTGTAATATAACTGTAGATATTCTAAGAGACGGCGGATATAATTGCGACGAATATCCGGAATATGAAGTAAGAGCGTTTTCGGACACAATAATCCTGCATTTATCTTATGGCATAAATGAATATCCTGAGCAAAGTATTTGGGATACGCATCACCCGCTTAATTCGGTAGGAGGAGATTTAATATCTCCATTATATAACGCTATTGTGAAGGAGGGCATATACCTCCGTGGCGTTATAAGTTTTGGTGAGTTTTATGCATCAGATTCAATTATTATTGGCCCCGCCGTGGAGGAGGCCGCCTTTATGCGGCTATTATAAATTAATTTGTTTTAAAATAGGGGGTCAATTCTATTATACGATTTACAGCCGCCGAATGGTATGAACAATCAGAATGGTTTGGAGTGTCCACTATGCCAAGCGCAACTTATAGCTTGGAGGCAATGAAATATTTAGGCAAATTCAATAAAAAATATAATTCTTTTATTAAATATGATGTTCCAATTAAAAACGGTCAGAAATTGGCCAGTTATGCAGTTTTATGGCCACAAAAAGAATGTGTGGCGCTAAAAACGAGAAACAGAAAAATATTTCAGGAAACAAGACAAAAATTGCTTGATTCTTTTTCTTTCAATAGAGTAATAGGCATACTTTCAGAGCTAAAATATAGGAATACGCTTTCTTTCCTTGATTTTGCTGAAAAGGAGTTTACGGGCAAAAATAGGCAAAAATAGAAGATTAAAATAGGGACAGCGACCGTTTATATTAACAAAAACATATTTAAAATATAAGAGTCTGATGTATTTTTATGGAATAAAAAATTATGAATTATATATTATGTTTATTTGCAAATAATACTGGTAGTATTATAGTCGGGATTTTCACATTAATCGGCGCCATTTTGGGCGTCTTTCTTGCGAATTATTATAATCGTAAAGCGGAAAATAACCGCAGTAAAATGGAAATTAAGGCATTTTTACAGGCTATATACATAGAATTGAATATCTTGTGGAGGGTTTACGCCGAAAATGAAGATTCTATAGGAAGATTTTTGGAAAATGGGGTAATTGTTCAAATGCGTGAGTTTATTATTCCTGCACCAGAAATATATTTTATTATATATAAGTCGAATGCTAATTTACTTGGAAAGATTGAAAATAAGGAATTAGGCAGATTAATTGTGTCTGTTTATCTTCATATAAATGAAATGGGCAATTCTTTCAACACTTATGTTAATTTATTAAAAATATTACCGGCGGATAATATGAAGTCCTACCTTGAAAAGATAAAACAAGCTCATGCGGGATTAAAAGAGGAATGGGGAAAATTTAGAAAGATTATTGAAAAAGAATTGAAAATATGAGTTCATTTATTTTAGGAAAATTAACAATTATGTTGCTACAAAACGCCTCAAATTGCTAATTTTGATTAAAAGCCGATTGATAACCTTTTTTTAATTTTTGCCGTTAATAATTCCTAATGCCAAAAGCTTTCCGGCTGCTAATCCCAATAATTTAGGGTCCTTGTTTTTTAGCCCGTAATAACCAGCCACTAAAATACCGCCGATTATAAGAAAGTTAAGTAATTTATTCATTTTTTTTTCACCTCCATCTTTAGATATTTTATTAAGAAATAATTTAAGCTTAATATATTTATTATATCACATAATTTAAATTAAATCACAATAACACAGGCTAAACATAGATAACAATCTCCTGCCCCGCTAACAGAAGCAGGAGATTTATTTATATATTTCGCCGGCGCTCTTTTGTTAGATATAAAATCAAGATATGCCGGTAAAAACAGGCAAAGAAAAAAGTTTGTTTGCTGAATCAGGCTTTACAATAGAAACTTCATTAACCGTTCCTTTCTGTATTTAGCCTTTCGCGTCCTTAAACGGTTAGCTATTTTTTGCCTGATTAATTCTGGGGTTAAAATAAAAGTATCCGATTTATTTAACCCTTTACTCCTGCTTTAATATGCGGGTAGGGGTTTTTATTTTTACCGATATTAAAGTAAAACCAAAAAACATAGCTAAGATGAATTTTTATTTCGCTTATTAACATTCTCTCTCGGCAGGCGATTTGCTCTGCAAATCCCTCGTTCCCGCTTCGCTCCGTTCGGCTTGCCCGCCGATGAACCAAACAGTTTAATATATTTTTCGGCGCAGGTTAAAAAATAGGCAATCCGATTAAGTTATTAATGTTTTTTATGATTTATTTTTTTGTTATTGAGGTTGAAGAAATATATTAACAGAGGTTGTGGAATTGTAAAATAATTAAAACATTTTTATATTCCTTTAATTAAATCTCTGGCTATTTTATCGCATCTTTCATTATATAAATTATTTGCGTGTCCTTTTATCCATATGCAATTAATTTTTAACGTATTATAAATATTATATATTTCTTGCCAGATATGTTTAAACATAAAGCTATCCGATTTATTTATTCCTTTACTCCCGCTTGAATATGTCGGTTTTGTATGATAGCAAATGATATTGAGATTATATAATAATGTCACATTATTAATAAAAATTATTTTATTTTTCTATTTATTTTCT
>JAJZJW010000037.1 GCA_021809845.1 bacterium | reverse complement strand
TCAATAAATGCCATAAGATATGTAGATTTTATTAATTAAAACAAATAATTAACAAAACATTTTTATCTAAACATATCAAACAAAATCAGGCAGGCTGATTAATCAGGCAATCAGGCATTAACCTTTTGTTGATTGCATCCCTCCCCTCTGCCGCGCTTACAAGCCGCATCAGGCAGAGGTTATTTTCAGGCAAGTAGCGTAAAGCCATAAAGCCGTAAAGCAATAAAGATATAACAAGATTGTTTAAAATTACGTGTCAGTATGATAGATGTGCCTAAACTTAAATAAAAGAGATTAGCAAAGAATTTTTAGCGCTTTTTCTCAGATAGCCTTTTTCCGATATGTGATATTTATGGCGAGATATAAAACTTATAAAGTATTATATTAATAATATTAATGTTTTATAACAATCAGGATAATTTATATATCTTTAATCGAAACGGGGCTAAATTAACCTATTTTAAGCATTCCTTTATCTTGAATATAATAAGAAGATAAAATATATTTGCCTATTTTCTGAAAATAGGTGTATAATATTTATATATGCGCTTAATAATTTATTAATATTAAATTAATTTTAAATGCGCAAGCCGATAACAAATATAAAATATCGTCGCGGAGGCAACAAATGGAGACGTTAATAGTAGGGGAAAGAGGACAGATTACAATTCCGAGTAATTTAAGGAAAAAATATAATATAAAAAGTAAACAGCCGGTTATACTTGAAGAAAGAAACGGAGAGCTTATTATAAAACCCGCTTATGCGATACCTTTAAAAAAATTAAAGCAAATGGCAAGAACATTTGACGATAATTTTATAAAAGAGCTTATAGAAGAAGATATATTAAAAGAAAATGAAAAAGTTAAAATCTTAAATAAATGGAAAAGTTAAAGGTTTTTTTGGATAGCAATATTGTGTTTTCTGCTGCTTATTCGGGAAAAGAAAAATCCCGTTCCTACATTTTTTTTGAACTTCAAGACTTAAATATTATCGAAATTTATATATCAAATCTCGTTAAGTTTGAAACAACTCATAATATAAATATAAAAAAACCTGAAAAATTAGATTTTTTAAACGAACTTTTAAATAAAGTCAATATACTTGAAGATATAGATATTTACAATCAGTATATAGAATCACTCCCGGAAAACGATAGGATAATTTTATCATCCGCTATTTATCACAATATAGATTTTTTTATCACGGGGAATGCTAAAGATTTTTTAATTTTTTATAATAAAAAAATATTGAACACTCTAATTTTAAGCAATAAAAACTTTTTAGAACGAACTTTTCGGACACCGGACAACGCAGATGACATATAAATGCATGCCGTTTATGTGTATAGCTATTTAGTGCCTGAAACATTCAAAAAAGCGGTTGACGATGTTTGGAATAAAAAAAATTAATTATTTTATATAATTTACATTGTAAAACAAAATCTTTTAAAAAAGATTTAATGCTTATTCCTCACTTTAATATTTCAAAGAAAAAATTAAATAAATCTGTTAAAATAATTAAAAAATAAATTTATGAAAAATAAAAATATAAATAAAATTACGACATATAAAAATTATTATTTTAGATATATAATACAAAATATCCAATGTTTGATTCTTAACGATTTTTTAAATAACAATCCGCTAATAAAAAAAATAGATAATTATTTAGGTGATGTTAAAACTATAGATAACTCCGTTAAAAGTACTTTAGTCTCATTAATTAAAAAGTCTCAAAAACAAAGAAAAGTATATACTAAACTATTTAATTATTTTATAAAAATAGAAAACGGCATTTTATACATTAGAGATACGGATTGGGGAAATAGTAAATATAAGAAAACAAAATCTTATAAAAAATTCTAAAAAACCCGATAATCAGCACCTTTAAAGCCTTTATACTTTATTATATATAAGGCTTTGCAGACAATACTCTTTAAAACGCATTACAGAGCGTTTAAACGGTATATTAAATAAGGCAATAGAAAACTATTAACTGTATAATTAAAACTTAACATTTCAGCTAAGATAAACGAAAAATAACAAAATAAAAGTTAAACGGAGTTAATTATGAAAAGATTTTATCATTTGTCTATTTTAGTAATTGCTTTATTTTATTTTATTGCTTTTACAATCAATACTGCTTACAGTTTTGGTTTACCGCCATCACATCAAATTGTTTATGTTTATGTAAAAAATACTTCAGGAAGTATATTTAACGGATTTAAAAATAGAATAGAAAATCATTTTAAAGCATACGGTTATACAATAACATATAATCCTAACAATGCTTATGTTATTATTTGAATTCATTTTAAATCCGTTAAGCGGCGTATAGATTATAGTAGTATGTTAATTTATCACAATGGAAAAGTTACACATCCTCCTTACACTAAAAAAATATAACATCGTTTTAAATTGGTCATTAGCGACAAGAACTAATAATAATTTGAAACCTATCAATTCAGGGGAAGAAGAATTAAAATCTATTTTATATACAAGTTATAAAGGTCCTAAAAATTTACCATTTGACACTTATACTACTTTTGGAAACAAATTTACAGGAAAAAATTCTCGCAACTATTCTTATCGTCATATAAAACATCATCTTGAAAGATATATAGAAAGACATTTAGTTAAAGCTTTCATTAAAACAATAAATCAAAATTCGAATTTAAAATAAATAATTATTGAGATATTAATTATGAAAAAAATATTATTAGCTTTTATTTTTATATTTATCTTTTCATCTCAAGCCTTTTCTTTCGGCATTTTTAACATCCCCTACAATAAATCCGATTCTAACTTTAACAAACTTGCCATGCGGGTTTATAATTCAGATAGTAGTCCGTATATTTACACTTACGAAGCTTATACCTATAATGCAATACCGATAACAACGACTATGTCGGGGTGTAAAATAATAAGCATAATCAGAAAAACGGAAGGCTTTATTAATCCGAATTATTGGGCGATTGAAAATTACAAGATATGTAACGGTTCTATTTCTCAAGTTCAAAATACCAATATGGCGGGCTGGAATAACTTACCAAATGGCATTAAACCTGTTATAAATAATGTCATATCGGAAGCTAAACAATACGGCAAAGCAAGCGCAAATTATTACGGATACAGGGTGATAGGAAATAAACAAGCTTATGGCAATGCCGTTTATGTATATGTGCTGAACGGGATTAAGTTAGAAGCGATGATGAGGTTTTAAAAAATAATAAAAAATAATATAAACTAAATAGAGGTATTATGTCCGAAGAACAAAAAAGATTATTAGAACAGCAGTTATGGGCTATAGCCGATTTACTCAGGGGCAAGATGAACGCCGATGAGTACAAAAATTACGTATTAGGTTTTATATTTTTAAAATATCTTTCGGAAAAACAGGAAATTTACGCCGATAATTTATTAAAACAAGATAATTTAAAATATATAGACCTTAACGGCAAGAGCAAAGAATATGTACCGTTAATTAAGCAGGAAAGTTTAGAAAATCTTGGTTTTTTCTTAAAACCCGACCAGCTTTTTTCATATCTGGTAAAAAAAGGCAATAAAGAGTTAGGAGACGATAATTTTATCATTGAAGATTTAAAAAATATCCTTAACGCGATAGAACAAAATACGATAGGACATGAAAGCGAAGAAGATTTTTTCGGATTGTTCGAAGACGTTGATTTAAGCTCCGCTAAGCTCGGCAAAAGCGAAAAACAGAAAAACGAAGTAATTATAGAAATATTAGTGCGCTTAAATAAAATAGATTTTAAGTTATCCGATGCCAAAAGCGATGTTTTAGGCGATGCTTATGAATATTTAATAGGACAATTTGCCGCAGGAGCCGGTAAAAAAGGCGGAGAGTTTTATACTCCGGCTCAGGTCTCAAGAATATTAGCTCAGATAGTTACAGCAGGCAAAGAAAAAATAAGGTCTGTTTATGACCCTACCTGCGGTTCAGGTTCTCTACTAATTCGTGTTAAAGATTACGTAAACGTAATAGAGTTTTACGGGCAGGAATTAAACAGAACGACGTATAACCTTGTGCGCATGAATATGATACTGCACGGCATTAATTATTCACAATTTCATATTAAACAGGGGGATACTCTTACCGATGATTACTTTCCGGATTTAAGGGCAGAAGCAGTTGTCGCAAATCCGCCATTCAGCGCTATATGGAAAGGCAAAAACAATCCTTTATTAAGTTCCGATGAAAGGTTTAGCAAATATGGCGCGTTAGCTCCTGTTAATAAAGCAGATTACGCGTTTGTCACGCACATGCTTCATCATCTGGCAGATAACGGCACTATGGCTATAGTATTGCCTCACGGCGTATTATTCAGAGGCGGGGCGGAAGAAACGATAAGAAAATACTTAATAGAAAAATTAAATTATCTTAACGCCGTTATCGGTCTTCCTTCAAATCTGTTTTACGGAACGAGCATTCCGGTTTGCGTAATGGTTTTCAGCAAGTGCAGGAAAGAAGACGACAGCGTATTATTTATAGATGCAAGTAAAGAATTTGAGAAAAGCAAGAACCAGAATATATTAACCGATGAAAATATTAAAAAGATAGTCGAATCATATAAAGAAAAGAAAGAAATTGAAAAATTTTCACGTTTGGTCAGCCTTAAAGAAATTGAAGGCAACGATTACAATTTAAACATTCCGAGATATTTAGATACTTTTGAAAAAGAAGAAGCTATCGATCTAGAATCTTTGGCGGAAGAAATTAAAAAATTAGAAATAGAAGAAATAGCGGTAGATAAAAAAATAGACGGATATTGTAAAGAATTAGGGATTAATCCCCCGTTTGAAATCAATGAGGTTAGATAATGAATATAATTAAAAATGTGCCGAAATTGAGATTTCCGGGGTTTAGCGGGGAGTGGGAAGAAAGGATGGTAGGTAATATTGGAGAAATTATAGGCGGAGGAACTCCAGATACATCCATGAACGAATATTGGAATGGAAATATTATTTGGCTTACTCCTACTGAAATTAAGAATAAATATATTGAAGATAGTGAAAGAAAAATTACAAAACTTGGATTACGAAACTCATCTGCTAAATTATTACCGCCTAAAACTCTATTAATTACTTCTAGGGCTACTATTGGAGATATAGCTATTGCTATGAAAGAATGTTGTACAAATCAAGGATTTCAATCTATTATTGTAAATGAAAATAATAATTATGATTTTGTTTATTATGATTTATTGAGATATAAGGATACTTTCATAAAGTATTCTAAGGGTTCAACTTTTAAAGAATTAAGCAAAAATGAAATGAAAAAAATTAAAATAAAAATTCCTCTAATTAAGGAGCAGCAAAAAATCGCTTCTTTTATAACCGCCTTCGACAAGAAAATAGAGATAGTTGCTAAAAAAATAGAGCATTTAGAAAGCTATAAAAAAGGCTTAATGCAAAAGCTTTTAACCGGTGAAATAAGATTTCCGGGGTTTTATGGTGAATGGGGAAAAGTAAATTTAAATAAAATTTTTAAAAATTATAATGAAAAAAATAGACAACATAATTATAAACAATACACTATCGGAAAAAACGGTATAAAATTAATTGATGATATTAGATATAATATATTAAATCATAAAACATTTAAGCTCAATGATTTGATAATAGGCATAGGAATAAATGAAATTAATTTAAACATAAACATTGTAAATGGTTGTTGTAGCCCAATATATACAATATATAAAATCGATGAATATATTTTAAATCCAATTTTTGGGTATTATTATATTCCTAAAAAAATATATGAATATAGAAACAAAATAACAAAAATATCTTCAAGAAGGAATTTTGACATTATTCATAAAGATTTACTAAATTTGCAAATACCCTTTCCTTCCGTTGAGGAGCAGCAAAAAATAGCCTCATTCTTAACCGCTATTGATAAAAAAATAGAATTAAACAAAAATAAAATAGAAAACCTTAAAACCTATAAAAAAGGCTTATTACAAAAAATGTTTATATAAATTTCCATATTTCTCATATAGTTCATTTATTTCATATAAAGGGAATAACTAATCATGTCGGAAAGCGAATATATTTTAGAAAGCGAGTTAATAAATCAGCTGAAAAAATTAGGCTATGAATTTGCGGGGGTTCATTCCGAACCGGAATTTTTAGCTAACCTTAAAAATCAATTAGAGAAGTTTAATAATACTGTTTTTAGCGCTCAGGAATTTAAAAGAATATTAAACCATTTAAATAGCGGCAACGGCTTTGTAAAGGCGTCTAATTTAAGAGACAGGTTTCTGCTCAAAAGAGACGACGAGTCGGAAATTTATATCAGATTTTTTAATACAGATAAGTGGTGTCAAAACAACTATCAGGTTGCCCGTCAGATTAGAATAAAAGGCGCATACGGCACCAGATACGACGTTACTCTTTTAATTAACGGATTTCCGTTAGTGCAAATCGAACTAAAAAAAAGAGGTGTAGAGCTGAAAGAGGCTTTTAATCAAATAGAAAGATACCGCAAGCATTCATATCCTGGCACGCTATTTGAACATATCCAGATTTTTGTCATATCCAACGGCGTAAATACCAAATATTTTGCCAATAATCCAAGGCAGGGCTTCGAAAAAACATTTTTCTGGACGAACGAAAACAACAATAAAATTACAAATATTTCGGAATTTACGGACGAGTTCTTAGAACCCTGCCATATTTCTAAGATGCTCGCCAAATATATTGTTTTGGGCGAGCATAAGAATATGCCTATGGTACTCAGGCCGTATCAATATTATGCCGTCAAAAAGATAATAGAAAAAGTAGAAAATTCCGCAAATAACGGATATATCTGGCATACTACCGGAAGCGGCAAGACGCTGACTTCTTTTAAGGCGTCCCAGGTTATAAAAGATTTGCCCGATGTTAAAAAAGTGCTTTTCGTCGTGGACAGAAAGGATTTGGATATGCAAACGGTTAAAGAATTTAATAATTATTCTAAAGGCAGCGTGGATAGCACGGATAATACGAAAGAATTAGTGAAACAATTAAAAGACGACAATAGAAAGCTTATAGTTACGACAATACAAAAACTTGATATCGCTATTAATAAAGAGCATTACAATAAACAATTAGAATTTTTAAAAGATGAAAAAGTAGTAATTATATTTGACGAGTGCCATAGAAGCCAGTTTGGCAAAACCCACGCAAATATAGAAAGATTTTTTAATAATACTCAATTATTCGGTTTTACCGGAACCCCGATATTTAAAGAAAATTGTTTAGGCGGAGTAACTACCGCCGATGTATTCGGCGACTGTCTGCATAAATACGTAATAACCGATGCCATAAGCGATAATAACGTCTTGGGATTTTCGGTAGAATATATCGGAAAATATAAAATTAAGGACGAAGACAGTTTATTTCAGGAAGATATAGAAATAGATATTAATAATAAAGAAATATTAAAAAGCGACAAAAGAATAGAAACAATCGTTGAGCACATTTTATCTATACATAGAAAAAAAACAAAGAATATTTTTAACGCAATATTAGCGGCAGATTCAATAGAAATATTAAAAAAATATTATAAACTCTTTAAGGCAAAAAAAAATGACTTTAAAATAGCGGCGATATTCAGCTTTCAGGCAAACGAAGAAAGAGCCGATTTGCTTGATATAGACGCTTTCGCTTCCGGAGAAGAAGATAAAAATTCCCGTGATTTTTTAGAAAACTGCATAAAAGATTATAATAATATATTCAATACCAATTTTTCGACAGAATCATTTTACAAGTATTATGCAGACGTTCAAGACAAAGTAAAAAATAAAGAGATAGATATCTTGATAGTCGTAAATATGTTCCTTACGGGTTTTGACGCTCCAACTTTAAATACGTTATACGTAGATAAAAATTTACGCTATCACGGACTTATTCAGGCATATTCACGGACCAACAGGCTATACGGCGGGATAAAACCTCACGGCAATATAGTCTGTTTCAGAGATTTAAAAGCAAATACTGATGAAGCATTAGGACTATTCGGAAACGAGAATGCAAAAAATATCGTATTTAAAAAACCGTATGAGAAGCAAAGAGATAAATTTAAAGATAAAGTAGAGGAATTGAAAAAATTCGTTTCTGCCATAGACGATGTCGATAATCTAAAAAGCGAAGCCGACAAAATTAAATTCGTGAAATTATTCAGGGATATAATGAAGTTAAAATCGTCACTAGAAACATATATAGAATTCAGTTTTGCCGATGTAAATATGCAGGAGCAGGAATATTTTAATTTTCAAAGCAAATATCTTGACATATACGAAAAAAGAAAAGAATTGCAAACCGGCAATGATATAGGCGATATAGATTTTTCGATTGAACTTATACGGGAAGATATCATTAATTACGATTATATTATAAATCTTTTGACTAATCTTAAGAAAAAAGAAAACACGCCGGAATATAACGACGAAAAAGAGAAATTTTTGTCAAAACTCAATAGAGACATAAAATCCAAGGATAAAGAGCCGTATGTCAGAAAGTTTATCGAAAAATATTTGCCGTATATTAAAAGCAAAGACATAGAAAAAGAGTACGGTAATTTCTTAAATATAGAAAAAGAAGGATTTATAAATAGAGCCGTTGAAGAAGAAGGTTTAGATAAAGAAAAATTCAAACAGCTTGTTGATAATTATTTCTATTCTGATAGGATGCCCATAGGCGACGACATAGTTTCCGCATTAAATACTGAGATAAGACTTAAAGACAGGCGAAACATAATAAATAAGATAAAGGAGATAATAAGAAAATTCGTATCGATATTTGAAGAGTGGTAATAAGGTAATAACTGTACGATATAATTATAAAAGTTGTTTATTGAAAATTTTAAGGCAATAAAAATATGCTAATAAAATTACATCGCTGATATTCAAGAGGCAGTTTTTATTATGATTTATAAATATGCAAAATATAAAAGGCTACCAGATATTATAAAGTTGTATAATTTTATCAGGCGGAAAGAAAGGAAGACAAATACGAGCTTGAGATAAAGAAAATATAGGTAAATTACAAAAATTACAAAAATCACGTATAGCTTTCTCATTTTACAATCATTGAGGAATTTTTATGGCGAAAATAATTAATTTTCCAAACCCTAAAGTATCGGCAGAAAATTCTAAGGAAGCACAGCAAGTAATACAAAAATGGTTAAATCTTCCGGAAGAAATAAAAGAAAAACTCATAAATAACGTATTTTGTTCTGTTTGCGGAGTAACCACTATTGTTGATTACACAGTTGTTCCAAACGAATACTACAGCGATGTAGTTTTAAAAGGCAAATGCAAGCGTTGTGGCAAAGAGGTCGGGAGATTAGTCGAGTTATAAATATATGGCGATCATTCTGTTTTATAAAAAAAATATTTTAACGTGTCGCTGCAAAAGTTTTTCAATTTTTAAACGGATATAAAAATATAAATAAATTATAAAAAATAAATTTCATAGGAGAACACAATTGGAAACCGACGCTATTTCTATAAGAACGCCTGAAGCAAGCTGGACGCTGGCAAGCTCTATTTACGGCGAAAGCGTAATGTATAACGGCAAAGATATAGTATTCGTTAAACAATTAACTAACAGGCTTGAAAAAGGTAAGGGGGTATCTTATCTGATTAAATTTATCCCGCCCGAAGGCAAAATGATTAGAACCGTCGCCGTTGCCCGTTCTGATGAACACGTTTATATACTTGAAGGCGGACACTGCTATAGGAACGGAGAGCAAAGATTATTCCCCGGAGATTATGTATTAAATCCCGAAGGCCATCCGCATGCCGCTTTGGTTAATATTGAAACCGTAGCTCTTGTAATATGCACCGGAGCAACGGACGAAGTAAAAGAAATTAGCGTAATAGAGCCGAAACTTTGATGTTTTATCATTAGAACAATTATACATATTTAGCTGTTAAAAAAATAAATTAAAAATTAAAATATATATTGTAAGTATTTACATTTTATAGATAACTTAATTACTTGCAGATACCGATTTAAAATTATATTGATGGATTGGAAGCCGCAGGCGCTAAAGATGATGAAGCAGTGCGAATGGAACGGCGCGGATTATCAACTAAAAGATTGATTGTGCATGCCATAAAACCCGCAAATTCTATTTAACCTGCTTAATGGGTTAAAAGGATATGTATAATTATATTCACAAATTAATAATGAAAATTATAAAATCATTTAAAATATTTATTAAAACAATTAATATATTAAGCTGATATGTTAGCTAAATCTGATATAAAACGCAACATTGCCTCGGGTATTACCGTAAAGCTGCCGTTTAATCCTCCTTTTGACTGGCCGG
>JAJZJW010000036.1 GCA_021809845.1 bacterium | reverse complement strand
AATAAAAAATATTATGAAAAAAACATAAATTTAAGAAATATTAGAAAACCAAGGAAATAAAATAAAAAAAATGACTTTAAAAAGTCGCAGTTAGAGATTAAATTTTTCTATGGAAGGATTAAAGAAATTACTTGACAAACAACACTATCGGGAGATAAAATAAAATAAATAGCGCATATAAATTAAATATAAAATACTGATTATTATTGAGGAAAACAATTAATATGACCAATGTTATTTTATGCGGCGGAAGCGGAACCAGGTTGTGGCCTATTTCGAGAGAATTATTTCCGAAGCAGTTTTATAAATTTAAAGATAAGCTGTCTTTATTCCAACAAACAATCCTTAGGAATAAAGAGTTATGCGATGATTTTATGATAGTTACGAATCATGAGCAGTATTTTTTAGCTCTTGACCAGCTGGAAGAAATAGAAATCAAAAATTTCAGATTTATAATTGAACCGGCCCCTAGAAATACCGCTGCGGCAATTGCTCTTGCCTGTCTTGATGCAAAAAACCGTAAAAACCCAAACGGATTTATATTTATAACGCCCTCAGACCATGTGATTATTAACGATATTCATTATAAAAATATTGTAAAAGCGGCAAAAGATTTAGCCAAAGATGATAGTTTGATATTATTCGGTATAAAACCTCTTCATGCCGAAACAGGTTACGGATACATAGAAGCCGATTTTGCCGATTTCAATGAAAAAAATTTATGTGAAACAGAAATATGCTTTTATAGCGTAAAATCTTTTAAAGAAAAACCAGATAAAGATACTGCTGTTGCATATTTAGCAAAACATAACTATTTTTGGAATAGCGGTATGTTCTTATTTAAGCCTGCTGTTTTGCTCAGCGAACTTAAAATGTACCGTCCTTCGCTATACGAATCTGCCGAAAATGCTTATAATAATGCGAAAAAAGACGCATCTTCCGTCAGAATTAAGCTGGAAGATATGCTCAATATCGAGGAGACTTCTATTGATTATGCTTTATTAGAAAAAACCTTAGCTACTAAGGTAATACCGTCTGATATTAAATGGTCGGATATGGGAAGTTTTGATTCATTGTATAAAGAATCGGAAAAAGATTCTGAAGAAAATGCTTTGCTAAATTTTCCGGATTCAGCAGATTCTTTTATTAATATAAATTCTAAAAAAAATCTGATTTTATCCTCAGGAAGAACGATAGCTGCCGTAGATATTGAAGATTTAATAATAGTCGATACCGATGATGCGTTGCTTATTTCCAAAAGAGGCTCATCGCAGAATGTAAAAAAAGTAGTTGAGAAATTGAAAAAAATGAATTCAGAACTGCATTTTCAGCATTTAACAGTTCATAGACCATGGGGTTCATACTCTGTTCTGCTGGATTCTGACGCATATAAAATAAAAAAAATACTCGTTAAACCCAAAGCAAAATTATCTTTGCAGAAACATTACCACAGGTCTGAGCACTGGATAGTAACCAGCGGCACGGCACTTGTTACGGTTGATGATAAAAAAATATTGCTTAAATCTAATGAATCAACCTATATTCCGATAGGTTCGCTGCATAGATTGGAAAATCCGGGGCTTATTCCGTTAGTGCTTATCGAAGCGCAGGTTGGAGAATATTTAAAAGAGGACGATATAGTCAGGATAGAAGATTGTTATAATAGAATAGAGTAGAATAGAATAGATGATTTTTTTATTTGAAAAATAAAATTTATTTCTGTAAATTAGTTATATAAAAATATTTTTACATATATAATAACACTTATAATTTGCAATATACAAAATAAACAATGATTGTTCTTACGCCGCAGGAATATAAAATCATATTTTCCGTCGCTATCTTTCTTCTGACGCTTTTTTTGATTATCAAGAAACCTTATAATATAGGAATAGGCTACAGCGCTATGATAGGTGCCGTTTTAGCCTTTGCTTTCGGGGTTATTCAATATGCCGATATTTTTAAAGTTGTTGATATTGTATGGGACGCGACATTTACCTTTGTATCAATAATTATAATTTCCTTAATATTGGATGAAGTAGGTTTTTTTGAATGGGCAGCTTTGCATGTTGCCAGATTTGCAGGTGGAAGCGGCAGGAAAATGTTTATATATGTTATACTTCTCGGTGCTTTAGTCGCGGCTTTTTTTGCAAATGACGGAGCCGCTCTGATTATTACACCTATTGTTTATGAAAAAATGAAGGCTCTGAAATTCCAGAGAAAAAATATGCTGCCCTTTATTATGGCAGGCGGATTTATTGCCGACACGGCTTCGCTTCCGTTCAAAATTTCCAATCTTGTAAATATTGTTTCTACCGATTATTTTAATATAGGGTTTTTTACCTACTTTATAAATATGTTTGCTCCGGATATCTTTTCTATTATGATTTCAACATTAGCACTTTATTTGTTTTTTAGAAAAGACATACCGTTAATCTATGATGTAAAATCTTTAAAGATGCCGAAAGAAGCTATTAAAGATGAAAAACTTTTTAAATATTCTTTTTTAATTTTGCTTTTACTCTTAGGCGGATATTTTGCAAGCGAATTTCTTAATCTTCCTGTTTCGTTTTTTGCCATTGCTTTTGCTTTGATATTTGTATTTTTAGGATTAAAAAGCCCAGCCGTTAATTTAAAAACCGTGTTTAAAAATGCTCCATGGAGCATAGTAGTGTTTTCAATCGGCATGTATCTTGTAGTTTTTGGTCTAAAAAATGCTGGACTTACTTATATGCTGGGCAGATTTATTAATTATTTTTCACATTACGGCGGTTTTATTCTTACAATGTTTGCAGGATATTTGGCGGCGTTTACTTCTTCTGTAATGAATAATATGCCGACGGTTATGATAAATTCTCTTGCAATTCATTCTGCAAATTTAAAAAGCGCAATGCTTAGACCTGCCGTATATGCCAATGTCATCGGATGTGATTTGGGCCCCAAAATAACGCCTATCGGCTCTTTAGCGACATTATTGTGGCTAAATGTTTTAGAAAGAAAAGGTATTAAAATAGGTTGGGGTTATTATTTTAAAGTAGGTATAGTTTTAACTATACCTGTTTTATTTTTTACATTACTTGGATTATATTTGAGACTATTTTTGTTATAAATATTGTAAATATATTACATTACATTGTAAATATATTAATTGACAATGAAATTTTGTTATATTATAATTGGCAGGTAGAGAAATTTAGAAAAAATATAATAATAATTAAGGAAAATTTAACTTGGCGTTGTTTGCGCATTTTTATCCTCCCCTCCCCGAAAACGCAGTAGAATTATATCAATGATAAAAAATCAAAATATATATTTCGCGCTCACTCTATTTACTATATTTGTTGCTATAATAATAGCCAGCATTTTATTTTTGACCGGTCCGGTTCCCATAAAAAATATTTCTTCATTTAATTCAAATCTTTTATTAAAAACAATAAAATTAAATAACGATATACGAAACATTAAAAACAGCTTGAATAAAGTTATATATTACAGCACATTAAAGCCTTCGCCGATTCAAAAAGAAGGGTTTAAAAAAGCGTTAAATACACTAAACCTCAGGTTTCAAAAAACCGCCAGGCAGTATAAAAATCTTAATATATTTATTAAAAAAAATAGCGCATTTTTAAAAAATAATCCTCAAATTATAGTATATTTTAACAAATCATATTTTAAATGGCGCAATATCAGCAAACCTATACTTACAAGAATTATAAAATATCCTGCATATATGTCGTCTAAAATATCTTATAAGATTTTTCTAAGAGATGCTTTATATTTATCTCATTTGCCTTTGCTCAATATTGTAAAAGCAACAAGAATATATTTTTTAAAGAGTATAAGTATTGCTATTTATATATTTATAATAGCAACTGTTATAATTATATTCATGCTAATTTTATTTTTTTATTATTTTAATAGATTTAATAAAATTTTATTAATGAACAAAGAAAGGTTCGAATCTTTGTTTTATAATCTGCCGCTCGTTTCTTTTGTAATAGATGTCAAAACCGGTAAATTTATATATGTTAACAATGAAGCTATTAGGTTTTACGGGTATTCAAAAAATGAGTTTTTAAATATGAAAATAGAATCAATAAATGTATCTCATACTATTCAGGAATTGTTAGATTTCAGGAAGTCAGCTGCAGAAAAGGGAAGCAGCACCGCTATTTGTAAACATAAACTAAAAAACGGGAAAATTAAAACAGTTGAAATTTATGTGGTTGCCGTTGCATTAAATAATAATAAAACATATTTGCAGGGAATAATTTTAGATATAACGGAAAAAAAACTGTTAGAAGATAAGCTTAAAGAATCGGAAGAGTTATTTAGAATATTAACTGAAAATTTAGTTACCGGGGTAATACTTTACCGCGAAAAATACATTTATGCGAATCAGGCGGCTGAAAATGTATTTGGTTATACACGAGATGAACTTTATCAAAAATATGTTTGGGATATATTTCCCGATGAATTTGACAAACAAATAATAAAAAAAGCTATAGCAAAAAGGTTAAGCGGTGAAAATACGGGTCCATCCCATTACACATTTAAAGCTTTAACAAAACAAAATAAAGAAATTTGGCTTTTAATATCATCTACAACCGTAAAATATAAAGACAAACTTACAGCTCTTGCAAGTTTTATAGATATAACCGAAATGATAAATTTAAGAAACGAACTTGAACGCGAGAAAGAGTTTTTCAAAATATTAATCGAAAATATAGGTTTGCCAATAAGTCTTAATAAAGAAAAAATGGTTTATGTCAATCCTGCGATGGAAAATTTAACGGGATATTCTAAAGAAGAACTTTATAATATGAATATATGGGATTTATTCTATCTGAATAATAAACAAAAAGAAGAAATGAAATCAAATATTAAAAAAAGGCTTAAAGGAGAAAAATTCATAAGTCAATATATCTTTAAACTTAAAAACAAATATAAAACTGACTTGTGGGTTAAAGCCGTAGCCGCCACAATATTTTACAATAACGAATGGGTTGCTATGGGTGCATTAACCGATGTAACAAATGAAATGTTGGAAGAGCAAAAGATTCTAAAAGAAAAAGAAAATTATAAATTGCTATCGCAATTTGACGATTTAACGGGAATTTACAATAGGAGAGCATATAAGGCTAAATTTTACGAAGTTTTCAGTGCGGCAATGAGATACGGCAGACCATTGTCTCTCGTGATGTTTGATATAGATAAATTTAAAGATATAAACGACAATTTAGGACATCAGGCAGGAGACATCATTATTAAGGAAATAGCATCTGCCGTTAAAGAAAACCTGAGAACAGCCGATTATTTTGCCAGAATAGGCGGAGAAGAGTTTATGATAATTTCCCCTGAAACAAATCTAAACAAAGCGAAAGAATTTGCGGAAAGACTGAGATTAAAGATTGAAGAGCATAATTTTTCAACAGGAAATAAAATTACTTGCAGTTTTGGAGTATCAAGTCTTAACGGGAATGATACCGAAGAAAGTCTTGAATACAGAGCAGACCTGGCGCTCTATAAAGCAAAGGAAAACGGAAGAAACAGGGTAGAAGACGCCTAATTTACAATTTTGTGTGCAATAAATCATTTAAATTTTTATTAATTTTCTATTTGACCGCAACTCCTTCCGCTTGCTTTCCATTAAAAGTAAGTTCATATAATATCTTATAAGATAATTATTCAATATTAAAATTATTTAATACTAATTATAAAATTAATTATAAGACATCATTGTATCAATTGCAGTACTTGTCTTTTAATAAATATAAGATAATATAATATACTGTAAGATAATTATTCAATATTAAATAAAATTAATTATAAGACATCATTGTATCAATTGCAGTACTTGTCTTTTAATAAATATAAGATAATATAATATACTGTAAGATAATTATTCAATATTAAATAAAATTAATTATAAGACATCATTGTATCAATTGCAGTACTTGTCTTTTAATAAATATAGGATAATATAATATACTATAAGATAATTATTCAATATTAAATAAAATTAATTATAAAATTAATTATAAGCCGTCATTGCAGAATTAAAGTAATTTTATAATTTAATTTATTTTTAAAAAGGAGGGTGGTCATGGTTTTTTCGAAAAGATTCTTATTATTATATGTTGCTATAATGCTTTTTATGCTTTCTTGTTTAATAATCGCAGCTAAAAATGTTTACGCCGTTAATTTAAAAAGTTTTATTTTAAAACCCGTTCCAATTCCTAAAAACAACCCGCAGACCAAAGAAAAAATAAAATTAGGCAAGATGTTATTTTTCGACAATAGATTGTCCGGCGATGGCAGTTTGTCCTGCGCATCCTGTCATGTTCCTGCAGACGGTTTTACGACTCCTACGCGGCTCTCTTTATCATATCCTACTACAATGCATTGGCGCCATACCCCTTCAGTTATAGATTCGGGATATCTTAAATTTTTATTTTGGGATGGGAGAGCATCGTCATTGGAGCAGCAAGCGTTGGGACCGATATCCGCTCCGTTTGAAATGAACAAACATATCCATTACTTGACGGCGGAACTTTACGAAATTCCTGTTTATAGAAAAATGTTTAGACAGGTATTTCACGCAAGGAATATTATTACACCGAAAATGGTGGCTAAAGCGCTCGCATCTTTTGAAAGGACGATAGTTGTCACTAAAACCCCATTTTACAGTTATATTAAGGGCAATAAACATGCAATGTCAAAAAAGGCTATAGCAGGATTTAAATTATTTATCGGAAAAGCTTCTTGTATTAGATGTCATTACGGTCCTGTGTTTACCGATAATAAATTTCATGCTTTAGGTGTGCCGCCGCTGCATCTTAAAGGTAAAACCGCAAAACTTGTTGCTGTAACAAGGCATTATTTTACTTACTCTTTTACGCACCTGAAAGATTCAAACAAAGTCAAAAGAGATCTCGGCAGGTATTTAATAACTCATAAAAAATCGGATTTATATAAATTTCTTACGCCCAGCCTTATAGATGTTGGAGAAATAGGACCGTATTATATGCATAACGGAAGCATAAAAGGTCTTTTAAATGTTGTAAAATTTTTTAATAAAGGTGGCGGAAATATACCGAATAAATCTAAATTAATTAAACCGCTGCACCTTACTTTAAAACAAGAATATGAAATAGTTGCCTTTTTAAAAGCCTTAGATGGACCAAAATTTAATATAACTGCGCCAAAAGAACCGCATTTTATTAATAAATCTAAGTGAGATTAAAATGATTTTTTTAAATAATCCGATTTTTCTTGACAATGTTTTTTGTTAAATATATTATATTATTTAAATTATCGTTCTTTGAAAATTAAAGCTTAATTCCATTAATTACTTAATGGAAACGGAGGAACCAGAAATTTTGGGGCTAATGTTTTCTTATTTATTAAATCAATAATGGCAATTTGATAAAATAGAATTTGATAAAATAGCTAGATTTAAAATAAATATAAACAAATATAAAATAAATTAATAAAATTTATCATATTTGTTCTTTATTTTATTTCTTTTTATTATTATTTTATATATTGCAATTGATAATATTAACGAGAAAATAAGGGATTACTCTTTACTCCTAGCCCGTCAGCTAACTTCGTAAGCTATTAAAGAGAATCAAGATTAAAATGTAGTTTTAATTTAAAATTTTAGTTTAAGGTTTTAATTTATTTAAAGTTTGAATTTAAAATTTAAACTTGATTTATAAAATGATTTTCACTTTTGATGATTTTGACTTTTAATTAATACAAATTTAATTGATAGATTTTAAATATATCAAATTAAAAATTAAAAAATTAAATTAACAGCTCGATTAAATTTAATATTTTTAATTAAATTTTAAATATATTTCAAATTTCAATTATTATTTTGTATTTATTATAGTGTATTTCTGATAACCGATTAGAATATATTTATAATTTAAACTAATTAAACTACTTACTGATTATTTAATTTATATACTTATTTATTAATTATCTCTGATTTCAATCAGGTGATAAATAAATATTAAACATTTCTTTAATAGCCGAAGGTTCTGCATCCTTCGGCTATTTTTTTGCCTAAATTAGCTTTGTTTTATAAATGATATAAAAAATTATTTATCAAAGCAAATCATTAATAAAAATAAAAAATAAAAAAGCGGAGGAAGAAGCTCATGATAGAGAACATCATTCTTTTAATAGTTTCAATTTTAGTTTTAATTTATTTGTTTTACGTATTGGTATATCCGGATAAATTTTAGATTTACAAGAAATTTTAAATTAATGTATTTAGATTAATTTTTATAGGAGATTTTAAAATGCTAACTTTTTTATTAGCCTTAGTCGCAGTTGCAATTATGTATGGAAGTTTATTTTTATTAATAGATTTTCTTGATAAGCTCTAAAATAAAAATAGACAAAATTTATAGAAAATAAAAATAAAAATAAAAAATTAAATAAGGATTGATTAAAATGACTTTTACAGGGATTTTACAAATAATCGCAGTGCTTTTAATTATGGTTCTTGCAGCTATTCCGTTAAGTAAATATCTTGCGCATATCTTTAAATATGAACCTACTTTTTTGGATAAACTGATTAATCCGTTTGAAAATTTAACATTCAGGTTTTTAAATGTAAAAAAAGAAGAAGAAATGACATGGACAACATATTTAAAAATAGGGCTTGTCATTAATTTTCTGATGCTTGCCGTCGTGTTTTTAATTTTAAGATTTCAAAATTATCTTCCGTTTAATCAGATGCATTATCCTGGAATACCATGGGCGCTCGATTTTAACACGGCAATAAGTTTTATAACAAATACCAACTGGCAGAATTACGGCGGCGAAGAAGTTATGTCAAATTTTTCGCAGATGGCACTTGTTTTTTTGCAATTTACTTCTGCTGCAACGGGTCTTGTTTTTGCCATTGCTTTTATAAGAGGAATTGTCAGACATGAAGCTAAATATGTAGGGAATATCTATACCGATTTTATTAAAGCAATATATAGAATTTTTATTCCGTTGTCGGTTATTTTTGCAATTATAATGCTTTCTCAAGGTGCTCCTCAAACATTTACAATGCAGAAGAAAGTCGTGAATATGACCGGAACAAAACAAACGTTATCGGTTGGACCTGTTGCGTCAATGGTGTCAATCGAAAATTTCGGTACAAACGGAGGCGGGTTTTATGACGCAAATGCCGCGCAGCCGTATGAAAATCCAAATCCGTTCACTAATGCGCTTACAATATTTATGATGGGTACTATTCCCATTGCTCTTTTTTTTATGTATGGAATAATGATAGACGATAAAAAACACGCATGGACATTATTCTGGGTTGCTTCTACTCTTTTAGTTGTATGCATTGCTGTAATTTATTCACAGGAGGCGCACGGTAATCCTTTTCTTGCGCATTTAGGCGCAAATGTTACGGCTACTAAATATAATCCTGGCGGCAATATGGAAGGTAAGCAAGAACACATAGGTATCGCTCAGACTTCGTTTTTTGCCGCGGCTACTACTGCTTTTACTACAGGAAATGTTGACAGCGCTCATGATAGTTTTATGCCGCTTTCAGGTATGATACTTCTGGCTGAAATGATGCTTAATCTTATATTTGGCGGTAAAGGAGTCGGTCTTTTAAATATGTTGACAATGGTGATAATCGGGGTTTTCATAGCAGGTCTTATGGTAGGGCGAACGCCGGAGTTTCTCGGTAAAAAGATAGGGGCAAAGGAGGTAACGCTTGCTACGCTTGCAATGTTTGCACATGCGTTCATAATACTTGTGCCGTTTGGCATTGCCCTTTCAACCGCCGGAGGTCTTGCAGGAATATTTAACCCGGGTCCGCATGGACTTTCCGAAGTATTATATGCATTTACCTCAAGTGTTGCGAATAACGGTTCTGCATTCGCAGGATTAGACGGAAATACCGTATTTTACAATGTAATACTTGGATTTACTCTATTTTTCGGAAGATATATCCCTATTATTTGCCAAGTAGCAATAGCAGGCGCTCTTATAAAAAAGAAGAGGATTCCCGAATCTGCGGGAACTTTTCCTGAACACGGTTTTTTATTTTACTCCGTTGTGTTGGGGACAATAATATTAATCGGCGCATTGACATTTTTCCCTGCGCTTGCATTAGGACCTATTGCCGAACATTTTGCAATGGTTAAAGGACATTTATTTTACTAACTTTAGTAACCGTAATAAGATGATTAATTATGAGGTTAATTATGAATAGTTATATTCTAACTATATATGGCGCAGCTGCTGTTTTTCTAATGATTATATTCTATGCTTTAGAATCGCGTTCACGTCTGTTTACGTTTCTTTTTGCAATGGCGTGTATTGCATCCGCAGTTTATGGCTGGCTGGCAGGTACATGGCCGTTTGGGATTGCAGAAACGATTTGGGGCGGAGTAGCTTTTTATAAATGGTATAAGTTAAGAAAATTAAGTCTTTAAGTAGATTTTTAATTTAATTCATTCTGCAATAAATGACGGTTAATTTTATTTTTGCAAAAACAATTTAATAATAAAAAAATGAAGCATAGGGGTGTTTTATGGCAAAAGAATTAATAAGAATGATAAAAATAACGCTTTTATTATATGTTATATGCTCTATCGCATATACATTTTTTATATGGGGTATAGGAAAAGTATTTTTCCCTTTTCAAGCAGGGGGCAGTATTATTTATAAAAACTCTAAGCCGATAGGGTCAATGCTAATAGGCGAAAAATTTACCTCTCCATATATATTTAACGGAAGACCGTCTTATGCGGGAAACGGCTATAACGGCACAGAATCAAGCGGTTCTAATTATGCTCCTACAAACGGTAAATATATAGCTATTGAAAAGAAACTTATAGATAAGTTTTTAATAGAAAATCCGACCGTTAATAAAGGCAATGTTCCTGTTGATATAGTAA
>JAJZJW010000015.1:39309-49697 GCA_021809845.1 bacterium | reverse complement strand
TAAATTTACCTATCGGAAGCGGGTTAGATATTCATATAGGTAAAGAAAAGGAACTCTTGGGCTGGGAAGATTTCAACATGGCAAGAAACTGGAACAACACATATTCTTTATTAGATAATGCGGAGCCATCGACATATACGGGAATATTTTTTACATATAATTTTATCCCAAGTTTACAGACGACATTAGGCATAGCAAATTCGCAAAATACTGTCGTGCCGATAAATAACCTCCCGACGATAGAGTTTAATGCGGCATATACTCCGCTCAGCGTTATCACGTTTAACGGAGGCTTTGTTTACGGGGCAAACAGCTACCTTGTCGCCAACAATAATACTATATATCAGGATAATATAAATAAAAGTTTTTACAGTTATGCTAATGCAGTTTACAGTCCAACTGACGACTGGTCGTTTGTTTTGGAGCGTGATGCGGGTCTTGCCGGTGGAATAAATCAAAGCATATTAAGTTCTAACGGGATAACTCCGGCTCAGGTTGTATATCCCTCACTTGTGCTATCCAATAGTTCAACTTACGATAAAGGATATTTCAACGGAACATCTTTTTATATTCACCATCAGCAAAATTATTCAATCGGGCAGATTGCCGAGACATTAAGGGAAGCTTTTGCGGTTGATTCTAACGGTTTATTTGAACCGAGTGTAACCCCCGGAAATTCGTACACCTTTGTCGATTCTACTTTAACACTGGCTTATTCTCCATCAAACAAGATGTTTAAAAATATGCAATTCAGATTGGAATTTGAAAATCAAAGGGCAAATCACTCTATATATCCGGCTGGAATAGATAGCCTGAAAAGGTCGCAAAATACATTTAATCTTACGGTGCTATACACATTTTAAGGCTTAGGCTTTTTAAGTATAATTATTGAAAATATACTATGCAGATTATTGCAGAGCTATATACATTTTAAGTTTAAAAGTATTTTAAGTCTTAAAATTTCAAAAGCCCCGCTTATAGCAGGCGGGGTTTTTGCTTTTTTTTAGATGAAATATATTATAAAATATTATGGCAGTATAATAAAATAAATAATACGCAGGGTTATTATAGCGCTCATTCAGAATAAAATTTTCTACCTGCAATTTTTAAGTTCCGATATATTATTGATGCACTCTTTATTGTTATAAGTTTCTGGGATTTACGGCAACTTTGTGATAAATAATTTTAAATTTTTAAAAGTAAAGCAGGTATAACCTTTGAAAATTGAATACAACAGACCTTCCGCTGATTCTATATTAAATAAAATCAAATATTCTTCAAACGATACTAACGTTTTTAGAATATACTTAGGCGCAGTTCCGGGGACAGGAAAAACTTACGCAATGCTTGAAGACGGCAATTATTTGTTTTCAAATGGCATAGACGTTTTAATCGGCATAATCGAAACCCACGGAAGAAAAGAAACAGAAAAAACAATCGGCAAACTTCCGCTAATCGCTAGGAAAAAAATAAAATATAAAAATTCGGTATTCGATGAATTAGACACAGAAGCGATTATTGCAAGAAAACCGAATATCGTTTTGATAGACGAGCTTGCGCATAATAATATTCCCGGTTCAAAAAATATTAAAAGATATCAGGATGCCATTGATATATTTCAATCTGGTATAAGCGTTTTTACGACATTAAATATTTTTCATATAAATTCTATTGCCGAAAAAGTTGAATCAGAACTGGGAATTAAGGTTGCGGAAAGGGTTCCGGATTATATTTTAAATTATGTTACAGAAATTATTAATATAGATATACCCGCTAATGAATTGATAAAAAGATTAAAAGAGGGGAAAATATATTCCAGTGAAAAAATAAACATTGCTCTCGAAAATTTTTTTAAACTTGAAAATCTGATTATTTTAAGAGAACTGTCTTTAAGAAAAGTTGCCGATGAGCTTAGCGAACAATCTGCAGATATAGATGATTCGAAAATAAAAGATAAGTTAGAATTAAAATCGAATGAAAAAGTTCTGGTTCTCATAAGTTCAAACCCCGACTCTGCAAGATTACTGAGAATCGGCTCAAAATTAGCGGGCAGACTTAACTCTAATCTTTACGCACTCCATATAAATTTAAGAAACAGGCATAAAATAGGAACAGTTAATGAAAATTATGACAAATCGCTTGCAAAGAATATATCGATAGCAGAAAATATGGGCGCATCAATATTCAGTTTTCAGGCGGATGATGTTGTGCATGGCGTGATTGATTTTGTTAAAAATAATAATATATCCCATGTTGTCATTGGCGCTACAAATATAAAAAAAAATAAAATCACCAAATTCTTTTATAAAAGTGTCGTCAATAAACTGATAGATGCCCTTCCTAATGTTTCTTTTCATGTCGTTCCGACAACTTCTAAAAAATTCACTTCTAACAAATTGAAATAAGATTTATTAATCAAGATTATTACAAATTATTAAAATTATTCAATTAGCTATTGTCCAAAAGCCAAGAGGAATCACATTTTTATTTTTTCTCATATCGCCTATCTATTATAGACAGTGACTTCAATGTTAGTAAATTCAAAAATTTTTGCATGCCATTCTGATAATCTGTCATAATCTATAAATCTCACCCTTTTTTTAATAGGCTCAAATGCAGTGAGTGTAAGCTTTTTAGTATATTCTACTTCTCTTATTTTGTCTGCAACGATGTAAAATTCTGTATTGTAGTCCTGTAATTCAACAAATTTCAATAATGAGTTTTGAAAGTTGGTTGAGTGTTCAACCTCAAAAAGTGAATTTGGCATTTTTCTGGAATTGAACCAGCAGACATCAATGGTTTTTGCTTTCTGCACAATATCACTATAACCGAATAGATAAAAATCTGTTTGTGAGCTTATTTCGTTAAGTTTTTTGTCTAAAAATAGCTTGTTTTTATCTTGATTGGGCACAAAAGTCACGTATTTTTTTAAATTCCCTATTTCTACGAGCAGACCCTGATAATAAGCGTGATTAAGTATTTCCTGCTCTGATTCCGGGATTTTATCGGTTGGAAATATTTCCGGCGGCAACTTATCTTTGAAAGATTTCAAAGCCCATAATCCGGGTTTTATTTTAAAGAAAAATCTTTCATCTTGAACAATGCGACGAATACTAGCAAACGGTGTTTCTGTTTTCCATTCGCAATCCTTGACTTTCAGAACATTCTGATTAAGAAAACCGAGAGTCGTATATCCTCCATTTTCCTCCATAACTTTTATTACCGCTTCGTATTGCTTCATATTTAGGTTAACCTCTTCCTATGAAATATTTCAGAATTAGTTTTTAATTGTGATAGTATTTATAGGATTGGAAACATTTATGCCTAAATTTCTAACGATGGATTTTTCGATGAATTTTAAATTAACATTATATTTTATGCCAATTTCTTGATCCGACAGTCCTTTAATTTTGTCTTCCAGTATATTTTTTTCCAAATTTAAATCAGGCATTGATTAATCCCCATATATTGTTTGAATAGAATAACATAAAAAATAATTGAAATTCAATAAGATTTTTTAATATATAGTTTTATATTAATCTTGCTGTAATTCATCATAATTATCAGACAAATATATTATTTAATACATATTTTTATATTAATTATCCATAAATAATAAAGATTTGATAGAAAAAGGGACATTGCGTATGTAAAATATCGTAGACAATATAATAACGTATAATAATCATTTAAAATAAGCAGGCAATGTAATATAATAATAAATAATAAAGTTGAAAATACTATACAGTTATATTTTGTTTACAAAAATTATTTGATTTATATTTATAATAATTTCTAAATAGAAAAAATGAACGATAAATCATTGCAATTGGAATCAAATGCGGAAGCAAAGCCGCGGGAATCTGAAGAAGTAAATTCTGCAAAAGACGGCAGCTCCCAAACAGACGACAATTCCCAGCACCAAATTATCAATGGTATAATCAAGAGTATTATATTTTACAATCAAACCAACGGTTTTATTATTTTAAGGCTTTTTTCTAAAGATAAAACTTTAATAGCTTCAGGTAATTTTTTTGATATGCCTGTTATAGATTCAAAAATTAAACTTAAAGGCAGGTATATTTATCATAAAAAATATGGCTATCAGTTTAATTTTGATGAATATGAATTATTTCTTGCCACTACAAAAACAGCCGTAGTTAACTATCTGTCTTCTAATATATTTAAAGGTATAGGTAAGTTTTTAGCGGCAGAAATATATGACAAATTTAAAGAAGAAACTTTAAATATAATAGATTACGAACCGGAAAGAATTAAAGAGGTAAGAGGTATAGGCGATGTTAAAATAAACTTTGTAATTGAGGGAATAAAATCAAGCGCAGGTCTAAGACGAGCTATAATGTTTTTTAAACCTTACCAATTTAGCGATTATCAGATTAAAGCTATTTATGATAAATTTAAAGATAAATCAATACAGATAGCCAAAGAAAATCCGTTTGCTTTCACGGAAATAAAAGGTATAGGTTTTAAAAAAGCCGATATAATGGCAAATAAATTAGGAATTTCTAAAAACGATCCCAACAGAATTAAAGAAGCTATCAAATATTTAATAAATGAATTATGCATGAATAACGGAAATACCTATCTTCATTATGCCGACATTAAAAATAATATAACAGACTTAATAGAAGATTTCGGAAATAATGAGCAAGAAACGGCTAAAAAAATAGAAGAAAATCTAAAAGATAAAAAAGATAAATTAGATAAATTAGAAGATATTTACGATGTTGACATCGCAAATAATGCAGCAAAAACTCTGCCTTTTAATTTTGAAGACTTAAAAAAATATATTGCGGAACTCAGCACAGAAAAAAAAATTATAATAGATCCGCCTTTTTCTTTTGGAAAAATCAAAAATATAAATAAATCAAATATGAATGCCGATGCAGACGTAAATGCAGGTAAAAATACGTTTACAGACACAGAAACAAAGAAAAATATAAATTTAAATACAAACGTAAATTTAAATGTAAATTATATTGATATTTCCGCTGTAGATTTCAGCAAGTATAAAATATATCTTCCTGTATATTATTATTCCGAATTGAGAATTGCAAAAGAACTTTTAAGGCTTTTATCTTATAAAAACAATAAAATATTGGATGCCGATATAGATAAAAATATTAAAAATATAGATATAAATAAGGATAAGAATTTAAATATAAATAAAAATATATATAGTATAAATAACAATGCAGATATAAATTTAAATAATAATGCCAAAGAAGAGATTCCTGCGAACTATAATTTTTCAGAATTTCTTACAGAAGAGCAAAAAAATGCGATTGTTAACGCGCTAAAATATAAAATATCTATTATTTCAGGCGGACCCGGAACAGGTAAATCTACGATTATTAAAGAGATTTGCAACATTCATAAAGGCAAAAATATTGCCTTAACGTCCCTTTCGGGAAAAGCAGCCCAAAGATTGGAAGATATAATTTTCGCGCATGGCTGCAATTCTGAATATAATCATAAAAATAATCAGAAAATTGATGCCGGCAAAGTTAATAAAAAGTTTAATTATAATAATAATTATGTTAGCAGCGGTAACAATATTATTAATAGCAGTAATATTAAAAATAATATAAATGATGATATAAAAAATGATGATATAAAAGCTAAAAGTAAAGAAAACGACCCTGCAGGCTCGGATAATACGCAGGATAATTTAATTAATGAAGACGGAACATATTACAAAATTTCCACAATTCATAGATTATTAAAAGCAGCAATCAACAAAGAAACAAACGAATCTTATTTTACCTATAATGAAAATAATAAACTGCCTTTTGATTTAATAGTTATAGATGAAATGAGTATGGTTGACGCGGTAATATTTTCACAACTCTTAAAGGCTTTAAAAGATGAAGCAAAACTTGTTCTAGTCGGAGATGTAAACCAGCTGCCTTCAGTTAACCCCGGCGATTTGCTCAGAGATTTGATAAATTTTAATGACAAAATTATTCCTTCTACTTTTCTTACAAAAGTTTTTAGACATAACGAAGGAGGACTTATAAATATAAATGCACATAATCTTCTTAATAACAAAAAATTTATAACATACAGGACAAACAGATCTAAGTTTAAATCCACCGAGTCTATTGATATTGAGCCAGTTGAACTTGCCGAACCGACGAAATATGACGAACAGGCACCCGCAGTCTATAATAACGATGACGCACGCACAACAGCCGATTCTAAAAATTATAATAAGAAGCATAGCGAATTTATTATTAAATATAAGAAAACATATGATGAAAAAGAAACGGGGAAAATTCATGTTCTGGAAGATTTTATTGATTTTATTAAAAAAGTTAAGGATAAAAGAGTCGCAAAAAGCATATTAAATAAAAATATAAATAAAAATATAAGTAAAAATATTGAGTTTAATATTAGTTTTGATAATACAAAATCCAATAATACAAAATCTAATAATACAGCAAATAATACAGTGAATACTATATTAAATAATACACCTGTTCATAATGTTGTGTATGATAAAAACGGCAATTTTTCTAACAATAACAATAAGATGGAAAATTGCATTGCGAATACTATAATAGATTTTAGCGACATTCAGGTTTTAACCCCTATGAGAAAAGGAGAGCTTGGTTATTTTAAACTAAACACAATCTTGCAGGATATTTTTAATCCCATAGAAAATATTAATAATAGTGAGGATGTTTTTATATGCAACGGTATTCAATTCAGAACAAACGACAGAGTAATGCAGATGAAAAATAATTACGATTTAGATGTTTTTAACGGAGATACCGGATTTATAAAAATTATAAATCATATTGATAAAACATTAACCGTTGATTTCTCAAAGACTTCTGATTTAAAGCATTATGCCGATAACGCAAAGCTTGTCAATTATGATTTTTTAGACATTTACAATAATTTAACGCTTGCGTATGCTTTATCTATTCACAAATCACAGGGAAGCGAATTTGACAATGTAATAATAATATTTCATCAATCCCATTATATGATGCTGAAGAAAAATCTTTTATATACCGCTATAACGAGAGGAAAAAAGAATGTGGTGATATTCGGCACATTCAAGGCTTTTTCTATTGCAATGCATTCAAAAATTGAAATAAGAAATTCAGGATTAAAAGACAGGTTAACCGAGGTATTTAAAATAAAAATTTAATTTAATATTTTTACGAACATTAAAATATAGCGGCGGGGCAATGTCAATGTATTTTAGAAAAACAAAGATTGTTTGCACTCTCGGTCCTGCAAGTTCCGATAAAAAAGTAATTAAAAGTCTTATAGAATCAGGAATGAATGTTGCAAGACTAAATTTTTCGCATGGCGACGAAGATACATTTGAAAGTCTTATACTGACGATAAGAGAGTTGTCAAATGATATTGCAATTCTTATTGATTTGCCAGGTCCTAAAATTAGAACAGGCAAACAACTGCAAAAGGAAATTGTATTAAAAAAAAATTCAGATATTATATTGTCAAATATAAAAGAATTTTCAGATGAAAAAAATATAGCCTTAGATTATAAGTATTTAACAAAAGATGTAGAAAGAAATAATTTGATATTTATTGATGACGGCAAAATAAAACTAAAAGTTTTATATGCTTTAAATCAAAATGAATTGTTATGTAAAATAATTAAAGAAGGGATACTTAAAACTGAAAAGGGTGTTAATTTTCCTAATGTTAGTTTAAGCGTCCCCTCTGTTACAGAAAATGATTTTAAATCGCTGAAGTTTGGAGCGGAACACGATGTCGATATGTTTGCGGTTTCATTTGTCAGAAAACCGGACGATATAGCCGAGGTTAAAGATTTCTTAGAAAAAAATTATAGCGGTAAAAAATTTTTTATAATTTCAAAAATTGAAAAAGCAGAAGCGGTTGAAAATATTTATAATATAGTAGAAATATCAGACGGGATTATGGTAGCGAGGGGGGACCTAGGTGTAGAAACTCCGGTAGAAACTATTGCACTAAAACAAAAGCTCATAATAGCCGCCGCAAACAGCTTGAAAAAACCGGTAATTACGGCAACCCAAATGCTTGAATCTATGGTAAGCAATGAGTCTCCGACAAGAGCAGAGGTCACGGATATTACAAATGCTATATTGGACGGTACCGATGCAGTAATGCTTTCTGAAGAAACGGCAATTGGTCAATATCCCGACTTAGCCGCAGCTTATATGAAAAAAATAATAGAAACTACAGAAGAAAGTTATTTTTTTAAAAATTTACATCATGCTGCGTACAATAACGCATTTGCAATATCATATAATTTTAATGCATATTCAGAACACAATTATAAAAATTACAAAAATATAATCGATAAACAAGTACAACATATAGCGCCGGATAATATTGTCAGTAATGCCTGCGGAGTGGACAATGCCCCGCACTCGGCGGATAACTTATCCCTTTTATTGCAGGTGCATGGGCGAGGAGGATGTGTTTCTTTAAGTAAAATCACATCTGAAACAGGCATAAACACAGACAATATTATATCTATCGCATCAGCAAAAATGGCCGTTTCATCCTCATTTATGATTGAAGACTCTTTTATTGCGGCAATTACAAGAACTGGCTATACCGCAAGTCTGATTTCATCATTTAGACCCCTTGTACCCATAGTTGCCTTCGTACCTGATATATCAGTGAAAAGACGGTTGGCGCTTAATCAGGGAGTTTTTTCTATTGTAATGGAGAAAATAGCGGAAAAAAATGTTAATATTGAAGAAATCATTCGATTTATCAAAGATAATAATAAAAAAATAAGAAATAAAAAATTTAAATTCGGTAATAATTTCAAATACGCAATTATTACCGGCGGACTGCCTTTAGGAGAGCTGGGTTCTACCGATTTTGTGAGAATAATCGATTTGCGGAAAGATTAAATACCTAACCCCCCACGTCTTTCATATTAATGATATTTACAGTCTGATAAGTATGTTCGTTGCTTGTCTATCTAAAGATTATTTCATAAATTGATTAAATCTTTGATTTTTGATAAACTAAATTTAAATTCCACCTATTTACAAATTTACATATCCCTTTAATTTATAACTATGTTTATTCTGAAATAATACAAATTATGCATAAAAAATGGAGAGAAGTTAAGAAAATAAATCACAAAAAATAAATTTAAAATTTTAAAACTGCATTAATTTTAACTTATCTTTTGTGATTTATAGTGTGATTTATGGCTGATTTAAGTTATGCGTAAGGCATTCCCATATTATAACAATATTATAACAATTGTGACCGTCTTTAATGATTATAATTATAATAATTGTGATTATTATTGATGCAACATCCACAAGCTCAGAGCAAATTGTAACAAAAAACGTGTTAAAAAAGACGTTTAATTTCAATAATTAAAATTTGTCTTCATCATCGTCACTTTCACCTTCTTCACTTTCTTCATCTTCTTCTTCGTCGTCGTCACTCTCTTCTTCTTCTTCTTCTTCTTCTTCTTCTTCTTCTTCTTCTTCTTCTTCGCTTTCGTCTTCTTCAGAATTTTCAGAAATTTCTTCTAAAAGCGAACATAAAAAATCATCATCGTCTTCTGCGCAGTTAAGTTCTATCGTATGACTATTTAATAATTCAATAATCTCTTCATACGAAAATTCATCGTTTGATTCAATAAAATCATTAATAACATCCAATAAATTGCCAAGCGGCATGCTGTATTCCATGAGTATTTACCTCCAGTTAAGTTTAATTTGCAGGACTGACTATTATAAAATAAGTTTAATAATTTTTATATTATTTATATTGTTTAGGTATGTATTATAACGGCAATCAATATTATTAATTATTAATTAAATGTAAAGAGCGAAATATATAAGCGTGTGTGTTTATAATGAAGTTCTTAGACCAAAATGTTTTGTAATGGCGGAGAGAGAGGGATTCGAACCCTCGGTACATTCTTTGTAAACATACATTCGCTTAGCAGGCGAACGCCTTCGACCAGCTCGGCCATCTCTCCATATATAATAAAACAATTTGTTTATGATATCAAATATAAATTAAATTTGCAAACTAAGTTTTTTGATTTCTATTTACTGATTGAATAAAGTCATATGCAATTGCAATCTTTTTCTAAAATGCATATTATTAATAATCATTAACAAATATTACAAATAAATAATATTTTCATTATTATATTGTGTTTTTATAAATAGTAGTAAATAATCTCTTAAATGTAATGTCTTATATTTAGAAAATTGGTTTTAACATTTTTATAATCATTAACAAATATTACAAATAAATAATATTTTCATTATTATATTGTGTTTTTATAAATAGTAGTAAATAATCTCTTAAATGTAATGTCTTATATTTAGAAAATTGGTTTTAACATTTTTATA
>JAJZJW010000015.1:0-39299 GCA_021809845.1 bacterium | reverse complement strand
ATAATCATTAACAAATATTACAAATAAATAATATTTTCATTATTATATTGTGTTTTTATAAATAGTAGTAAATAATCTCTTAAATGTAATGTCTTATATTTAGAAAATTGGTTTTAACATTTTTATAATCATTAACAAATATTACAAATAAATAATATTTTCGTTATTATATTGTGTTTTTATAAATAGTAGTAAATAATCTCTTAAATGTCTTGTAATAAGAAAATTGTTTTTAACATGTTCATATCCATTAAGACCTAACTTATTTGCATATTCAGGGTTTTGAAGAAGCTGTTTTGCGTAAAGTGCAGTTCCTTCAATTGTTCTTGAAAGCAATCCTGAATAATTATGGGTTATTTGCAGAGGAATGCCGCCAACTGCTGACGCAATGGTCGGTTTCTTTTTCCATAAGCTTTCCGAGACAGTAAGTCCGAACCCCTCTTTTATCGATTTTTGCAGGATAACGGTTGACATTCTCTGGATTGCATTAATTTCAATGTTGCTTGTAGGTGTCAGGTTTAAAACAAAAATATCTTTATCACCATCAGCTTTTTCGAGAACCTCTTTGTATACTTCCATGCCTTCCGGATCGTCGTCGGCAGCGCCGCCGACTAAAATAAGCTGGCAGTCAGTGTATTTTTTGACTAATCTGTACACGTCAATTACACCGAGCGGGTCTTTTAATCTGTCAAACCTCGATACTTGAGTCAGTATTTTTCTATCTAAATCTATATTAAATCTGTTTGCCACTTCAATAATCTGTTTCGCGTCAAGTTCTTTATTCTTGTCGGATAAAGGGTCAATTGAAGGGGAAATTAACATCTGAGGAATTTTTAATTTTTTTGAAAATAAAGGAGAAGAAAATACTGAGACGTCGTAGAGCTCTATATATTTTTTTAAAAAGTTAAAAGTGTTTACATTAGCGGAACTGATATCTATATGGCATCGCCATATAAATTTTTTTTCTTTAAAACCTGCTTTTCTTTTTGCCGCAACAAGCCCGATAGGCTGAGGGTCGTGTATAAATATTATATCCCCGTTTAAATTCATTTCAGTCAAATTATCATTTGTAATTTTATCAAAATAATCAAATTCTTCTTTTGTTATAATAACATCGGACACTCCATGGAGAGAATTGTGAATTTTTTTTGTAATTTCAAAAAATTTCTCTCCTCCTTTAACAAAATCCCATTCAGCCTTTACATTCACTTCTTTAAGGAGGGGTATCATTCTGATTAATATTTCTGCAACGCCTCCGCCGACAGCGGTTGAATTAATATTTTGTATAACTTTCCCTTCTAAATGGGATGCAATTTCTTGAAGTTCGTCTATTGTTTCTTTGCCGACAATCTCGGCGTAATCATTTATTGAGTTCATAATAAATTATAAGATTTTTAAAGTGGTAAAAAATGCAGACAAAAATTAAGAATTTTATTATTGTTCTTATTGATATTGTTTTACTAATTTTATGATGGCATTTTTAAGTTCGTTCATTGTATGGGTATAAGGGTCAAGATTATTAATTTTATCGGCAAGTTCCGTTAATTTAAATTCGTTGGCTATCCACATTGAGAAATCATTTTTTCTTTCTTTTAATCTGAAAGAAGATTCAAAGAAATGGTAATATAGACAATAGATGGATAAGCTCTGCAGAATATTTACAAAATCAGCAAGAGAATAAGCGTATTTTTTTGTATCCATTACGTATGTTACCGATTTAATAAAATTAAATCTGGAAGACATTTCTACCTGTCTTGTTTTCTTATTTTTATAAATAAAGTTTTCAATAATTTCAACAAGTTTCAGTTTGAATTCTTCCATTGAATTAAAGCTGAACATATCAATACTAGCTAGTTGTTCAGCCAGCAAATTTTCACCAAGCACATTGTTAACCCAATAAGCAAAATCATTAGGGGCCGCCGGTGCAGTGTTATGAAATTGTAATAAGAAATGATGTGTGTGGTAATATAATATAGCATCGTCCGAGATTTTAATGCCTTTAAGAAAGTCATTCAGATTTAACGCAAATAAACCTGTTAATTGAGGAAGACTAAGTTTAACAAAAAATCTGAACGGGTATTTTGCTTGAATATTGCTCATAGCTATAACGTTTTAACAGTTCAAAATATATATTAACGGTAATATTAGTTATATTGAAATTTAAAACCAATATAAAAATACCTCTAATAATTTATTAATATTTTAGTTATTTAATACTAAATTATTATTAGATATAAATATATTGGTTATAAATGTATAAATATATTAAACATAAATTACAGATAGAAATATATTGAGCATAAAAATTATCTACCAGTTTCCGCCATGTATTTTTTTAGAAATTTTTTTGCCCATACGAGTTTTGGATTATATGAAAGCGCTTTTTTGAGTGAAACAATACCAAGAGATGGAAAACCTAGACGGTGCAGAGCAATTCCCATTTTTCCCCAAGCATCTGCAAAGTGCGGTTTTAAAAGTATAGCCTTTTGAAAGTGCTGTATTGCTGTGTAATTATATCCGCCTTTCAATGCACCCATACCCTTTTTAAATTGAAAGATAGGGTTGTTTACATTCATCATTTTATGTGCGTAGGCGTTTGACTGCATAAATACACTAAAAACGCCAATTGAAAATATTGTTAAAAAAGAAACAATAATGACATTTTTCAATCTTTCGGATATTAAATTCATAACAAACTCTCCATTTTGATATTTAATGTTCATTTTTAATGTTTATTTTAATATTATTTTATTAAATTTTATTTAGATATTTTATTATTATTTATAGTTAATGTAATTACATAGAAGAAACTAATTGCTGTACCGCTTTATTATTTATACTATCTAAAATTATAACAGAAGTCAAGTAGATGAAAAATAAAAAAAATTGTGGCAATAATCAATTTATTTTTCATTTTTATTGTTATAATATAATATATAAATAAAAGAAGTGCAAATGATTATCAAATGTAAACAATTATCAAAGATTAGCCTTAAATATCTTTAAAAAAAATTAAAAAAAATAACAGCGGTGTATTACAATTATCAAATATTAGCTTTAAATTTTAAATAAAAATTTAAATAAAAAATAATTAAAAAAATAACAGCGGTGTATTACAATTATCAAATATTAGCTTTAAATTTTAAATAAAAATTTAAATAAAAAATAATTAAAAAAATAACAGCGGTGTAATTATGCTCACAAAAGAAATCGTTTTAGAAAACTTGAAAAGCGTTGTTGACCCGGAGCTCGAAATAAACATTGTTGACCTTGGGTTGATATATGATATAAAAATTAATGAACAAAATAAGAAAATAGTTCTAAAGATGACTTTAACGTCAAGAGGATGCCCGTTGAGCAATGTTTTAAAATTTGAAGTAGAAGAATCTTTAAAAAAAATTGAAGGCGTAAAAGATGCGGAAGTCAATATTGTCTGGGAACCGGAATGGAATTATTCTATGCTCAAACCGGATGTTCTTAAAAAGCTTAAAAATAGGTAAATAATAGTAATAAACTATATTTTATGCGGGAGTACAAAAATGGATTCTGGAGATAGCTCTGTCAACATTGCTTTAAAGCATATTAAAACAGCATCTGTATTTTTAATACTATTTTTTTGCTATATGATGATTGATTCAACCAGTTTTTTGACTTATTTTTTTATGAATACAAAAATTATTGCTCTGACGCATATTCTCACGCTTGGTTTTCTTCTTATGGTAATAATGGGTGCCTCGTATATGCTGCTGCCCGTGGCGCTTGGCGTAAAGATAGCCTTTGATAAAATATTTTATTATGTTTATTATGGCTATGCCGCATCCCTTATAATCTTTGTTGCGGGCATGCACTATTTTAATACCGAGCTTATAGCATTTGGAGGCATTCTTTTATTTATATCAGTTCTAATTTATGATATAAATATTATGCTAAGTTTAAAGAAAATAAGAAAATGGGATTATACGAGTTTCGGCGTCCTATTTGCTTATATCTACCTTTTTATCGGGATTTCTGCAGGCGCATACATGGCCGTTTCTTTTTATTATAATAGCATAATAGGTAAATATATTTTTGATTCATTAACGAGCCATATCTATATTATGTCTGCCGGTTTTATCGTAATGCTGTTTATTGCAATATCCTATCGCCTGCTCCCTATGTTTTATATGACAAAAAAACCCGGAAATTTTATATGGATAACAGATTTTATATTATTAAATTCAGGAATAATTTTGATAATAATATCCTCAATAGTAAACGGTTTCTACAGTTCATTTGGTCAAAATTTTTTTTATGTAGGAGATTTTTTATTATCGGCTGGAATAATCTTATTCTCTTTTGAATTTTATAGACTAATGAACGGCAGGATTAAAAAAAAATTAGATATTACTATTTTTTACCTGTATGCCGGCATTCTTTTTTTACTGTCCGCGGTTTTTATCGGTAATATCATATTGTTTTTACCCGCAAGAGCGATAGCCGAAAATCAGGGTATTTATTATATGTTTGGATTTATCGGACTGTTTGGTTATGCAGGTATGGCGATAATAGGTTTTTTGCATAAAATATTTCCATTTCTTATAAGCCTTAAAAAATTTGAAAAGGTTAAAAAAGGGGCTTATAAAGGTTTAATAGGCAATATGCAGAAAAAATATCTTCAATATTTTGATGTAACATTATTCATAGCGGCTATTCCGATTATGTCTTTTGCTTTACTTATTACGGATGTCGGCTTAATAAGAATTTTATCCGTAATACTGGCAGCTGCTTCATTGATATTTTTCGTAAATTTGTTAATTATGGAAAAAAATGCTTAAAAAACATCCTAAAAGTATGGTGCTTCAATTTAATTTAACTAACATTGCCGAGAAGTCCCCTTCCGTAAGGGAGGGGTAGTTCACCTTAAAAATTATATTGTTAGAAAGCTGATTAATTTACTTTACTCTAAAAATTTCTAATTTCTCCAAACTTTTATGGAATATAAATCATTTCCGGTGTCTTCCGTTAAAAATTTAAATCCCGCATCTTTCAGTCTCGGATATAAATGTATTGGTTTTCTGTCGTGAATTATGGATAATGCAGCATCTTTATCCATATTATCAATAATTTCGAAAATCTTCAAAAGAGGCTGCGGAGGCTCTAATTCTCTGACATCAAGTTCTATTTCTTTGCAGTGGGCAAGTTTTTTTAAGTCTTCGTCGTTGAAATTATTTTCATTTTTCCAGTCTTCATCATCAGCAATTTTGTTTTTGCGATTAACTGGATTGTCTATTTTGTAGAAAGTGATATAAAATCCGTCGTCAAGGTGTTCTGTAGTATGTTCAAATCCTTTGTTTTTAAGTACGGAATAGAGCGGAAAAGGCTCAAAGCTGTTGATAATTTCTAATGCTTCGTCGTCTTCTATAGAGTTTATCGTTTCCATTATTTTTTGAAACGGGTCATTTCCCTTTGCTATGTCTTCTCTTACATCTAATCTTATTTTTTTTAATTTTCCGTGAACCATTTTACTTTCCTCATTTTTTATTTTTATTGGATTAATTATTTAATAGTTCTCATTTTGCCCATAATTTCATTTTTTTCTTCATTGCTTAATTGCATTTCTGCCGTATTAAACAAAATATGAGCTTCTTTTTTATTTTCCTCATTTTTTATTTTTATTGGATTAATTATTTAATAGTTCTCATTTTGCCCATAATTTCATTTTTTTCTTCATTGGTTAATTGCATTTCTGCCATATTAAACAAAATATTATCTTCTTTTTCTATGTGTTCGGATAACAACTGTATCAGGCCGTCTCCTTTTGATACGATATTTTCATACTCGCCATCTGCCGAATATTCTATTATAGCATCTTTAAATTCTTTCGAAAGCTTCCTTGACTGCTCATGTTCCAAAAGCATTACGTGAATAGGTCCTGTTTCTATGCCTATATAATTTCCAAGAACGGGAAACAGCACATTCTCTTCTTTTTTAAAATGTATTTCTAGGTCTTTGTCAACAAAAGAAGTGATTTCGTTAAGCTGACCTATTAGATTTTTTCTCAAAGAATCAGATATTTGACCCGCTATTTTTCTCAAATAACCGTCAAGATTACCCAAAACAACCCTCACTGCTTCGTGGTCGCTTTTTAACGCGTCTATCGGATCCAGCATAGCAGTAGTATCCGTAATAATATCCATAAAATCCTCCGCTTATTTTTAACTTTGAAAATTTGATTAATTTTGATAAAATATTTTAAATTTATAATTTATTAAGTTAAAATATATACATGGATATAATATTTTTTATATAATTATATGAGCCATTTTTAAATTTTATCATATATATAATATAAATATCAGTGATAAAAATCACATGAATATTTAAAATAAAGAATTATTATAACAATAGTACAATAATAAGATGTTATAGTTGTTTTTATTAAATATGTTTTATTAAATACGATAATAAAATATAAACCTGGAGATATTATTATGGCTGAAGTTCAAGGATGCGAATTGCCTGAAGATATTTATTACGATACGGAAAAAGATACATGGGCTAAACCTGTGGATAATAATATAGTGATTTTAGGAATGACTGATGTCGCTCAGACGCAGGCGGGGAAAATTCTTCATGTTACATTTAAAAAAATTGGGTCAATGGTTAACAGACGCGGCAATACTGCCACAATAGAAAGCGGAAAATGGGTTGGACCTATTCCGTCGCCCGTTTCCGGTGAAATAATAGAGGTCAATGAAAAGCTTTTAAATGACCCTCTTTTATTAAATATACTTCCTTATACCGACGGGTGGGTGACAAAAGTTAAAGCTTCCAATTTAGATGAACTCAAATTTCTTGTAACAGGGAAAGAAGCCGTTGAGCTCTACAGAGAAAAAATTATAAAAGAGCAAATTCAATGCATGAGGTGTTCCAGCCAGTGATATTTTTGCTATAATATTATTTTTGTAAATATATAAATAAAATAAACAGATACTCCGTTCAGTGATATTTTTGCTATAGTATTATTTTTGTAAATATATAAATAAAATAAACAGATACTCCGTTCAGTGATATTTTTGCTATAATATTATTTGTGCAAGTATATAAATAAAATAAATAAAATATAATAATTGTTTTATTATTATCATATGTTGGATTATAGGAGCTCCGGCTTTCTGGCAGACAGGATGAATATTTAGTAATAAACTGCGAAACCCTCTCTTTTTAGAAGGAGAGATGTACGGTTTAAAGCCGCTTGCGGCTCACGCAGACTAATACGTATTAATTAATTGAATCCAAAAGTAAATAGGTAATTCACCCATTACATAAATTAATTAAATTTCATAGTTTATATTAAAAAAATGAATAGCGAAGATAGCAATGCACTTGCAGACGGCAATAATATCAACAACCCTGCCGGTACTGTCCATGAAGATAAAAAAGCAATTAAGCATGAAGTATTATTGCTTGTCTCGAAATGGTGCGAAGAATGTGTTCCTGCCGATAGGGTCTGGAAAACATTGTTTGACGAAAGGAAAGATTTTACTTATAGACTAATTGATGTTTCAGAACCTGAAGGCAGACGAATATCAATCAGTTTATATATAAGAAGCGTTCCTTCAACTATTATCGATGGCAAGCTTTCATATGTGGGTATTCCTACCAAAGAAGATGCCAATGAATTACTTTCATAAGGTACTTAAATCTACGATAGATATTATACTTAAACTCTTCAAATTTAAAAGGTTAGATAAGTTTATTTTATCAATAGCAATATCTGTTTCTATTTTGATTGCAGCACTATCTGCACTGTTATTGTCGAATTTTACCAACAAAATCATTAATACCGGAACTAAAATCACCAGTTCTTACATTGCCAACGAAACATTTAACACTATGTTTCAGGTAATGAAAAGAGGATGGAATGAGAAGCAGGTTGCCGATTTTATAAGAGCCCTAAAAAAATCTTCTGATTCTGAAAAAATGGTAAATGTAAGTATCTTTGAAGGTAAAATTGTTTCTAGGCAGTTCGGTAAAATCTCTGAGCCTGCCGAAAATTCTGTCGTAAAACGTTCGTTTTCAACAGGTTTGCCTCAGTATAAAAAAATCAAAGGTTTGTCTGTATATACCTACCCGCTAAAAGATAAAGAGTTATGTCTTAAATGTCATACTATGGCTAAGAAAGGCGATGTCAACAGCGTTATCGAAGTTTCATTCAATCCTGTTTATTTAACTAAAAAAATTCAATATTATTATTATGCGTTTTTAATGCTTATATTCTTGCTGCCTATTATAGGCGGGGCATTCGTGGCTTTTATTTTAAGAAAATCTGTCAAAAAAGGCATAAATAGTATCAATAAAGAAGTTGAAAATATTAATACTGTCAGAGATTTAAAAATGTTGGAATCTAATCTTTCCGACCTTAAATTTGAAGAGTTTAACAGTGTTTATCAGGGTATTGTAAAACTTTCGTCAAAACTTAGAGATGTTGCTATTGACAAAGATATACTGGAATTTGAAATCAAACTTCTGGAGCGTTTTATAATAACCTCCGAAGTGGTAAAAGATTGGAAAGAGCATGTTTTTAATCTGCTGGTTGAAATGAATAATATTATTAAAGTTTATAATGTATTTTCAATATTCGTGCAGGATGAAGAGCTCATAGAACTGGAAGTTTTCTGGAAAGGAGAACCGACGGAAAAAACAAAAATAATATTCAACAAAATGGTAAATCAAAATATATATCATGACAGTTTCAGTCCTTTATTGAAAGATATGAGGAATATAATAATAACCCATAATATAGCTGATAGAAAGATTAAGCTGCCTGAATTGACCGCTGATGATATTTTAGTTAAAACTAAAAAAATAATACTGAACACGCCTCATATTGGCGGTATAGTCGGGATAGGAGTTCAGGCCGAAGAATCTCTTGACAGCACCAGAGAGTTAGTAATAAATAGTGTTCTGACGACTCTTTTGAACGTCATAGGTTCGATAAAAGCAATTTATAAATATACCAAAGACCTTGAATATTATGCTACAAGAGACGGACTTACGGAACTTTATAATCAGAGAGTTTTTAATGAATTTCTTCATTATGAAACAGAAAGAGCCAATAGGAATAATTCTATATTCAGTTTATTGTTTATAGACTTAGACAATTTTAAATTTATTAACGATATGTACGGGCATAATTTCGGAGATACAATGCTTCAGAATGTTGCAGATATTTTAAATAAATTAAAAAGAAGCGGGGATATTTTAGCAAGATACGGAGGAGACGAGTTTGCGATAATTCTTCCGGGAGCCGGTATAGAGCAGGCATACATGATAGCTGAAAGAATCAGGGAAAAAATCGGAGCCTTGCTGCTAAAATATTCCGATAACAAAAAAAATATTGGAGTAACCTCTTCTATAGGCGTTGCATCATATCCTCAGTCTGCAGCTAACGAAAAGGATATTTTTATGCTTACTGATAATATGATGTATAAAGCGAAGGCTAAAGGTAAAAATCAGGTTTATGTAGCACAGGAAGAAGACATGATTACTGTATATCAGGAAGCTCGGGAAAAGAGCAATATGGTAATAGATGCATTAAATAGAACAGAAGTCATTATCCCTTATTTTCAACCGATTGTCGGATTAAAAGATAATAAGATTCTTGCCAACGAACTTCTCATGAGAATAAATTATCAAGGGACAACGCTTTTGGCAGGGGAATTTATAGAAGTGGCTGAAGCAATCGGCGTAGCGCATAAATTAGACCTTTTATTAATGGAAAAAGCGTTTAAAATGATGAAAGAAAGCGATTTTGACGGGTTTTTATTTGTTAATCTGTCTCCAAAATCCTTGATTCTTTCCGAGTTTATTAAAAATGTTAAAGAAATCATTTTAAAATACAATATAAATCCTGATAGAATAGTCTTTGAACTTACAGAAAGAGAAACTATTAAAAACATAACCCTTCTTGAAAAGTTTGTTACTAATTTGAAATATGAAGGCTTCAGGTTTGCGGTAGACGATTTTGGGTCTGGTTTTAGTTCTTTTTTGTATATTAAACATTTTCCAGTCGATTTTATCAAAATTGACGGTGAATTTATAAGAAGTATAATGACAGATAAAATAGACAGGGCTTTTGTGATAAGTTCTGTTTCTATAGCAAGGGAAGTCGGTATTAAAACTATTGCAGAATTTATAGAAAATGAGGAAGTATTGCAGGAAGTTACAAAATTAGGCGTAGATTATGGACAAGGATTTTTTCTTGCTAAACCAGCCCCGGAATTAAAATCGTAAAAAGCATATCTATATATTAATAATAATATTAATAATATTAATATTATATTCATCTTAAATAATTTTAACCCAATTAATCCGCTATTATTTAATTATCAGCTTGTCTTAATAATTGTAACAAAATTATTCAAGTATCGTATTGTTTAACTATTATACTATTATAATTATATTATTTAATTATTTATTATACTAATATAGTATTATACTATTTAATTTTTATTCAATTATTCAATTATTCAATTATGCAATTATTTAATTATTCAATTATTTAATTATTATATTAATTTAATGTAAATTATTAATTGACTTACATTTTATAATATGATAAAAACTAAATATTATTTTTAAATATTGATTTTAATTAAAAATAATAATTAATCACATTAACAAACATTACATTAGAGGAGGAAAGTGCATTATGGGCTCAAAATTATTTAGGAAGTTAATTTTTATTTTTATGCTGAGCGCATTTATTATTTCGTTTAGCAGTTTAAAATCCCATGCTGCTACTTATGGGGTTTTTACAAATGTGGCGGTAAATGTAGGAGGCAGCTATTCTTCTGTCGTAGGTAAAGTTAAAAATGCCTTGAATAGTATCGGCTGGAATGTTATTTCAGTAAAAAGAATTTCGCTTCCTAAGGGGGATTCTCATATATCTACTGTCGTTGTAGCTAATAATAAATCTTATGACGCATATATGACGGATAACGGCAAAAATCCGGTTGCGGCGTTTGGTTTGCCGCTCAGAGTGAGCGTTTATACAACTCCCACGCAGGGAACGGTTGTAAGCATGCTTAATCTTCCCGCTATTGCAAGAACATTTTCGGGAAATTCATATATTCCTTATGCTGCCAAAATAAACAATAAGATTAAAAGTGCGATTAGCGCAGCGGTAGGAGGTACGCCATCAAATACTCAATACGGTCCAATGAGAACAGGGAGATTTCCCGGCGGTATAGGAGGCGGTTCTTTTCCGGGCAGCGTTGTTGTAGTTCAGAATTACTCCGGAAGCACAAATTCAAATCTTGAAGGTGTTGCTGCTTTAGTTAAAAAAGGAATTCAAATAAACAAAAGCAGGTGGCATTATGCTTATGAAATAAATGATCCGTCGTCAGGTTTTATAGAGTTAGGATTAACAAGAAATTCTACCGAAAGACACAGCATTTCAATAGACAGCGGAGCAAGAGCCACAAAAACATATAAAAATCCCGGTATAGACCACAGTTCCGCCTTTCCTATTGAAATTTTAGTATATCGTGACGGAAATTATACCAATATCGGTATATTAGGCGAAATGTGGAGGATGAAATATTATTTTGCCGATGCAGGAATGTGGGCATTCATGCAGCATATGGGGATGCCGGGCTCTATTCAGGGTTCCCTGAAAAGACTAATCCTTTACGGAACTGCATATTAATTTTAAAACATAAAGCAATTACAAACTAATGAGTTAATGTTATAGCAGCTGTAATATTTATATTATTTTAATTTTAGCCGATTTTTTTAATTCTTTATTTTTTGCGAATAAATAAATAAATATAAATAAATAAATTATTAACGATTCGGTTGCCTACAATAATTTAATAAGCAGCTGCCTTAACATATAATTCATAATTTCATAATTTCATAGTTTCATAGTTTCCATCCCCCTGGAAGAAAAACCCCTGCTTGATACTCTTAAAAGCATATTATTTGCTGATAAGAGATTAAGCAGGGGTTTTATTTATTTAAGCAGTATTTGTTTTTTATAATCTAAATTATCCCCATAGGTATAAGTACCGCACGGTTTTATTTATTTAAGCATTATTTAATAAATATCTTATGCTTATAAGCTAGGATTTCTTAAATTTTCGTAGACAAAAAAAATGAATTGAGCGGTCGGATACTTTTATATTATTATTTTTATTATTTGTACTTTTGTGCAATTTATTTATTGTATCAACCGCAGTCGGAATAGCCGCAATCTAAACATACAGTGCAGCCTTCGGCATGTTTAAGATTTGAACCGCCGCAAGACGGGCATGCGCCTCTGAATTGAGCGTTTAACTCTGATGCATCAATATTGCTTTTATTGATTTTGTGATTATTTTTATAGCTATTGTTATTATTTTTATTTATAATATTATTTGAAGTATCGTCTTGGCAGTTGCGTTCTTTCGGATAGGTCATCTCTTTTAAGCTTTTTTCAAGAGCTTTACCAATAGCATCTGCACAGGAATAAATAATATTTTCTCCAAATCCGTATGGCTGATTGCACCTTATTCCTTTTAGCTGACTTATAATTTCTTCAGCATCTATTCCTGAGCGTAATGCCATGCTGACCATCCTGCCTATAGATTCTGTCTGGCTTTGAGCGCACCCGCCTGATTTACCTATAGAGTTAAAAATTTCAAAAGGCGCTCCATTTTCGTCTTTATTTACAGTAACGTATAAAGGTCCGCAGCCTGTTACGGTCTTTATTGTAACTCCGTGAATAATATCAGGGCGTTTTCTCGGTTCTATAGTCAAACATCTTATTGAGCTTGGGTTTGAGTTATTCAGTTCGGTGAAATTATTATCCGCGTTGCTGTTGTTTGTAATGCTATTTTCGTTTTGTGTTTTCCGTTCTTGCGATTTCGGCGTTGTTAAAACTTGTTCTCGGGAACCGTCCCTATAAACAGTAATTCCTTTAAGATTAAGTTTGTATGCTTGCGTATAAACTTCTTCAATATCTTCTTTGGTAGCATCATGGGGAAAATTTACTGTTTTGCTGACAGCGTTATCAGTATATTTTTGAAACGCAGCTTGCGTTAACACGTGCCATTTAGGCAAAATATCGTGGCTTGTGATGAAAATTGAACTTAAATAATCAAATATTTTATATTCTTCTAGTTTTTCTCCGTTTTTTTCATATAACTTTTTTATTTCAGGATTTATTTTTAACGGCAATGGATTTTGATGTTTCCAGTTTTGATATGTATTTTTGTCAAATTTACCTTCCTTTGCTATAAAATTTATTAATTCATCGGAAAAAATACCTAGTTCTTCAAATTTATCTTTTAAATTTTTATCAATTTCTATTAATGACTGATTATCTAAAACATGCCTTTCGTAACTTAGCGCAAATAAAGGTTCTATGCCGCTTGAAGCTCCGCCTATAATGCTTATAGTGCCTGTCGGAGCTATTGTGGTAGTGGTCGCGTTCCGCATTGCTTTATATCTTGTTTTCCATATTGAATTTTCAAAATTAGGAAAACTTCCCCGTATTTTTCCAAGCTCTTGAGATTTTTCCTTCGATTCGCTGTTTATAAATTCCATTATTTTTTCAGCTGTCTGCAATGCAATATTGCTGTTATACGGAATATCCAATTTTATAAGAGTATCAGCATATCCCATTAAGCCTAATCCTATTTTCCTATTTGACAGCGTGGTTTCTTTTATTTTGTCAAGAGGGTAATTATTTTTGTCTATAACATTGTCCAAAAAGTGGGTAGCTATATGAACAGTTTTTCTTAAAGATTCCCAATCTATTAAACCATCTATGAAATTTGCATAATAATCATCTGAGTGATTGGCAGAGTTCATTATTTTTAATCCGCCTATATTTATAGGGTGCTTTTTTACAAATTTCCCTATGTTTATAGAGCCGAGGTTGCAAGATTCATAAGGGATTAGAGGTTGTTCGCCACATGGGTTTGTAGATTCAATCATACCGGCTGACGGGACGGGATTTAATTTATTGATCCTGTCTATGAAAATTATGCCCGGTTCACCGCTTTTCCATGCCAGCTCTATTATTGTATTAAGCACCTCTTTTGCGTTGAGATATTTTACTATTTCTTTGTTTCTCGGATTAATTAGCGGATATTTTTCATTTTTTAGCACTTTGTTTATAAAATCTTCCGTTATTGCAACTGATATATTGAAATTATTAAGTTTTGAGGTATCTTTTTTAGAGGTTATAAAATCGATGATATCGGGATGGTCTATGTTAAGAATTCCCATATTAGCGCCTCTTCTTGTACCCCCCTGTTTAACGGCTTCGGTAGCTGCATTAAAAACTTGCATAAATGAAACAGGACCGCTGGATACCCCTTTTGTAGAATGAACAACATCATTTTTAGGTCTTAATTTAGAAAACGAAAACCCTGTGCCGCCCCCGCTTTGGTGTATAAGAGCCGTATTTTTTAATGTTTCAAATATTGAACTCATAGAGTCTTCTATGGGAAGCACAAAACACGCGGATAGCTGCTGCAGCGGCCTGCCGGCGTTCATTAAGGTGGGAGAATTCGGAAGAAATCTCAAATTAGACATTTCATCGTAAAAATCATGTTTTAACTTTGCGACATTTTCTTTAGAAGAATTATAATTATAATCTGCTTCCGAGATGTTTTCTGCAACCCGTTCGAACATTCCAGAAATATTTTCGATTATGGAACCGTCCGTATTTTTTGCCAAGTAGCGTTTTTTTAGAACCGTTACTGCATTTTCGCTAAAATTTTTTAATAGAGCATCTTTTAGAATATCCGCTTCAAGAACCGTTTTTAAGTCCGCAGTTTTTTCGACATTTAAATTCTTCTTATTAATATCCATTTGCGCATCCTTGTTTTATGGTTGTAAATAAATTGAAAATTGAAAATTGAAAATTAAATTATTAAATTATTAAATTATTAAATTATTAAATTATTAAATTATTAAATTATTAAATTATTAAATTATTAAATTATTAAATTATTAAATTATTAAATTATTAAATTATTAAATTATTAAATTATTAAACATTTCACAATATATAGAATTATATTTAAATATTCAACAATATATAGTTATTGTTTTAAATTGTCAATATATTTTTTTTATCAACAATAATTATTGTAAATTCGTCAATAATAATCTATAATTAAAATTATATTACTTAACTTATATTACTTAACTGTAACTTAAAAGACGGTTTTGTTTTCTATATTTCATAAAAAAATATAAATATAATATATCATAAAAATTAATATAAATATAAAATAGAAAAGATAAAAAGAGGTGATTTAATTTTGCATACGTGGAGATGTACAGTTTGCGGATATATATATTACGGTGAAACCCCGCCTGATGAATGTCCTGAATGCGGTGTTGACAGCACCCAGTTTGAAATGCTTCCGGATGAAGATGTTCGTGTCTGATAAATTTGTCAATTAATAATTAATAATTAATAATTAAACGAATTAAACGGATTAGCTATATATTTTTTATTTTTTAAAGAAATAATAGCAATATTATTATATTATAAATTCAATGGCTTTTAATAAAAATAAAAATTAAATTTACCTAATATGATTCATAGTCTCGGCATTTTAACCCATATTTTAGACGCAAATATAATAGTAAAGCTGGTTCTTCTAATCCTTGCTTTTTTCTCTTTGACTTCTTGGGCAATTATATTTTATAAGCTTCGTTATTTAAATAGAGCTAAAAGAGAAAATAAAGAATTTATAGACATTTTCTGGGAATCTAAGAGGTTGGATTATGTTATGTCCGCCGCTAAAAATTTGGATTACAGCCCTGTTGCTTCCATGTTTGAATCGGCATATAAAGAATTGGTAAGTTTGAAGAAAATGGCTTCGGAGGATAAAGAAAAATTACTAAGCGAATACGATGCTAACCTAAACGGTTCTCACTTAGTCGAAAGAGCTTTAAAAAAATCACAGCTTTCTTCAATATCGAAATTGGAATTGACTTTACCTTTTCTTGCCACAACAGGTTCTACCTCGCCATTTATCGGTTTATTCGGCACTGTCTGGGGTATTATGACATCCTTTGAAAGTATTCAGAAAGCCGGAACTGCCGGACTTGCCATCGTTGCACCCGGAATTGCCGATTCGCTTGTTGCCACCGCAGCAGGCCTTTTTGCTGCTATACCGGCTGTCATAGCATATAACTATTATACCAACAAGGTTAGAGTGCTTGTCAATGAGATGGATGATTTTGCATATGAATTTATGACAATAGTAGAAAAACAAATTTTAAAAGATTAATTAATAAATTATGTTCGTCCAAAGTAGAAAAACAAATTTTAAAAGATTAATTAATAAATTATGTTCGTCCAAAGTAGAAAAACAAATTTTAAAAGATTAATAAATTGTGTTTGTCCAAAATAATAACAATAGAGAAGAAAAAAATAATTTGTCTTCGAATTATAAATTTATGGCTGAAATAAACATCACGCCATTTGTTGATGTGATGCTTGTGCTGCTGGTAATATTTATGGTAACGGCGCCTATGCTTGAGCACGGCATAAAAGTTCATCTTCCCACCGCTTCGGCACGTGCAATAAAGTCGCCTGAAAAAACTATAGTAGTTTCTATAAACAGGTCGCAAGACATCTATATTAATACGCTAAAGGTTAGTCTGTCAACATTAACTTCTAAATTACGGGCTATTTATAAAAACAGAACAGATAAAGAAATATTTTTAAAGGCCGATTCGTCCATACCTTACGGTGAAGTCATAAGGGTAATGGCAGCTGTAAAAATGGCAGGCATAAGTAAGATTGGCATGGTAACTAAAAATCCTGTACTGAGACATTAAAAATATGTGTAAAACACCAAATATTGATAATTATTATTATAGCAATGTATAATGCATAATGAAGATAAAGCTAAAGGAATAGGAAAATATTATATTGTATCGTTCTTGTTTCATGTGCTCCTGATAGGGTTGCTAGTTTTTATTTCAATAAAATTTAAATCTAAGATTCAATCGTTAGGTTCAAAAGTTGTTGTGAGCGTCGTGAGCACTGTTCCCGGACCATTGGCTTCCACGAGAGCTTTAACTCATTCTATAAAAAAAAATACTGTACGTGCTGTTAAAAAGCCTGCAGTCATCCATAATAGGCAGCATAAAGTTGCAGCAGAGAAGAAGATTGTACCAGTTCCTGCAATCAGCAAGACGGTTATACCTGTTGTTAAATCAAAATCATCTATGATTTATCCAAAAAAAGTTGTTCCACGGCACATAAAACCGCAGCCGAATAAAATTGTTCCTTATAAGCATAAGCCGGTTTATACACCGCCTCAGCAGGTACCATCAAACGTTTATTCGCATTTAAATACAAGTATAAGATTAAACAGCGCTTACAGCAAACTGCAAAGTTCTATGATAGCAGGCAATGTTCATAGATTCACCGGCTATATAAACAAGATAACAAGCATAATTATTTCAAATTTTAATATTAATTTATCTAAGTATCTGCATTTTAAATCTATAATTGCTTTTAAAATAACGAAAGACGGTTTGGTTTACGATGTAAGATTAATAAAATCATCGGGAAGCGGTTTTTTTGACGCCCAGTCCATAGCAGCCGTAAAATCGTCTGCACCGCTGCCGCCTCCGCCGCACGGTTTTATGTCTTATATGAACTCTAAAAATGACAATAACGGAGTTTTAGCTATTTTTTATCCAAAACAGATATTGAAAAGCGAATAACTTAACTTAATGTAAATAGCTTATATAAATAGCTTATATGAATAGCTTATATGAATAATTAATAGCTTATATAAATTAATTAATATAAATATAAAAATAAAATGAGTATAAGTTAGCATTATATAACATCAAATAATATTAAATAAATTATTAAATAAAAATAAATTAATAAAAAATGAGAGGATATCTGAAAGATGCTTCAGTCGACAAAAATAAATAATGGCTCAGATAGAATAAAGATAAAAAATACTATTGGTTTAAATTATTTTAAATCCTCTAAACCATTATTTTTGTTTTTTTACCTATTTATTTTTCTAATTATAATGTTCTGCGGCATTTTATTTAAACCATATAATGCTAATGCAAAGGTTTATATTAACATATATCAGGCAAGTACAAAAAAAATTAGAATTGCTGTGCCTGATTTCAAGAATTTAACAAAATATGAACAGCATTCTTCCATCGCATCCAAATTAGCCCATGTAGTACGACACGACCTTTCGGTTATCGGTTATTTTCATATAATAAATCCGTTGTCATATCTTGAAAATCCGCAAGATGCTCACCTCAGGGCATCTAAAATAAAATATTCCGACTGGACGGTATTGAATACTGAATATTTAATTAACGGTTCTTATAAAGTCAAGGGCGGCAATATTACCCTTAAAGCTAATCTTACAAGCATATATTCGCAAAAACTATTGTTTAGCGAGGTTTTAGAAGGCGGTCTTAGCAAAGACAGGTATCTTGCTAATAAATTTGCGGACGCTATTTTAAAATTTTTAACAGGCAAAAAAGGACCGTTTACTACAAAAGTTTTTTTTGTAGGTGAAAAAAACAACGTGAAAAATGTATTTGAAATGGATTTTGGAGGACATAGAGTTAAAAGGGTAACAGATAACAACTCCATCAATATATTTCCATATCCTTCCCCCAACGGTAAAAAAGTAGCCTACATTTCATTTAAAGACGGAGATCCTGCCGTATTTATAAAAAATTTGGTTACAGATAAAACAATAAAGTTAGACTTACCCGGCCCGGCTGATTTTGTGAGCTGGTCGCCTAATGGGCAAAAGCTGGCTTTAGCGTTGACACCCGGTCATTACAATACTCAGATATACACAATTAATGCTGACGGTACCGATTTAAGAAGGCTTACAGATACTTTTGGAATAAATACGTCGCCGTCATTTTCTCCAAATGACAACAGAATTGTTTTTGTCTCAAACCGCGGCGGCGGACCTCAGATATATGTCATGAATTCAAACGGTTCCGATGTTCACATGATTTCGTTCAACGGCAGCTATTATAATACCAGCCCTGCGTGGTCGCCCGACGGAAAAAAAATAGTTTTTACATCTTTTATCAATGGAGCTCTTCAGGTATGCATCATGAATCCTGACGGCAGCAATGAAAGGCAATTAACGGATACTCCTTACGGATGTCATCATCCTTCGTGGACAAGGGATTCGCGGATAATATCTTTTGATACCGAATTTGGAGGCAGAGAAGAAATATATTTAATGGATACAACGGCAAGCGGTATTATGCTTCTAATGCCGCATATTTTTCCGGAGATGCAAAATTATTATAATCCGGCTTGGACACTTAAATCGATTTATTAATGTTTTGATGCCTCGGTTCCATAAATGACGTCCGGTACGTCGATGCTCTTCCAAGGGGAATGGACGGAATACTCTTCTTTAAGGTCATTGATAAATTAAAATATATATATATAATGCATGCATATGCTAAAATTTTTTCATTTATGGTTGATAAATTTTTATAATACGTATAAAATAAAGGTAAAAAATTCGTTGCTAAAAAATTTATTTCTTTAATTTAAAGACAAAGGGAAAATAAAATCAGGGGATCAATATTATGCCGAAAATAATAAAAGAAAGAAGTACCGCAGCCAAAAAAAATATTATTCATTATTTTAAAATTGTTTCTTTATTATCTTTGTGTATTTTTACATTTTCTTTTTTATTATCGGGGTGCGCCCAAATGGAACCGGACACGATACACCATCTTAAAATTCAGGTGCGCAATTTAAATAAAAAGGTTATTGATCTATCGCAAAATTCAACAGATTCAGAGCAAGCTCTGCACCAAACTCAGGTAAATGTTGCTAATCAGGGTGCAAAAATTGCAAGTATAAAATCTAATCTCAGTTCATTATATGGGAAATACGAAATTATTTCGCATGATATGAAATTGCTTCAAACAGAATTTAGAAATTATAGAATATTAGTAAATAAAGAATTAATTAAGTTGTTAAAAAAAGAAAAGTTTAAATCTTCCGTCATATCAAAACAAAAAATAACATCTAAAATTTCTAAAATTATGCCGAAGGTTCCTTCAAAAATTACTGTTAAAAAGATTAAACCTACACCTAAAATTTCGGCAAAACAGCTGGCTGTCAAAAAAGAACTGAAAGAATATAACAGGGCTAAAACATATTATAAAAAAGGTTTGTTTAGGAAGGCATTAGTTTTATTTAAAAAATATCTAAACAAATATCCTCAATCCCAAAAGGCGGGCGATGCAAATTATTACAAATCTGTTTCTAATTTTAAATTAAAAAATTATCCCGTCTCTATCCTTGAATTTCATAAATTTACCAGGCTTTATCCAAAAAACAAACATGTAGCTATGGCAATATATCTGCAGGGTATTGGTTTTTCTAAATTATCAGATCCCTCGGATGCCATTATTTTATTCAAACAGGTTATAGCCGATTACGGTTCTAGTAGGGCGGCAGCATTGGCTAAGACGGCGTTAAAAAAATTAGCTAAGCAATAAAATATAAATCTCTATCGATAAAATAAATATGTGTTTTAATTGTCTTAATTACTTACTATAATCAGCTATAAAAAATAATATACTCTATAAAGCATAAGAATATAAAAAAAGAATGCCGCAATGCGTAAATAATCTACCTATTTTTAATCTTGCTATAGAATCAAGCTGCGATGATTTTTCATGCTCAATTCTTAAAAAAGATGATTTAAAAATTAGCATAATTTCAAATGTGGTTTATTCTCAAGATTTTATACATGGAATTTACGGAGGAGTAGTTCCTGAATTAGCCTCTAGAAATCATATAAAAAGTGCTATTCCGGCTGTTGATGCTGCATTGCTGCAAGCAGATATAAAATTAAAAGATATAAATTTAATATCCGTTACTTCAGGTCCCGGTCTTGCAGGTTCTTTGCTTGTCGGCATTATGACGGCCAAAACATTAAGCTATGCGCTTAAAGTTCCCATAGCCGCCGTAAATCATATTGAGGGTCATATTTTTAGCCCTTTTTTAAAAAGAGAAGAATTTTTCCCTTTTGTTGCTCTTGTTATATCTGGAGGGCATTCACATATTTATATCGTAAAATCTCACGAAGATATAAGATTAGTCGGCAAAACAAGGGACGACGCATGCGGAGAAGCGTTTGACAAAATATCTAATTTTTTAAATTACGGCTATCCGGGCGGTAAAATTATTGACACTTTAGCTGAAAAAGGAGATATTAATGCTTTTAATTTTTCTATGCCTATGGAACATTCCAACAGTTTTGATTTAAGTTTTAGCGGATTAAAAACACAGGTAATATCGGAAATTAATAAATTGGGCGGACCAAAGCAATTGCGGGAAACAATTGTTTTTGATATCTTTGCATGTCTTAGAGAAACTATCGCAAAAATTTTATATAAGAAAGTTTTAGCAGTGTGCGACTATACAGGAATAAAAGATGTTTCTATTTCTGGCGGCGTATCGGCAAATTCTAGAATAAGAAGCATCTTTCTTGAAAGTTCCAAATTGAATGCTCTTTTTCCGGAGCCCGCATATAGCACGGATAACGCTGCCATGATAGGGTATACAGGTTTCTTTAAAAAAAATATTGACCCAAGTAAGAATAAAAAAATATTTTATAACTTAAACGCAGAACCTGCCTGGGAATTATAGAAATTTTATTGCTTAATCAGCATTTATATATTTTATATGTTTGTTGTTTATATATTTGTACGTTTGTACGTCGGTATGTGAGTATATATTTTCTAATAGTATCTTAGTATCTTAATTATACATTTAATTATACATTTAATTATACATTTTATACATTAATTAATTATACAATAATATCTGCCTATACGTAGTATGCCTATCAAAACAAAAGTAAAATTTGGTCAGAATTTTTTAATAAATAAAGAAATTGCAGAAAAGATAGTAGATTCCTGCAATTTTACAAAAGACGACAATGTTGTTGAGATAGGACCAGGAGAAGGTGTTTTGACTAATTTGATAGTAAATAAGGTCAAAACCTTGACTATTATTGAAATAGACCCATTTTACTTATCTTATGTTGAAGGGAAACTATATTCAAATAAAAAAATCGCAGATGAACTAAAAAACAAATCTAATTTGAAATTTATCAATATTGATGCATTAAAATTTGATTTTACCGAATATTCCAAAGGTATAGATTCAAAAATAAGATTAATTTCAAATCTTCCTTATGAAATATCCAGTCCGATAATGGAAAAATTTAACAAAGAAAAAGATGCTTTCAAAGATTTTACATTAATGTTTCAAAAAGAGTTTGCCGGAAGGCTTCTTGCTAAAAGCGATGAATCTGCTAGAAGCGCTTTTAGCGTAATAGTGGAAGCAAATTTTGAAACTGAATTATTATTTGATGTTTTTAAAGAAAATTTTTATCCGATGCCCAAAGTTGATTCATCCGTGATGAGAATGACTCCGCTTGATTTAAATAAATTTAAAGATTTAAAATATTCAGAAGATATAAAGTGGGCTGCGTCTTCCCCATATTTTAGCTATTTGGTTCATCAGCTTTTTAAATTAAGAAGAAAAAAATTGAAAAATTCTATATATGCTTCTTTTCAAGGTATACCGCCGGATGTAAAGGCAAAAATGTATGAAGATTCAAATATAGATTTAAATAAAAGACCCCAATCGTTAACGTTAGAAGAGTTTATCAAAATAGCTATAAAATACAGAGACTACCTCGGATTAGAATAAGAAGATACGGCATATGCCGTGCGTTATCTTACAAATTTAAACAAAAGCTCGGCAATCGTTAACGCTGGAAGAATTTATCAAAATAGCTATAAAATACAGAGACTACCTCGGATTAGAATAACATACGGCATATGCCGTGCGTTATCTTTCGAAATGGTTCTGAGCAAAGAGAAGTCAATACAATAATAATGTTATAATAGTACAATATGCTAAGTATAAGTGTAGGTTTTAAGATTAAAGCCGGTAAATGATGATAAAAGTAAACTCCAAATTTATTTTAACTAATTCTCAAGTTTTTCCGTTACTAAAAAACGCCGAACTGCTGATAGACGAAAATACCGGAAAAATTAAATCGGTGTCAGGAGCGGCTTGCAGAGAAAAAAATGCGGTTTATTTTGAAGAAGATAAAAGTTATTCAACGCTGATTATTCCCGGATTATTAAACGCCCACATTCATACGGAACTCACTATAGATGCGGACTGCAGCACTCCGCATATATTTTCGAAATGGGTCATTTCGCTGATCAAAATGCGGATGAATCTTGCAGCTCAAAAAGTAGCTGCCATCCGTAGAAGAGCGTATGAAATTTCAATAAAGTCGGGAGTAACCGCAATAGGCGATATTGTACCGCTTGAGCAGTTTGAAGAATATATGGTTAATTGCTGTATAAATTCTAAAGCGGAATATTATACTGCAGGCAAAGTTCTTAAATCGCAAAATTTAAATTTAAAAGATGAAGCCGGTAAATACTGTATTGATAATAATATTAACGTCAATAAAGTCAATAAATATGCTAATTATGACATTGCTGCAAAAAATTTTAATATTAGACATCCAAGAATAAAATCTTATATTGAGGTAATCGGATTAAACCCCTTCTTGTCAGATATAAAAATAAAAGAATTAGAAAAAATGCTGAGCTATTATTATAAATATTACAATAATAATGGAAAAAATAAGTCCGGCGATTTTTGCGCATCTGACGCCGACGTTTCTGGTAATAATGATGATTTTTGTCGCAGAGAATTTATTGCAGAAGATACTTTTCTGCCGGGTCTTTCGCCACATTCCGTTTATTCCGTTTCCAAAGAACTTTTTCAAGAATTATTAAAAAAAAATAAAAAATGGAAATTAGATATGGTAATTCATGCATCGGAACATAAATCCGAGATTTCATTTCTTAAAGAAGGCAGCGGAGATATAGCTGAAAATTTATTAACCGCTTTACAGTTAGACGCATTTAGCAATCCTTCTAAAACACACGGAGCAGCGAAATATTCGACGCCGGTAGACTACTTAAATTCGATGGGGTTATTATCTCGGAATACAGCCTTGATTCATGCCAATGAAATAAATGAGCATGATATTAAAATAATAAAAGATTCGAAATCTTCAATAATTCACTGTCCAAGGAGCAATGCTTTCTTCAATTCGTCAAGACTGCCGCTGAGAAAAATATTAGATAATAATATAAATGTCGGGCTGGGAACAGATAGTTTATATTCTAACAGTTCCATAAGTATTTTGGATGAGTTGAAATATGCAAGGATAATACATTATAAAGAAAATAACAATTGCGTTTCATCAAAAGAGTTATTTAAAATGGCTACGGTGAATAATGCAACTATACTGAATATCCCGCATTTAACCGGAATATTAGAAACCGGTTCCTATGCAGATTTTATAATATTTAAAATTCCGAAATATTTAAAATTAACCGAAGATAATGTTTTTGATAAAATCATAGATTTAGAAGAAAAAGATATATTAAAAGTTTTTATAGGCGGTAAAGAAGTCTATGAAAGCGTGCAATAGCAATGTCAAGCAAAATAAAGAATCGGCATGAAAATAAATAAATAAAAAAAATTAAAATCAAAATTAAAATCAAAATAAATAAATTAGAGCTGAAAGATAAACGAAAATGGAAATAATAACCGAATAAATAAATTAGAGCTGAAAGATAAACGAAAATGGAAATAATAACCGATCTAAAAGAAGCAAAAGAGCTAAGAAAAATGTTTAGGAATGACGGACAAAAAATATCTTTGGTCCCGACTATGGGAAAATTGCATTATGGACATTTAAATATAGTTAAAAATGCTTTAAAATATGGGAAAGTATTTGTTTCAATTTATGTAAATCCGCTGCAATTCGGACCTTCGGAAGATTTTAATAATTATCCGCGCGACATAGAAGGGGATATAGAAAAATTACGCCAGTTGAATGTAGACTGTGTATATATGCCGGATGAGACAATAACAAAAAACAATAAAACTTTTATAACTGACGATTTTTTTTCTAATAAATTATGCGGTCTGTACAGACCGGGTCACTTTCAGGGTGTTTTAACTATTGTTATGAAACTTCTGTCGATAGTTCAGCCTGATTTTGCTTTTTTTGGTTTAAAAGATTATCAACAGTATATACTTATTAAAAAAATGGCTGAAGATTTTTTTATGGACGTTAAAATTATGCCTGTTCCTATCGTAAGGGAGGAGTGCGGTCTGGCTATGAGCTCAAGAAATTTATATTTCAATGTTACAGAGAAAGAAAAAGCATGCAATTTATACAAGATACTAAATAATACAAGACTGCTGTTTAAAAAAGGCAAGACCCTGAGCGAAAATTTAAAACATTTTGCTATAAAAGAATTAATAGATAAAAATTTTACTGTCGAATATGTCGAAATTATGGATAAAGAATTAATTGATAGAAAAAAAACAGCAGAAACGGGTGATATTATCTTGTCGGCAGTTAAATTGGCAGGTGTGAGACTGATAGATAATATTTTTCTGGAGTAAAGTACAGGGTGAAGTGTCACTATCTTACATATAAACGCATGTCGTTTATGGAGGCTTACTAATTAAACTTTGATTAAATTTTTTAGATATCAATCAATTATATATAGATTTTAGAACATAGATTGTAATTGTAACGGCAGCAATTAAAATTAAAACGATTTTAACTGCAACATGCAACAATGACGTAGTTTATTTTGCAAGGTTTAAAGCTGCCGAAATTGCCTGTTTCCATTTACCGTATAATATATTTCTTGTGTTTTCATCCATTTTCGGTTCAAATATTTTTTCTATTTTATAAATTTTTGAATATTCTTCTATCGACCATAATCCGGAATATATGCCGGAAAAACCCGCTATACCGAATGCAGTCATTTCATAAATGGCAGTGCGTTCGACCGGTATTCCCAGAATGTCTGATTGAAACTGCATGAGGAAATCATTCTCGCTTGCTTTGCCGTCCACTCTTAATTTATATGGCATAATAGATAATTCGTTGATAACGTCTTTTGTAGAATAAGCCAGAGATTCCAGCGCCGCTCTGACGATATTTTCATCAGTAGTTTTTCCGGTTATGCCGGTTATAATACCTCTTGCCTTGCTATTCCAGTATGGAGCGCCGAGTCCTGAAAGAGCTGGTATAAAATAAACCCCGTCATTACTTGCTAATTTTTTAGCTGTATTTGACGTTTCCGAGTATGATTTTATGATTTTTAAACCGTTTTTAAGCCATCCGATTAATGCTCCTCCGGTAAATATGCTTCCTTCAAGAGCGTAATAAGTATCATCGTCAATAGTCCATGCAACCGTAGAAATTAATTTATCTGATTTTAAAGGACGTTTCCCTGATTGAGCCATGACAAACAGACCTGTACCGTAAGTGTTTTTTACTATTCCGCCGTCAAAAGACGCATGGGCAAATAAAGACGCCTGCTGGTCGCCTAGAACGCCGATTATTGGTATTTTTTTATTATAATTACCTTTTAAATATATTTGGTTAAGAAATCCGAAACATGAATTGCTGTTTTTTACTTCGGGGAGTATATTTACCGGTATTTTAAAGAGAGCCGCAAGCTCACTGTCGTACTGCAATGTGTTTATATTATATAACAGGGTTCTTGAAGCATTTGACGTGTCCGTGAAATGATTTTTTTCTTCCGTTAAATTCCATAAAAGCCAGGAATCTACCGTTCCGAATAAAATACCGCCTTTTAAGATAGTTTCCTTTACCCCCGGTATATTATCCATAATCCATTTTATTTTTGTAGCAGAGAAATAGGGGTCTAAAAATAAACCGGTTTTTTCTTTAATAATTTCCGTATAATTTTTTAAATCAGCGCAAATTTTTTCCGTTCTGCGGCATTGCCAGACAATAGCGTTGTAAACCGGTTTCCCGTCTTTTTTATTCCACAATATTGAAGTTTCTCTCTGGTTTGTTATTCCGAGCGATAAAATATCAATGTTATTATTTTTACAGAAATGTAGCGCATCCTGGAGCGATTTTAAGGCGGAATTTAAAATATCGAAAGGATTCTGTTCAACCCAAGCGGGCGCGGGAAAAATTTGAGGAAATTCGTAGTAAAAATTCGCAATAATTTTACCTCTGCAGTCAAAAATTATACTTCTGTTTCCGGTAGTTCCGGAATCAAGAGCAATAACGCACCGCTGCTTCATAGAGTACCCTATAATCTATTAAATAATTTTTAACGGATAAACAAAAAATACAAAGGGCTGTTGCCGTTTTCTTGAATGGTTGCGGGAGCAGGATTTGAACCTGCGACCTTTGGGTTATGAGTTTAACGACCTGAGCCGTAAATATTACAATTTTAAAGTGTTTGCGGGGTGTAATATTTTACTGTATGCGTTTTTGTATTTTTTAGTTATTTTTTAACAGCTTTTAAATCCGCATAAAATAAGCAACATTAAAATTAAGGATTTGTTTAACCGGCTTTTTGCTTTAATTCCTGTATTTCGCGTTTAAGCTTTTCTATGTCTTTTATGGCGTCTATTTTTTCAGATAAAGAACTTATCTTTTCACTCATAGAATCAAATCTTATATCCATTTTTTTATTAAGTTCGTCTATTCTGTTGTTTGTAGCGTCTATTTTTGTATTGATTGCCTTTAATTCGCCTTTAAGTTCGTTTAATTGCGGCGTTAAAAAACGTTCAAGACTTTTTATAAAAGATTCAGCGGCCATAAAACCCCCAATTAATTAATATAGTCATATTATATCATGTTTTAATAAATAATATATTACTAATAATAATATATTAAGCAAAATATTTACTTAAATCTTCCACCTCTGCTAACGGTGTTCTTTTTTTCCAGTGTTCTATATAATCTAAATACCAGTTATTATCTCCTTGCATCTCTACCGCTTTTGCAAGACGTCTCGAATATTCATCGCTTTGGATTAAAGATATAATATTTTCGTTTAAATTTAACTGCCCAAGCCGGCTAACGGATTCCTGTTTAATAAAATAATCCCTTTTTTGCGTGGCGTGAATAACCATATTATATTCATTTTCACTTAATCCAAAGGTATTTATATACATATGCTTCATATCATCTGTATTAGCTCTCGGATTAGGCAAAAATATCTTTGTCGTCACGTTATCTATAACTGAAGAAAGTATCAAAGGATTTGCTGCGACGTGCGTCATAGATTGCGTTGCAAAAAATACTAATGTGTTGAGCTTTCTTAAAGTCTGAAGCCACTCTGTTATTTTTACGGCAAATATCGGATGCTGAAGATAAAACCATGACTCGTCAAGAACTATAATAGACGGAATATTAGTGTTTAAGGAACTTTGTATTCTTTCAAACAAATACATTAAAAGAGGGGCTATGACTTTTTCGTTTTTAGTGAGCTTACTCATTTCAAAGACCGTATATTGAGAGATATTTAACATATCTACCGCGTTATTAAAATAATTTTTATATTCTCCAAAGACCCACGGCCTTAATTTATCCGCCAAGTTTACAGGCAGTATACTTGAAAAGGTTTCTAAAACGTGTTTGTTTTTAGGCAGGTTAGAAACAAGTTCTATAGCTTTCCATAACTGCTTTAAATCTTCATCATTCATAATATATCCGAAAGATTCTATTAATACCTGTAAAAAATCTCTTAAAAAGTTTTTTCCGTTTTTAGAAATTATAAGACTCACGGGATTGATAAAAGTTTTTTTATCAGGAATAAAATCTATATGCAGACCTTTTTGCGCTAAACATAAAATTTCAGCGGTATAACCGTAGTCAAAGAAAAATACCTGGGGGTCATATTTCATATATTGCGATACTAAAAAATTCAAGATAACCGATTTTCCTGTCCCGTTCGGACCGAACATAACGGCATGTCCAACATCTTTTACATGAAAATTAAAATAATAAAGCGTTTTATGTTTTGTTTCAAAAAGCGTAAGCGCAGGCGCTCTTAAATGAGCGTTATATGTTTCACCGGAGAGGATCGTTCTGAAGGGCATATAATCTATAAAATTTCCGAGACTGAGTATAAATTTTCTCGGATTTATTTTTTCTCCCGCGGGAATAGACGACAAAAATGCCGGCAATTTATTTAATGTTTCAACTAAAGACTGATAAGCTTTATTAGTTAAAACTGAGTTAATTTGACTTACATTTTCATCTAATTGTTTTTCAGTTTTAGCCCACGAAATAAAATTAACCGAACAGACGCCGAACGGTCTTACTAAATCTAATTCCTGCATTGCCTCTTCTGCGTCGTAAACGTAACTCATTTTCGTTGGATCTATTAATTGAGTCTCTTCTCCCGTCGCTGTCTCTGAAACCTGATGCAGCATTGTTTTTCTTGCCACCCAATAATGGCGTCGTCTTTTTTTTATTTCCGAATTCGCAGCAGCTTTGTCAGTAAAAGAATAGCTCATAGAAAACTTAAGTTCTTGATCTAAAGATAAAAGCCCGTCAAGGACTACGGGATAAGTGTCTACAGGATAATCTTTAAAACTTAATACTTTGTAAAGATTATGTTTAAGGGCGATTGCTTCTTCATAAGAAGAATCTATATTAAAATCCGTTAAATATTCGTCTAAAAAACAATAATCGGGAAGCGTTATTTTGCTTTTCAAGTCTTCCGCCGGGTTAATTATAAAATATAAAGAAGCTAAAAGCTCTTCGGCTTTAAGTTTTTTAATGCCTAAAAATTTTAAGTTGTCAAAAAGCCGGTCTAATTCGTATGAAAAAATTCTAATTCTTTCTTTTAATTCTCTTAAGACTTCTTCTTTTGTTTTTGATTCGCTAAACGCTTTTTTAATTTTGTCCGTCAGTTTTTCGTCGTCCTTGATAAATAATTTTTTAAAAATCTTTAGTTTTGATTTTTTCTCTCTATATGTTATAGAAAAATATATATGATTTATATAATTTTGATTTTTTTCAATATGTTTCTGATGTTCCGTATCTATAAAAGCTGAAACTTCGCTTTTAAACTTAGCGGAAGGATAATAATGATTTTTTTTTCTGATTAAAAAAAATTGAACGGTATAATTATCGTTTAAAGCCTTTAAAGAATCTTCTATCTTGTCGCTATAATAATCAAACATAGACTGATCAAACATTTCGCTGTCTATGCCCTCTATTTTCCAGAGCGCCATAAGCCCTTCGTCTTTTAGTCTAACTAAATCTTCCGCTGTAAGAGAAAAGTAAGGCAGTAATTCCGAAGAAGACGGTTTTGTATTTATTTTTTGATATTTTTTTAAATCAATCATAATTTAAGCCCCAATCCTTTACTTATATGTCCATTTAGAGTGTCAAATCCTTTTTTTGCCAGTTCCGGTGTAAGTTCGCCGTAATGCACGTGCGGAATCATATCGGCAAACCTATGTATCGCCGTAGCGATATTCTTCATAGTTTCTTCGCCTTCAACCTGCCAGCGTCCCGCTTGCGGGTTTACCGCCAATAATAGTTTCTTTTTATTATCGGCGGTATTAGGAGCTTTAAATTCTTTAAGTTTAAGGTTTTCTTTCCCGCCTACTACAACGTCTCTCGTTAAATTTAATGAGAGAGAATCATTATTTCTAACAGTCAACGGATTATCTTGAACATATTCTCCCTGGTAAACGAATTCTTCCGGAAGATTTAAATTTTTATCAGTTTTAACTGTAATAAAATTATCGTCAATTTTAATTATCCCTTTTTCTTTACCAGCTAAAGCAGGTAAATTAGAGTTATCTAATCCTAACAGCGGCGGTTTATTTATTATCTTGTCGCAATATTCTAAATCTTTTTTAAATATGTCGTCGGGAGTAACTCCTGATTTAATTTTTCCTACTATTAAAGTCATATTTGAAGAAGATATAATTTTAGGATCCTTTAAATATTCCTTCAAATTTTCAAGCCTCATATAATCAAAAACTTTATTAAATTTTTTACCTGTTCCTTCTTCTAACTTTTGTTTAGCTATCTGCCCGATAAAACTTCCGTTTCTTATTTCTGCTGAAACTCCTCCGTTATAAGCTTTAAATCCTTTAATATCCATTTTACGCCTCCATAACACTTTTTAAAGCCGTTTGATTTTATTTTTAATAGAAATCTACCTGTTTGTAATTTTAAGCCCTTTATTTTGTATTTTAAGAGGCTCTTTTTTAAGTAAATTTAATTTTAATTTTAGCAACTGCTCTTTTTTAAAAACAAGAGCAGTTATTTGTTTATCTATATTCCCTATTTCAGATTCTACGTCTTCTATTTCCATAATTACTAAAACCTCCTATTAACTAACAATAATATTTATCTTTCAAATGTGAATATTTTCTATAAATTCCTATAATAAACGGATCTCGTTTAAATATTTGCGTAAAAACCCAGAATAAACCTATTCCTACAAGAATAGGCCACCAGCTTCCGGTAGCGTCGATTAAAGCAACAGTGGATGTGCCGATTAGTATCGCTATACTCCTATCTATTCCGCCCATGGTTAGCGGCCATAAAAGCGAAAAATGGAGCGGCGTTCTTCTCATAATACATTTACCCACGCCGCCGCCGCCATAGCGACAGTAACGCCGAGCCCTACTTTAAACGCCGTTTTTTTCCAACCGCCGTCTTCGCTGTGAGCAAACCCGACGCCGGCAATAACTACCGCTACAATAGAAGCTAATTTAGCAACCGTACCCGTCATATCGCTTTCAACCGTCGTTAGCGTAGAATCCCACGGGAGTTGAGCGCTTGATACGGTGACCTGCGTTAAAATAAACAAAGCGGTCATTAATATAATGTCTTTAATAAAAATAATTTTACTTTTAATTTTTTTTAACATTTTAAATACCTCCGGTTTTAATTTTTTTGCCGATTAGATTTTTATTTGTTTGATTAATTTCTAACGCTTGTCTATAATAAACAAACGGATAATAAAATAGACATTTTTTAGTTACGCACGGCGTCATTTTAATTTGATTTACAACCTTGTTTTTATTAATAAAAAGAACGGTTAAAGGAATTAAAGTATTTTTCATCCAGAAAGGATAATCTACTTTTTTCGGAAATATAAAAAACATACCCGTATTTTTATGAAGTTTTTTAATATCCATAAGCCCCTGCTTCCACTCTGCAGGATTTACCGCCGTCATAACTTTAAAACGGTTTTTGCCTACAAAAACAATTTTTTTAATAGCGTAAAGTTTTTTTATGTCAACACTGCGCGTCAAATAAACTTTCATTCCATATAAAACTATTAAGAAAATAAGAGCCGTTGAAATTATCCCGAAAATATTTTTCTTTTTCTTTTTATTTTTTATTAGAAAACTCAAGTTTAACCTCCCCGTTGTTTAAATAAATACCCGCCTCGTAATCTTTGCCGGCTTTAGAAACGAATTTGCCCTGCACTTTTTTACCTTGCAAAAGATTAATATATTCCTGTTTTTTTAAGACAGATTTTTTATGATAAGGGCTTTCGTAAATATTAAAAGCGCATCCTGAATTACTATTGGTTTCTTTATCGTATTTCCTGTTTTCGCAGGAAACGCTTTTAGGAAACACGATAATTTTACTCCCGCACAGCGGGCATTTTACTCCTTCTAAAATTTCTTGAGCCATATTGCCTCCTTTTAAATTTAAAGTTGTTTTTGAGCTTTTTAATTTTTCTATATTATTTTTTAAATCCTGTTTTATTTCCGTTAAGAATGCGTCTATAGAAAAACCCCCGTCTTCTATCCGCTTTAATTTTTCTTCCCACGCTGCCGTTGTAGCGGGGGTTTTTAGAGTGTCGTCTATTACCGCTATGATATGTCTGGCTTTATTTGTAGAGATAAGTTGTTTTTTATTTCTTTTTAAATATTCTATTTTAATAAGTTTTTCTATAATAGCCGCTCTCGTCGCTTCCGTTCCGAGCCCCTGCGTTTCTTTTAATATTGTTTTTTGTTCTTTATCATCTATAAACTTCCCTGCGTTTTTCATAGCTTCTAATAAAGAACTGTCCGTGAATCTTGCGGGTGGAGCAGTTTGTTTTTCAAGTAAATCTAACGATTTTAAATTAACGACAATATTTTTTTCTATAAAAGGGACTGCCGGTTCGGTTTTATCTTCATTAGATTTATATAACTCGTACCATCCTGACTGCTTAATTTGAGAGCCTGCGGCTTTAAATATTTCTCCCTGAACGTCTATTTCTAAATTAGTCACATATTTAATTAAAGCCGGGTAAAACATAGCTATATATCTTTTATAGATTTCTAAAAATACACTTTTTTCTTTTTCATTAAGTTTATTTATATCTGGTTTTACCGCGGTCGGTATTATGGCATGGTGAGCCGATATTTTAGAATCGTCGAATTGATAGACTTTTCTGTAAGATATCTTAATTTCAAAATTAAACGGAGCGTTATTTATAATTGTTTTGGCCTCCTGTAATTGGCTTGTCGGTAAATATTCGCAGTCGGTTCTCGGATACGTCGTGTATTTAAAAGTTTCGTATAAAGATTGGACCGTATCTAAAACTTCCTGAGCTGAATATCCATATTTATTATTAATAAATTTCTGCAGCGTAGATAATGAAAACAATCTCGGCGGAAGAGTTTGTTTTTCCTCTTTTTTTGAATTTAATATTACGCCGTTTTTAGCGTTCGCTAATTTTTGCTTAATATTATCTATTATTTTTTTGTCATAGATTTTATCTTCGTTTTTATTATCCCATTTAGCTTTAAAATCAGCTTCTTTATGATTAAATAAACCTTCAAGCTCAAAATAAGCCTTAGATATAAAATTTTCAATTTCATTATCCCTGTCAACGACAAATTTAAGAGTAGGCGTCTGAACCCTGCCTATACTGTATCTGCCTCCCGAAATTATGCTGTAATACTGAGAATAATTCAAACCTATAAGCCAGTCGGCAATCTGTCTGCCGTATGCGGCGTAATAAAGGTTTTTGGTTTTATCGCCCTCTATTAAAGAACTTAATCCTTTTTTTATAGAAGCTTCGTCTAATGCGTGGAGCCATAATCTTTTTATAGAACCTTTCCATTTTTCTTTTTCTAAAATCTCTCTAGCAATCATTTCGCCTTCGCGGTCTGAATCTGTTGCAATAACAACCTCTTTTTCAGTCTTTAATAAATCTTTTATAACTTTATACTGTTTAGATGAAGCTTTGCTTATTTTTTTAGAAAACTGAACGGGAATTATCGGTAAATTTGCTAAACTCCATTTTTTATATTTAACGTCGTAATCGTCCGGCATATATAAAGATAAGAGATGACCGTAGCACCATGTTACCTTTATATTGTTTTTTTCAAAATAGCCGTCTTTTCGTGATGAGGCGCCTAATACGCCGGCTATATCTTTTGCCTGAGAAGGCTTTTCACAAATATAGAGCATTATTTAACCTCCTTATTATTTGCCGGCTGCGTAAATTCTTCCATAATATTTTCAAAATTAAGCTCTTTATCTATTCTGTTAAATCCGTAGATTTCACCGCCTAAAGTATAAATTTCAAGGTTATAAAGTTTAAATATTTTTTCAAAAATACCGGAAAGTATTTTATAATCGGCAAATTTGTTTGCCTGAACTACCGTTTTATTAAAGAAATGGACTATTTTAAAATTCTGTTCATCTATTTCTATGTAATCAAATTTATATTTAAGCCATTCCTTTAAGAGCGGAAAGAAACAGACTAAAAGCGTAACGGCGAATCCGATTATATAAACTCCGAATTGTCCAGTAAAATATTTTACAAAAAGAAAATACATAAAGATAAAAACAGCCGTTCCGATAATACCGTCAAATATTAACGTTTTTTTACTATGCCTTATAATCATAAATCCTCCATAATATAATCGCCGTTATAACCGGTGATTTTTTTAATTTCTTTTATACTTCTGTGTCCGTTCTTATCTCTTTCTAAATAAATTACGTAATTTATCGTATCCGCTATAAATTTTTTAATAGCTTCATACGGCCACCCTACTTGCGCCTGAAGGACTAAAGTTTCAAGTCTTGATAATGATTCATACGCCGAATTAGCGTGAATTGTAGAACCCCCTGAATGTCCGGTATTAAGAGCGGCGAGTAAATCGTAAGCGGAAGCGTCTCTGACTTCTCCGAGTATAATTTTATCTGGTCTGAGTCTTAAAGAAAGTTTTACAAGATCCCGCATAGAAATATTAATTTGCGGGTCCGCTTTTGTTTCTAATCTGACTATATTTGGAGAATTTATCTTTAGTTCTTTTATATCTTCTATAACTATAATTCTATCCGTTTCATCTAATTCTTTTAAAAGAGCGTTAAAAAACGTGGTTTTACCGGAAGATGTTCCGCCGGATATTAAAAAATTATCTTTGCTTTTAATAATTTCTTTTAAAAAATTAATTATTTCATCGGTAAGACTGTAATCGGTTAGTGACGGATTAAATATAGAAAATTTTCTAATTGATAAACACGGTGATTCGGTTATCGGCGGAATAGCTCCAGCTACTCTTGAGCCGTCTTCAAGCCTTGCTTCTAAAAGAGGAGATTTTAGTGATAATTCCTGATTAGAAACTCTCGCTAAAAGCTCCATAGAAGCTAAAAGCATATCAACGGATATAGATATATCCGTTTTTTTTTGAACACCTCTTTCTTCAATCCAGATATTATCGGGAGAATTAATCATAATCTCTTGAATCTCATCATTGAACAGAAGAGATTTAAGAGATTCTAAAGTATCTTTTAAAATTTCATATGGAGTTATCATTGTTAAATTAACAAATTAATATAATATGATTATAAATAATATGTTATTATCATAAATCATATATCTAAATTAGTCAATAGCATATTAAAAATATTTTCACCGATATTAAAAATAATTTCAATATTAGATTATATATATTTTTAAAATATGAGCGGTATTTTTATTAACTGTTAAATTCACAATGAAAATTATTTAAGTAATATTAATAGTAAAATTTATTTTTAGATTTAAGTTATTAATGTTAATATTTTTTTATTATTCACTTTTTATTCTCTATATATTTATTTTTTTGGTTATTACTTTTTTTGTTTTTATTATTTGTTTTTTATTTTGTTTTATAGTTGTTAGTTTTGTCATTTGTTTTTAGTAGTTTTGTCATTACTCAAAGAGTAATGCAAGATAAGAAAGCTCCGCTTTCGGATACTGTTGTATCTTAAATGACTGAAATGACTGTATTTTTATAGTGCCTTATTAAAGACACTATAAACGAAAGTACGATAAAAACAGGATATAAAAAGATAAATAAACTATATAAATACAGTATTTATATAGGTATACTTTCTTATTTTACAATTTTGCAATAAATTGTTATGTAATATTGATGTTAATATTAACATCAATATTAAAATGCAAAATAAAAATTAACATAAATTTATAATATAATGTTTGACAACATTAAAATTATCTGATATATATAAAACATAGCGTATATATATTGAATTTAATTAAGAATAATAAATTAATAATTATTATAAATGGAGACAATATATGAAAAAAATTGTCGATGAAAGTATTGATGAAAAGAAAAAAAAACTTTTGGAAGTCGTTGATAATTTAAGCCAAAAGTCAGGCGGCAGGAAAGAAAAAATTCTGTTGCCTTTCTTAGACGAAATAAAAATCATGGCTGAAAAAAAACTAAGCCTTAACGCGCAAATAAAAGCCTTAAGCCAGGTAAATATAAAGGTGAGTTACAGGACATATAAGCAGTTTCTTATAGAGCAGGATATATACAAAGAAGCTTCCTCGGCAAAGCTCGAGGTAAATAAAAACCTGGCAATGGTTAAATTTATCCTTAACAACTCAGGACAGGTGAAGCCGTTCAGTAAAAAGGAAGACCTTAAGAAACTTAATTTTACTTTTAATCAGGAAGCACAAAAATGGATGGCACCGGTTCAGGAAATAAAAGCCGGCGAAATAGAAAAGCAGCTGCAATTATTAAAAATCGGCTACGACAAACAATAGGTGTGATAAAATAAATATTCATAAAAATGAGGATATTATGCCAATAAATATTGATTCAAAAAGGTCCGAAGCTGGGGTAATCAGGATTTGGTCGTTAGGGTTTTGGGATCATCAGGAAAGTTTTTGGTAGTCCGCAACCGGTTTGAGTTTTAAATAATAAAATATAAAATAAGGAGACAATGATGAAAAAATTATTCTTAATCTTAATAGCGGGGTTCTTCGCTTTCGGTCTTTCGGGGTGCGCGAGTTACGATTCTGCAATGGGCAGTATATTTTCGCCACCGGCGGTAACGCATACAAGCCCGCAAAACGGCGCGGCAAATGTAAGCAGAAATATTGTCATAAAAGCTTCCTTTAATGAAGCGATGAGCCCGCTGACGTTTAATACTGAATCGGTCTTATTATTATCGCCTACCGGAAAAATGGTTAGGGGAAAAGTGTATTATAATTCAAACAGCTTAACAAGCTATATTGTGAGCTTTACGCCTTACAGACCGCTTCGGCCTAATACGACATACACGGTTAAATTAACGACCGCTATAGAAGCTAATTTAAACGACCATTTAGGAAAAACGTATTCTTGGAGTTTCACGACAAGATAAATAATTTATGGAGGTAGTGATGAAAAAGCTCATATTAATTTTATTAGTAATTTCCGTCATAGGAGTTTCGCTTTCAGGATGTTCAAATAAACCCAACCTGAAACAGTGGTCTAAGGCAACCGCTTTTTATTTATTAAGTAAAAAAAATCAGTCCTATAAAGTTGTGTTAATAAAATGCCGCAGCGAAAAAGCCTTGGGGTCTAATATGGGCGAGTGTATTTATAATTTAGTAAAAGCAGGACAGACTCATAAATATATATCTTATTTCATGCAGTCGGTAAACGGCAAATGGCATCTCGGGGGACTACTTAATTCAACCTATCATTACGCAGGTAATAATTTTTAGTTTTTGGCAGTTTATATATAAAAAAGGAGATATTATGGACGATATTTTAAAGATGATACTCTTACCAATAGCAGTGATTGTATTTATCCTAAATCCCCGTACTATCTTGGAAAGAAAATAGATAATAAAATAGAATCTATTGTTGTAAATCTATTCTGAAATATTACGGGACTACTAAGATTAAATGTTATTTTTAAATTTTGCATTTTTCTCCTTTTAGTTTACTATTTACTATATTATTTTAAATAATATACTATTATCTAAAATAATATATCTAATTAAAGGTATTGTCAAGCATTTTTTTTAAATTATTTTTTTTATTTTTTAAAGAGGGTGCGAAACCGTTTCGCACCCTTAAAAGCTTGTTTTCCTTGTTTTTTAAAATTATTCCGCTAATTCAAGCTCTTTTATTTTCTTATTTTTTTCGTAAACGGTTTTCATATAGCCTAAAGACTCTTTTTCAAATACTTCTATAAACTGCTTAAAAGCGTTAATAGATTTTTCTTCCGACAAACTTTTGATATTTTCGTTATTGAAACTTACCAGAAGTCTTATTATGTTTTTTATCATACTCTGGGATTGCAGAACATGATTAGTATTTAGCGCAAGAAAACCTATCAGTCTTTTTTCAAGATTTTTCTGTAAAACTTCCATTTGTTTTGCAACGGCGTCTTCCATAGCGTTTTGTATTTTATCCTGCAAAAAAGAACCTTGCGATTCTACAAAAAACTTTTCAAGACCGGCTACGATAGACTGACGGACGACCTCAGATATATACATTCCGTTTTCTTCCGCTACTTGTCTTATTCGCGTGTCTAAATCTTTTTCCACGTAGGTAATTATTTTTTCGGTCTTACCTATGTAATTTTCATTTTTTATTTTCGGCATCGCTGGTCTCCTTTTAAGTTTTTTTCTTTTTTATTTTTTAATTTTTTCATAATTGACGACCTCTATTTTAGGTTAATTTATCTTGATTTTCTATTACTATATCCGCTTTAATTCTTGAATAACCGCTTTATTTCCGCCTTTACTATCCTATTTTTAACTGTTTTTTGTTTTATATATCTTAAATTAGATACTATAAAAATACAGTCATTTCAGTCATTTAAGATACAACAGTATCCGAAAGCGGAGCTTTCTTATCTTGCATTACTCTTTGAGTAATGACAAAACTACTAAAAACTAATGACAAAATTAAAACTTAAATAACTAAATATTAAAGTTAATAAGCTGTTGTTTGTCAAGTAATTTGACCCCTTTTATGCAAATAAATTTGACCCCCTGAATTTTCTCCTGATTTTTTATTAAAATATACGATTTAAATTTAAAATATTAAATAAAATCGAACCGCATTTATT
>JAJZJW010000035.1 GCA_021809845.1 bacterium | reverse complement strand
TATATATATTATTATAAATATTAAATTATTAATTATTAATTAATTAATAATTAAAATTTTAAATTTAACGTTAAATAAGCTGATATCGGCATTCCCGGATAAGCTAAGATATTGCCAACGCTGTTAGTTTGCTCGCCGTAATATCCGCCTGAAGAAATATATTCATATCCGTTATATTGCTTGTTTAACAAATTTAAAACGGTTAACGTGATATCGGCATTTTTTGGCGCTCCTGCTACTGTATGCGGAAACGGAACTTTTACGCTGAATGATGCGTTAAGCAAATTGTAACTTGGCATTTGTTGATGACTCGGCGCTCCGGTTAAATTACTAAAAATATATTGTTTCCTGATCTTTAAATACAATATAAAATGTCATGGATTAAAAGTTTTTTAGCCTTTGTCTTTATCTATGGCATTTTTATGCTATGTACGTTTAGCACGCATACTTTCATAAATACTTATAATTCTATTTACTGAAATATCGGCTTTAAAAAGTCTGTTCGCCCTTTCAAAACCACTAAGCGCTTCTTTTTTCATAATATCAGGGTTTTTAATATATTTTTCGATTGCTTCTTTAAGTTGAACAGCATCTTTGGGAGGTATGATAATATTAGTATCTCCGTAAACTTCAGGTATTCCGCCGGTATTTGTTGCAATACAGGGTTTTTTCATAAACATATATTCAATATTATTAATCCCGAAAGGTTCATTTAAAGAACATGAAACGGCAATATCAAATATATTTACAAATCTTCTCACGTCAGATTGATAGCCCCAAAATTTAAAATTATCGGCAATATCCATTTTATTAACCATATTTTTTAGAATTTTTTCGTCATCTCCGTTTCCTACGATATGGAACATTAACGGTTTATCACACAAGGGTTTTAAGCTGGATTTTAACAATAACCCTGCGGCTTTAACAAAGTAGACCTGCCCTTTTTGTTCCGTAACTCTTCCTGTAATTCCAATATTAAAGAAATTTTTAAACTTTTTAAGATTTTCATTTCCACCATTAACACAATTATTGGTGCCATTGTTATTGTTAACACACATATCTCTGTCAATATCATAATCAATAAATTTTGCTTCGTCTATCCTTTCGTAAATTATTTCCATTTTGTTTACAATCTCTTTTATATCTGCAGCCCTATATTTTAATTTAAAAATTTTATTTATAATCCTTTCAATATAACCGGGCGCATATCTTTTATATTCATCGCCCGATAAATATTCAATAAAATAATCTTTCACCGCCAGACTATCGAAAAGCAGTCTATCTGCCATGGCGTAGTATGGATAGCCGCTAAAAATATTAATAGTGCTGCAAACAGGTATTTTAAGAAAATTCCCGGCTAAAACCCCGAGATAATTTCCAGTTCCTAAGTGGGTATGTATTATGTCTATATTTTCCGTCTTGCAAATATTTATTATTTTTTTAACAGCAAAAACATTTTTCCTTTCAGGATCTAAAATTGAAAAATAAGGCACGCCGGCACTACCTAATAAAAAAATCATTTTTTTGTTAAGGCGGTGTATAAAAAAAAATGCCTTATGTCCTTTTTCGAGCTGTTTTTTTGCAAGGTAAACAGCGGCATTTTCCGCGCCGCCCCAACCTCTTGAAGAAATTATATGAAGAATTTTCATGCCGTATTATTATGGCAGTATTATAATTTAATTTATTAACTTTTATATAGACGATAGTATATCGGATATTATAGCTTATTATCTTAAATAATTTTACAGTAAATTTGACAATATTGATTTTTATATTTAAAATAAAGGAAATATGGGGAATAGGGGAAGCTAGAAAATTAGGGACAAAAATTAATTATTATTATTTATTTATTATTATATTTATATTTATATTTATAAATATTTATAAAGTCTTTTCTTTATATATTTATACATTGTTTTAGTTATTATTATATTTATATTTATAAAGTCTTTTCTTTATATATTTATACATTGTTTATGAATGAACATAACCATATTAGGCATGAAAAAAATTTAAAATTAGCCTTTATTTTAACGCTATGCGTGCTTGCAACGGAATTTTTCGGCGCTATAATATCAAAAAGCATGGCGCTTTATGCCGATTCGGGTCACATTTTTGTGGATGCATCTTCTTTATTGCTTGCATGGATTGCTCAATCTCAGATAAAAAAAGAACCTACTGCTAAAAATACTTACGGTTTTCATAGGCTCGGCATACTTACCGCATTATTGAATGCGGCTTTATTATTAATCATTTCTATTGTCTTAATGTATGAAAGCTACTTAAGGTTAATTCATCCTGAAATAGTGAATTCTAAACTTATGATTTTGTTTGCGTCAATAAGTTTTATTATTAATATAATAATAGGGTTCAAAATTTATAAAGATACTCATCAAAATTTAAACATAAAAAGCTCCTTTTTTCATATAATAGGAGATAGCATTATATCTTTTTCAATAATAGTAGCAGGTATTTTAATATATTTAACAAGGCTATATTATCTCGATGCAATTATAGGTTTATTTGTAGCGCCTATCATTATCGTTGGGGCTTTTTCAGTAATAAATGAGACTATAAATATATTGCTGGAAGCCGTTCCTAAAGAAATAGACTACATAAAAGTTCAGAAAGAAATTCTTAAAATAGAAGGTGTAAAAAATGTTCACGATCTTCATATATGGAGTCTTTCAAAGTCTTTTATATCTCTTAGCTCGCATGTGTTGATAGACGATAAAATTAAAGATTCCGCCGACTTATGTTGTATAATAAATAATATTCAATATATGCTGTCAAAGAAGTTTAAAATAAATCATGCCGTAATACAACCTGAACTAACAATGTGTAAAAAAGACAACGGTTATTGCGTTGCTCATCAAATTTAGCACAAATTATTAGATATTAATAATAATTTTTACAAATTAGATGCGGGAACTTATCTATATTATCCCTCAAATAAGCTGGGAAGGAGTCATCTATCGGAACACATACAAGCTGTGTTTTATCAAAAAAAGTCACACCTTCATCAATAAACTTGGATAAAACTTCTTCATTGTTAAAACTATTGTTATTATACTCAACATGACAAAATGATTGCAATTTAGTTCTAATTCGCTCTTCTCCTCCAAGATAACTAAAATGCCAGCCGCCGTTTTCAATAAAATCAACAAAATCAAGCTGAGGAGGCTTGTTATCAGGCATCTTAACTAAGACACGCATTGCCTGAGGAAGAGTAATGTTCTTATATTTGGTCATTATTGAGCCATGCCAAATTATCGAATCTCCAACTCTGTAATTTAATCTGTTTTCATAGTTTAGATAAAAATAATACATTTTTTGTTTAAAGATCTTTATTCCCGGTTTGTCTTTATATGCTAATATTTTACCTGCTCTTGGAATTTCATCTATATCGGATATAATTACAACATCGTCGGGTTCGCAATTTAAGCCGTCCATAATCATATTTCTTTGGTAATGTTCTCTTTTCCATGCTAGTCTTTCAAAACTATCCTGCGCATTAATTTTTTGTATATTAAAATTAGAAAATGAGGACAAAGCAATTTGCGTTAAATATTCTGTCCTTTGTTGGTTTACCGAAAGACCAAAATCGCCTAAAGAAAATATAATGTCTAAATTATCTAAAACATCATCTGGTGGAAAATCTACAATAATATGAATAACTTTATCGTGAAATTCTTTAAATTTCTGTTTATTCTCTTCGTAATAAAGGGGCTTTTCTTTGCCTTGATGCGTTTTTAAAGCTTCAACGAGAACAAACTTGTCTACAACAGAATTTAGCTCGTTTAATCTGATTTCTAACAATTCAAGTTCATTAAAAAAAGTAAAACAATCGTAAACATTAGTGGTTTGTTTTTGAATGTTTGTATTCATATTTTTATAATTTATCTTAGTTCACAGTTAAAATCAACTAAAATTCCCCACCTAAATAGGGTAATTTTTCACATCAATCCCACAGTGTAAAAATTAATTATTTTTCTTGAAATAATTAATTTTTGCCAACTTTTAATTTAGCTTATTATTTTAATACAAAACTGGCTCGATATCTTCAAGCAGCACTTTTTTTAATGCATTAACCGAAAAATGCTTGCGAACATATGAAATTTCCTCCAATGATATTTTTTTCCACAATTCATCATCATCAATTAACCGCATTACATAATTAGCAAATTCAATAGGCTCATCTGAATACAAAATAACATCCTTCATTTTATCAAAGCCCTGCATACCGATAGATGTTGTCACTACCGGAACTCCAAACCTCATCGATTCGACAATTTTTCCTTTGAGTCCAGCGCCGAACCTCAGCGGTGCGACGCTAAGGCTAATATTTTGATAATATTGCCTTAATCTATCTTCGTTAACAAACCCTGTAACAATTACCCTATCTGAAGCAATATCATAAACCTCTTTTTTAGGATTAGAACCGACTATATAAAATTTAAGGTCATGGAATTGCTTCCATATGATAGGCATTATTTCATTTACAAACCATAAAACGCCGTCAACATTTGGAGAATGGTCGAATCCTCCGATAAACATTATGTCTTTTCTTCCGTGATTATTTACTTCGCGTGGAATTAATGTTTCTTCGTAAGCATATAATGGAATAGTTTTGGCTTTTTGAGGGCATTTATGATTTAATAACCATTCATTAACTATTTTAGTTTCAGAATCAGAAGGGTAATATATTAAATCGCTTTCACACCATATTTCTTCTTCAACATCTTTTACGCATGCCATTCCTTCTTCTAAATCTTTATCGTTTTTATTTATTTTTAATTGTTCTTTGGCGCGCATATAATGTATGTCTACCCCGTAATATAAAATTTTTGCAGCGGAACATTCTCTTATAATTTTAATATATTTATAAAATATCTGAGGGCGGGATAAAAATATATAAGCAAAATATTTTCCATAATTAGATAACCACTCCTTTATACTTGCTAATGGTTTTTCACCGTAAAGAACCTCAACGCCTTTTTGTTGCAATTCATCAGTATATGGTTGAATGGGATAGTAGTAATCTCCTAAAAATGTAACTTTAAAATTCAAATCTATAAATGAATCAACAATGTTCCACATAGACTTGCTGCCTGCGTCTTCATCATAATGCGGTATTTTCCAATCCACAATAAGAATATGCTTTTTATGTCTGCTCCTATCTCGTGCTAAAAACATATTTTCCGCGCTTGCAAGATTATACTCCGGAAGGATATCCTTCCATTTCTCAAAAAACTTTTCTTTATTGTGCTTCATGTAACTTTTTACGCCTAAATTTTCATTTTTCCCATGAGTAACACCTTCAAAATGGGTGACCACGCTTTTAGGCTGATACATAACCTTATATCCCAATTTTCTCACCTCAAACGCTAAATCGGTGTCTTCATAATAGGCAGGAATAAACCGTTCATCGAATCCGCCTATTTTATCCCAAATATCTTTTTTAGCCATTATGCTAGCACCGCTGATATAATCAACTTCTTTAACGTAATTATACTGAGAACTGTCAGGAGAATCCCATTTTCCAAAATTCATTGCGGACGCGTCTTTCCAAACAATACCGCCTGCTTCCTGCAATTGACCGGAAGGATAGATTAGTTTTGAGCCTACCATCCCAATTAACTCGTCGGATTTAATTAATTCCAGCAAGGATTCAAGCCACCCAGGTTGAACTATGGTGTCATTATTTAAAAGAACCAAATATTTTCCTTTGGCATATTTGGCTGCATTGTTGCAGCTGAGTAAAAAACCTAAATTTTTCTGGTTTCTTATAATTTTAATATTATTTGCATAATTTTTTATAAAAATTGTTTCGTCATGCGAACAGTCATCGATGACAATAACCTCATAAGAAACGGATTTTATATTGTTCAATATTGACTCCAAACATTGCAATGTGTATTCAAATTTATTATAGACGGAAATCACTATTGATACTTCAGGAAATTTATCGTCGGGAAAAATCAATGGTTCCTTTTTACTTATTATATTTTTGAGAACAGATATGAATTTATCTTTTTGTTTAATAATATTTTCTTTTTCTATAATTATATTTTTAAGACCGCCAATTTTTTGAATGTTTTCTTGAGCATTCTTATTTGTTTCATTCTCTTCCGCAATCTCTATTATTTTATTAATAATATCATTAAATTTTTCTAAACCGCTTATATTTATCTTGGCTTTATCTATAAATATTTTATCGTTTTTATTTACTTTAGTTAAAGAAAAGATGTTTTGTAAGGTATTAACCTCCGGATTAGATGCTCTTAATAAATTATAAATGAACGGCATTTTCATACTAATTTCATTAACAAAACTTGATACGTAAGTTGTGTTTGCAATAAAATCAATATCGAACTTAAATTTTTCTTCTTCATTATTGAGAGATTCAATCCATTCTACAAATGAATTTCTGGTAAAAAACCTTAGATGTGTTTTATCAAGTATTCCTTCCTTGCCGTAATTAAATTTTCCCTCGATTAGGTTTAATATGATATCTGCATTAGATATATTTGGAATGCTGATTAGCATATTTGAATAAAACTTAAGCTTTTGGGATAATAAGATTAAATTTTTGCTCGGATGCCCAAGATTTTCTATGACATCTGCCAAAATTATGTAGTCAAAAATCTCGCCAAATTTATCAAATCTCTCAAAATCTATGCCTGAAGGATTGTCTAAGTCAATAAGAAATACATCTTTATAACCGGCATTTTCTTTTGAGTAATTTAATGCTTCTGCATTATTATCGATACCATATAAGATGCAATTTTTGTTTATTTTTAACCAATTACCGATGTAACCGTAGGAACAGCCTACATCAAGAACAACGGAATTATCGGCAATAAGGTCTGCTATAATGGAGTGGGAAGAATTTTTATCATATAAAGCAATATTTTTATATTGATGTTTATAATTTTTACCGAGATAAAGCTCGTTTCTTTCGTAGTTCGCTAATGCCATAACCATGCCTCAAAATATTAGCAATATTTTATTATTATATTAGAACGAAATAAGTGAAAATATTAATTATTATATCACATTATTTATGAAGGATTTTACTGATATTTGTCAGGATTCAAAATCGTTTCTGCATAAAAATTTTGCTATCTAAAGGCGATATGCAATGAACGTTAATATTATAGCATACTTCACTAAATATTCACAATAAATAGTGAGGTATGCTAATGAGAGGGGAGAGGTAAAGCTACATACAGTTATTTACATTTAAACATTATTAATATTACAATAGGGTTAAAGTTTTGTTAAAATTTTGTGACATATCATTTTCATCTATATTAACTATATAATTAACTATATATATTATTATAAATATTAACTTATTAATTATATATATTATTATAAATATTAAATTATTAATTATTAATTAATTAATAATTAAAATTTTAAATTTAACGTTAAATAAGCTGATATCGGCATTCCCGGATAAGCTAAGATATTGCCAACGCTGTTAGTTTGCTCGCCGTAATATCCGCCTGAAGAAATATATTCATATCCGTTATATTGCTTGTTTAACAAATTTAAAACGGTTAACGTGATATCGGCATTTTTTGGCGCTCCTGCTACTGTATGCGGAAACGGAACTTTTACGCTGAATGATGCGTTAAGCAAATTGTAACTTGGCATTTGTTGATGACTCGGCGCTCCGGTTAAATTACTAAAAATATATTGTTTCCTGATCTTTAAATACAATATAAAATGTCATGGATTAAAAGTTTTTTAGCCTTTGTCTTTATCTATGGCATTTTTATGCTATGTACGTTTAGCACGCATACTTTCATAAATACTTATAATTCTATTTACTGAAATATCGGCTTTAAAAAGTCTGTTCGCCCTTTCAAAACCACTAAGCGCTTCTTTTTTCATAATATCAGGGTTTTTAATATATTTTTCGATTGCTTCTTTAAGTTGAACAGCATCTTTGGGAGGTATGATAATATTAGTATCTCCGTAAACTTCAGGTATTCCGCCGGTATTTGTTGCAATACAGGGTTTTTTCATAAACATATATTCAATATTATTAATCCCGAAAGGTTCATTTAAAGAACATGAAACGGCAATATCAAATATATTTACAAATCTTCTCACGTCAGATTGATAGCCCCAAAATTTAAAATTATCGGCAATATCCATTTTATTAACCATATTTTTTAGAATTTTTTCGTCATCTCCGTTTCCTACGATATGGAACATTAACGGTTTATCACACAAGGGTTTTAAGCTGGATTTTAACAATAACCCTGCGGCTTTAACAAAGTAGACCTGCCCTTTTTGTTCCGTAACTCTTCCTGTAATTCCAATATTAAAGAAATTTTTAAACTTTTTAAGATTTTCATTTCCACCATTAACACAATTATTGGTGCCATTGTTATTGTTAACACACATATCTCTGTCAATATCATAATCAATAAATTTTGCTTCGTCTATCCTTTCGTAAATTATTTCCATTTTGTTTACAATCTCTTTTATATCTGCAGCCCTATATTTTAATTTAAAAATTTTATTTATAATCCTTTCAATATAACCGGGCGCATATCTTTTATATTCATCGCCCGATAAATATTCAATAAAATAATCTTTCACCGCCAGACTATCGAAAAGCAGTCTATCTGCCATGGCGTAGTATGGATAGCCGCTAAAAATATTAATAGTGCTGCAAACAGGTATTTTAAGAAAATTCCCGGCTAAAACCCCGAGATAATTTCCAGTTCCTAAGTGGGTATGTATTATGTCTATATTTTCCGTCTTGCAAATATTTATTATTTTTTTAACAGCAAAAACATTTTTCCTTTCAGGATCTAAAATTGAAAAATAAGGCACGCCGGCACTACCTAATAAAAAAATCATTTTTTTGTTAAGGCGGTGTATAAAAAAAAATGCCTTATGTCCTTTTTCGAGCTGTTTTTTTGCAAGGTAAACAGCGGCATTTTCCGCGCCGCCCCAACCTCTTGAAGAAATTATATGAAGAATTTTCATGCCGTATTATTATGGCAGTATTATAATTTAATTTATTAACTTTTATATAGACGATAGTATATCGGATATTATAGCTTATTATCTTAAATAATTTTACAGTAAATTTGACAATATTGATTTTTATATTTAAAATAAAGGAAATAGACAAAAGGGTGTACTTGCCATGAATACTGAAAATATTAAAAAATTTATAAGTCCGGCTCTGCTGTTATGGTGGAGATACACTTGGAGATTGTGGCTTTTTATGATATTTATCGGTATTATTCTATTAATTTTGGGAGAAATTCTGCTTGGAAAAGGGAGAGGCGCTATATTTGCCAAAATGCTTAAAAATCACCTGCGCCATTTCACGCCGTACGATATGAAAATAGCATTAATAATACCGACACTCCTTTTAATTTTTTTTATCGCCCTATTTGTATTCGGTGTATGGCTTTTCAAATCAAGTATATTTAAAAAGAGTTTTTATAACAAAGGCGTTGAATCTAATTTTTCTATAGAACATAATAACAATATTTTAGATTTACCTCTGACATGGAATATTGCAACACGCCTGTGGTGGGGCATATTCTGGCGTTCTTTTCTTTTAAATCTGGCGGCAAGACTTTTATTTTTCTGGACCGGCAATTTTATACTTATAATAGAAATTTTCGCAAGCTATCTCTCATTTTTGTGGCTTTTATCCTATAATTATGGCAAAACTAAAATTATTATATACCGAAAATAGGGGAAATAAGGGATATGGGCTTAAAATAATTTAAATAACTTAAAACAGAATAATAATATAATCAATTTATTAGAAGTTATTAGAAGCTATTATTTGCATAATTCAATAATTAAATTTTATTTCAATATTCCAAATTTATAATTTGAGAATATTCCGTTTTCTATTTCTTTAATTTGAGTTTTAGATAAGTTTTAGATAGACCATAGTTGCTTGCTAATTCAATTTTGGGCTAAGCCAGAATTTGGCATCCCTTGTTCAATATGTGAGGATTAAAATAAATCGGATAAGGGATTTTATTTTTATTTTTCAAACAGATATGGTATAATTTACAATTATGGAAAACAAAGAACATATTTTAAATACCGTAAAACGCATAATAACTGAAGAAGTGGAAAAAGCAGGATATAAAGTGGAATCAGTTTATCTTTTCGGCTCTCGGGCAAGAGCGGATTACAAAGAAGACAGCGACTGGGATTTTTTTGTAGTAATCAATCAAAATATTTCATTTAAAGACGAAAGGCATTTAATTGCAAAAATCAAAAAAATTATGGCGGAATTAAAAATAAGGAATGACATCTTAATAAATTCAAAAAACGAACTCAACGAAAACAATAATGTCGGGAATATTGCTTATTATGCACTTAAATATGGAGTAATGGTGTGAACGATAAAATTGTAAAAATATGGCTCAAATATGCAAACGATGATTTGAAAGCAGGAGTTCTTTTGTTTAACAACGACCCCTATGAGTTCAAAAGTATTGTATGTTATCATATGGAGCAGGCGGTTGAAAAATATCTTAAGGCATATTTGATTTTTAACGATAAAGAAATTAATAAAACTCACGATATTACGGAATTAATAGAAAATTGCAAGGAAATAGATATTGATTTTGACAATATTTACAGCTTTAACGCAAATGAATTAACCGATTATGCGGTTAATTTGAAATATCCCTCATCTTTCTTCTAAAGTCATATCGTTAGAAGATGAAAAAACCGCTATATCTACTGCCGAACAAGTAAAATCGTTCGTAACGGAAAAAATTAAAAACAAATAATTGCATAGAATATCGTTAAAAAAAGTGTTGGTAGAAGGGGTGGGCATCTGTCCCTAATTTACTTGAATTTTTTGAGGGTCATTGTATTAACATACCGCGCTAAATATTCACAATAAATAGTTAGCTGCGGTATGTTAATAAGAGAGGAGATAAAGCTTTAATATTTGGGCTTTAATATTTATATTTAAACATAATTATTATTACAATAGGGTTAAAGTTTTGTTAAAATTTTGTGACATATCCTTTTCATCTATATTAACTATATAATTAACTATATATATTATTATAAATATTAAATTATTAATTATTAATTAATTAATAATTAAAATTTTAAATTTAACGTTAAATAAGCTGATATCGGCATTCCCGGATAAGCTAAGATATTGCCAACGCTGTTAGTTTGCTCGCCGTAATATCCGCCTGAAGAAATATATTCATATCCGTTATATTGCTTGTTTAACAAATTTAAAACGGTTAACGTGATATCGGCATTTTTTGGCGCTCCTGCTACTGTACGCGGAAACGGAACTTTTACGCTGAATGATGCGTTAAGCAAATTGTAACTTGGCATTTGTTGATGACTCGGCGCTCCGGTTAAATTACTAAAAATATATTGTTTCCCGGTGTATGTATCCCATAATTT
>JAJZJW010000034.1 GCA_021809845.1 bacterium | reverse complement strand
TTAATGCGACGCCAAACGGGGAACTATTCGGTTTAAACATCGAGCAGCGTATTTTTATGTATTGTATGCAAAACGGATATGCTCCTATAGAAGCATTAAACGGACCGCCGGGTACTGGTAAAACTACCGTATTACAAAATTTTGTAGCGACTATGCTTGTAAATTCTATATTAAACGGCGATACCGTAAAAGGCTATTCTGTGCCTGTTATGTTCGGTATGTCTTTTACTAATCAGGCAAAAGACAATATTATAGAAGGTTTTAAACTTAGTAAAATTGACGAACACGGACATCTTAAAAAACATTTAGGGATATTATCAGAAAGATGGATCCCTGGCGATATAGATTACGGTTCTGCATTGGCAAGACCGTTTCAAGATGAATTCGACAAAAACGAAAAAAATAATAAAACATCTAATCTATCGGAAATAATACGAAAAACAAGCAATAAAAAATGGCAAGAAGACGCAATAGATTATTTTATTAACAAATGGCAGGTTTTTTTAAAAACAGAACCAAATCCTGTTATAACAATGCTTAATGAATTAAAAGGATTTAACACAAAAACGCTCAATCTAAAAAATATAGACCCAGAAAATAAAGACTTATTAAGCATTAAAGGCACGCTGATAGAAACCGCCAAATTCATATTTGCCGAATATATAAAAAATGCCGAAAAGGCTAAGCAGGAACTTGTATCCGTTATTAAAAATATACGATTAGCAAACAGGCAAATAGACGAACTTAACGATAAAATAATAAAGCTAAAGTCTGTTTTAGAAGATGCTAAAAATGGGATGGACGATATAGAAAAAATCAATGAAAAAATTAATTTATTTATCAGCGAATTTAATAAAGATATCGACGAAAATTATTCTTTATGGAAAAAGTTTATCCCTTTTTTGCAAAATGAAATAGATTTAAAACAACGCTTCATAAAACTAAAAAATAAACACGATATAGAATTTATAGCGGCTATAGAACCAAGCACTTTTAAGTTAAAACCGTTAAAGAACTTTCTTTATAATCTTATTGATCCAAAAAACCCGTCTCATCCTTTAAATAAAAAATTTACGGAATTAAACGCCGAAATTAAAAGCGCTGCCGAACAAATAAATAAAGCATTAAGTTTAATCGACGAACAAAAGAAAAACATTGAAAAATATAAACTGATGAAAGGAAATATTTCTTTATTGTTTTCGAACAGTCTTTATTTTGCGCCGGCACTCGAAATACTAAAAAAAGAAGAATATTCCGAAGAATCAGAACTGGATATTTATAACAAAATAAGTTACGTTATAGATAATTTCGGAAAAACCTTATTATTTCATCTTTCGGCAAGAGCCTATGAATGTATGTTTCTAATAGAATGCAAAGAAGCGTTTAATGAAATTTATTTTAACGAAGGGCAAAAAGCCTTTAAGCAAAGCATTAAGGGGGTTAAGAAAAAATATGATTTATTCTCTAAAATAACCCCATGCTTTGTATCTACCGGACACGCAATTTTCAATACTCTAAAGTATTATTTTAACAGCACTAACCTTCCGCTTTTTAGCTATATCGATTATTTGATAACCGACGAATCGGGACAAATATCCCCCGAACTCGGAGCGATAGGTTTTTTATTAGCCAAAAGAGCCATAGTCGTCGGCGATTTATACCAATTACAACCGGTATATACAATGTCCGGCGCAGTCAGAGATAAAGCCATATATGAAATTTATTGCGGAAAAAACGAAAGCGATTACGATTTTGAAATACAACCGTTTAATTGCCACTCCGGCAGCGTTATGAAAATCGCAAATAATAATTCTAATTTTTGGGAATTTCCGGAATTAGAAAGAGGGCTTTATTTATTGGAACATAGGCGTTGTCCCGTCGAAATAATAGAATTGTCGAATGAATTAATATATAAAAATAAACTAAGGTATCCCCCTAAAACAAATTTTAACGATTTAAACAATTTAATTTTAGATAATCAAAAACCGTGGAGTTTTGTAAGCGTAGTAGGGAACGCTAAATCGGAATCTCAAAGCAAGATAAATTTGGAAGAGGCTGAAGCTATTGGAGATTGGATTAAAAATAATTATAGTAAAATAAGGGAAAGAGGAAAGTTTGAAGACTTAGTAACAATTCTTACGCCTTTTTCAAGTCAAGAACTTGCAATCAAAAAAGAATTAAGCAAATTAAATTTGGAAGGTTTTAACGTAAATAATATTAAAATCGGCACCGTTCATAAAATGCAGGGAGCGGAAAGAGAAATAATATTAATATCGACGGTTTATGACCAAAAAAGTGCAGGCAAAGAATTAAATATGATAGACGGCAATAAAAATCTGCTAAACGTTATGATTTCAAGGGCAAAACAAAGCATAATAGTTTTTGGTTGCAGAGATATTTTTGTAAAATCCCTGCCGGATACGCCGACTAATATTTTGAGGAAATATTTAGGAATTAACTAAGTGTGTTTCCTGATTTTTTATTTGTTTTTTTTTAATAAAAAATCTATTAATTTTTTCAATATTTAAAACAACTCTGCCATTTTCTTTAACAGGTATCCCGATAGCAAAACACTTAACGTTATAATTATTCAAAGATGATTCATGCAATAATTTGCCTATTTTAGCCGCATAATGCCCAGTAATAATATTTTTATACACTATTACACAAAACGAAAACTCTTGATTATCTATTGTGGATTTTATTTTATCGTTATATATCACAAAATTATCGTTATTTTCCTTAACTATTCCGTCGAAGTTATAAATCTTATAATGTGAAAAATTAATATATTTAGGAGTTTTAAATGTATAATAATAATTAGAATACTCATTCATAGAATTATCAAATAAAACTAACGGCATTTTTAATAATTCATTTTTAACCCATTTATTTCTTTTTTCTTCACTCCAATCATTTTTCTTTTTTAAACCGTAACTTTCAAAAACAACATTGCTCCATGTATTAGCTAAATCTTCACAAATACGTGTTTTTGGAATTATTTTTCCTCTATTTCTTAAATTAACAGAATTTCGCTTAATTTCTTCTTTAATCGCATTGCGAGATATAACAGCGTCAATTGTTATAATTTTTTCTTCATTTTCAGGAGGATCAACAAACTTTTCCGGAAAAGCAACTCCTTTTTTTTCATAAAAAGATTTTTTGCGCCCATCGTTTATTTTGGTCTCATTAGTATTATTATAAGGACAATCATTATCATGTTCTTCGCCATTTTTTTTAGCAAAATGTGGGGATTTTGCAACTCCTTCCCCTTCATCTTTAAATATGCATTTGCCTATTAATTCTATGCCGCAATAAGGACAAAAAAATACAAATTTTTTCCTATTGGCAGGATTTTGTTCTAAATAAATATGACGATACTCATAAGCACTTTTAGGATCTTCGCCACAAAATGTAATTGCTAAATCGGACATAAAATTACCATATTTTATTTATTTGCAAATTTTTAATTATATAAATTAATTATATTATGCAATAATGAAAAAGTAAAATTTTATTCTATTTAATTAAATAAAATCCAGCCGTCGCCAAAAACAACACAGGCACAAACGCCATATGAAACTGCTTAACTTTCGACTTATCAAACACTCCGTCTATCTTAACGCTGAAATGCGTTATCAGCTTTCCTAAAATAATCGCCAAAACCGAAATTATTATTATTTTTTCCCTGCCGACGAAAATCCCTATAGCCCCCGCCGTTAAAATATCTCCAAAAGCGTAAGAACCGAGCCTTGTTATATCTATTAGGATAAATATCCCTAAACCTATGCCTATCGCCTCAAAAGCGTTAATAAGGGGCTTATTTGCCAAATAGGTGAATAACACGCCCGCAAGCATTAAAAACAAGGGGATAAATCTGTATATTCTTTCAAAAAGCATATCTGTAAGGGACATTAAAATTAGGCATAAGAAAAGAACGATATATTTTAAATTAAAACTTGCGGGGATAATTAATTTCTTTTTTGATATAGCCGTCATTACTATAAAATAAATATCTTTGAAAGTAATTAAGAAAAAAGGATATAGAATAAATACGCCTAAAAGGACGGCAATGACGGGAAGAATAAAGATGTGTTTTGATTTCGCAGAGTTAAACATTAAATTGTCTTTTTAGTTTCATTATCTTTTGTATAGTTTCAATAACTTTTGAAATCAGCAAGATAGTTTCATTATCTTTTGTAGAGTATCAATAACTTCTGAAAATTAAACGGATAGTTTCAATAACTATTGAAATATGCTGTTTGGTATCATTATATTTTGTAGAGTTTCAATAACTTTTGGAATTTACAATTATTGTGCAAATTCATAGTAGATGTATATCATTAATTAATTCTTCTGGCTAAAAACTTATATTATTTTATGCGAGGCATATCTTTTATAGTATAAAAAACTTTTTTCGGTACGTTTTATCTTTATTTTTATTCATATTTAGATACTATTTGTTATAAAATTATTAATTTTATATTTTTATATCATAGTTTAAAAAAAGAATCAAACTCTGTCTTTTTGTTAAAAATATACATATCAAATATTTTTTTTGCAGGAAGTTTAAATAATATTATATCTTCCAAATTTAATTGTTTTAAAAAATCTATAGTAACATCGCCTATTTGAAATAATTCTTCGTCTTCGGTAGGAAATATAAGCATGTTTCTTGCTTTAAGCTTTTTGTCCGCTATATATTTTCCAAAAGCAAGCTGGTATAAATATTGTTTAGTCACATCTTCTATCCCAGGATTATTACTTAATTTTTTATCATCTGACAATACGATATTATAGTATTTCGCATCTAAAATATTAAAAGTGTCTTTAGTTATGCAAATAATATCTGGAATAAGCGTATCGGAATCATACTCCTTGCCGTTAATCGTTTTCCATTTCGGATGAGCTATACATCTTTTAACTTCTTCGTATTTATTATTAAGTACGTATCCACAAGTTTTTTCCCAAACATTATAAAATGCTCTTGTACCGTATAGACTTATTGATGTTTTGTCTGTATATATTTTTTCATTAGAGATAAATATAGAAATAGCTTTTAATAAAAGCTGTTTTCTGCTAACAAACTGCGCATTAATTTCATTGTTTATTTTATAAATAATCGTCTGGGGCGTACCTAATATATCTTCGTTTATATAAAAATTAACCTGTTCCATATCAAAGAATTCCGTCAAACAAAAACTATCTAATTTTTTACTACACAAATCTAAAACATATTTGTGCAAAAGTCTAAAATAATTTTCTTTGTCGTTTTGAGTTGAATTAGTATAATATTCTAAATATACGGGACCGTCGTCATTCAGAAACGGCGGAGAGCTTTCATTTATGGTTTTAAGCCAATTTATTTCATCTTCGCCGTTTAATATATGAATAGTTTTTTCATTTGAATAAAGACCGTTTTCAAAATAATCGGTAAGCAAAAATATAATAATCGAAAGCATATTATATGATGCAAGCGGTTCAATGCCACCTAACGTCTCAAGTTCCTCAAAATCAAGCTTTTCACGTTTACTATATTCTTTAAATAAAAATAGAATTTGTTTTATTGCAGCTGCTTTATCGCTTTTTTCAATATATTTGGGGACACAAATTATAACGTCGTCATTAGCAATAAGAATGCCTACAAACTTAAAAGAAAAGGTGTTATTCTCGTTACGATATAATATTTTTCTGTCTATTAGATTTTTTATTATAATTTCGTCAAGCTTGAATTTACTCTTTAATTCGCTAATATTATATTTTCCCTGCTCTTTTGCATAATTCATAATATTTCTTTAGAATAATACGTTTCCGTCGTTATTCATATTATTTATATCGCTTTTATCTGGAGAACTGAATAAATCGCTTACTTCGAAATCAAAAATATTTTCTTTTTTGTCGTAGGCATCTATGATTTTTGAAAAAGTATTGAGATTCGGCTTGAATAACTTGCCTTTTTTATGTTTAAGCACATCGTCAAATAAATACATTAGCAATTTATTTTTAAATATTTCATCAATTATAGGGGAAGATAACTCCTTATTGTTTAAGAAAAAAGGACCAATAAGCTTATCCTCGTTAACATTTATATCAGATTCTGTTAATCTATCGTTAATCCGACTTCTTAATTTGTCCCAGTATATAGGCTGTTCATAAAGTTTAAGGGTTATTTCCTTATCAGAAATTTCATTACTGCCTTCGTTAATACCCACATATTCAAAATACCATCTTCTTTTAAAAGCCGTATCGATAGGAGATACACCCTGATCAGCGCTATTCATAGTAGCCCAAATATACATATTACGAGGAATACTTATCGTCTCTACAGTATCTCTTTCAAACCCTTCACTCTCAAGATAATCCCTCATTTCTTCGGTTGTAGCAATTTTGTATTCACTATCACCCGATTCTTCTCTATCAAGTAACTGAAAAATATCTCCGAAAACAGCGGAAACATTTGCGCGGTTAATTTCTTCAATTATAAGTAAATAATTTTCTTTCTCAGTTTGCTTTGCTTTAACCCAAACACGCAAAAATGGACCAGCAACGAATTCATAAGAAACATATTCTTTTTCCTCAGCAGTACCTTTATTTTTAAATTTGGGTTTAGGTTTGTATGTTCCTACGAATTGTGCATAAGTATAATTAGGATGAAATGTCACCCTCTCATAGTTTTCGCCAAAATCAAGACGCTGTTTTTCTAATTTATAACTTTTTCCCGAACCAGGTGCTCCAAAGAGTATACGGTTATGAGGATAGATAATCGGTTTAACACTGCTTTCGATGGTTTTATGTTCTGACTTGCGCACTGTCAAAGCATCGGTTGATCCCAAAAATTTCAGATACTCTTCGTCGGTGTAATTAATTTTATTTTTCTCGAAATTAAAAACAATTTGCGACACATCGTCGATATACTCTTGTTTAATAGCAATACTTTTATTATCCATGTCTAATGTAACTAAAAGTTTTAAAGCCTGATTAAATCTACTGTCAAATTTTCCTGAGAATTTATCTAAATTAACATTAGATTCTTTTCTTAATAAATTAATAAGAAATAGAGTTTGTAAAAAATCCTCGTATTTCTCAGTTGTTGCGATAAGATAATCGTATTCGTTCATCGATACGGAATATACACCGGTAGTTCGACCTAATTCTAATAGAATTTTATATAAAAATATTACCGGAAAAATTCTGAAATTCTTACGAACCCCGTCATATTCTTCATCTATAGATGAACTTATATAGATTTTTTCTATCTGTCTCCTAATAATATCGTTATATAGTTCTATTTTTTCGAAATTTCCGTCACTTATTTTTTTTATCTCATAATATGTTTGAGTGGGAACCGCATTTGTATATTGACCAACATATTTCGAGATTAAACCAAAAAAACAACCCAACCTTAACGTCCTGTAATTGTCAGGTATTGAAGTTCCTTTTGCGGCATTAATCATTTTTATCTTTTTTGAAAAATATTCCGCGAAGTTTCCTCCGGGCTTATTTAGGTCTAATTTATAATCCTCCAAAACTGAAATCATATAGCATAAATTACCAAAATCAACATCATGTTTTACTAAATACCAGCATTCATAGTCATTGGCATCTTCTAACTTTTTGATTTTTCTTTCCAATACCTCGTTCATAACTATTTCCCTCTGAAAATTGCAATTATTAACTCTTTATATTTTTATATAATACCCTCGATAGTAAGTCAATTAAAATTTATGTTGCATATCTCAAAATATCAGTGCTGTATGCTTTATTTACAAATATCTATTTTTTACTCAATTAATTAAGCTTTTTTTATGTCAAAAAAATGTATAATCCTTTAAAATTATAGCTTGATTTATATGTCATTATGATATATAATTATGTATAGTAATAGTTGTATATTTTATTGATTTTTATGTTTATAGCAAAGCCTTAAAAAATTTAATATCATATGCGATAAAAAAAATAAGGAAATGTTTTCCGTTTGTCAAAATACCGTCGGTTTTTGTTTTTTGTATACTCTATGAAAATACTGAAACTTCAAGGATAAACTTAAAAATAAAACTATGGCATGAAAATTGCAGTCTCTTTAATTAGGTTGTATTTTTTATACTAAAAAATAAGTTTCGTTGTATTTAAAATAAATATTATCAAATAATTAAACTGGAATTAGTTTTTAATCGTATTCTTTTTAAAATAAAATAATTTAATACTAATATACAATATGCCGCCAAAAAAAAGATTTACCGATAAAGTAATGATATATATAACAACAACTCAAAAAAATAAACTTAAAAAAATTGCGAACAAAAATGATGTTTCCATAGCCAATGTTATAAGACAAGCAATAAATGCTTTTTTAAAAAACAAAAAAGACCAATGAAATAATTAGTCAGAGATTATTTTAGCACTAACTAATGATAAAAATACTAAAAGCAAAGAAGTGAGGCACTTATATGAGTGTTTGCCAAAAAACATGAAGACTAAAGATATTACTACCGACATACAAAGTCTTATTAATGGACATATTCCTTTTTTGTTATCAGTGGGAGCCGTTAATAAAAAATATGCATTAATTTATGACGCTTTAAGAAAATTGCTTAACGGTAATTACGAGAAATATAATTTTAGTATTAATGCCTGTGTTTTTATTGATACCATATTATCCGATGAAGAATTTCAAAACTCGCTGTCCTGCTTAAATGAAAAACAGGAAAAAAGAAAAGTATTTGGAGTTTATTACACGCCGAGAGATGTTACATCGTTTATAATTCATAATTGTTTTTTTAATCGTTTTGATTATGAGGAAAAGATTTCATTAAAAACATTGAGTCATAAACAAACCTTTGATTTAAGTGATAGCAAATTTATAAAAAATTTATTAAATAAAAACATATTTGATCCGACTTGCGGAGCAGGTGAGTTTTTGTTAGGTGCTTTACAAGCTAAAATCAATATCCTTAAAAATAGTACTTTTTCTATAAAAGAAAGAAACTATATCAATATATTAAAAACTATTCACGGAAACGATATAGATACAGAATCGGTAGAAATCACAAAAATAAGATTATTTTTTGAAACCGTTAAACATATTAATGATGCCGAAGATTATTCTGAAATTGTTGAAATATTAAATAAAAATATTCACAATGAGGATTTTTTAAATCCTAAGCCAAATAGTTTTATTAAATATGATATTATAATAGGTAACCCTCCTTATATAGAAGACAATAAATTTAAAAAAGTAATTGACATTAAGTACGGTAACTTATACGCTAACGTTATACATAAGAGTATAGATATTTTAAAGGATGATGGAATTTTAGGATTTATTATTCCTATTTCATACGTTTCTACTCCCAGAATGAAAAAAATTAGACAATTTATGGAAAGAAAAACTAAAATTCAAGTTGTTTTGAATTATGCTGATAGACCAGATGCGCTATTTGTTTCAGTTCATCAAAAAGTATCTATTTTATATGCTATAAAAGGCAAAGAAAAAAATAAATTATATACATCTGGGTATAAATATTGGTATAAATCAGAAAGAAACAGGTTGTTTGAAGATAATAATGTTTTTAACTGCGATATAATACCTGATGAATTTTATCCAAAAATAGGGAGTGAATTAGAATATAACATATTTAATAAGATATATACCGATTCTCCTGATAATCTTTATGACTTATCTATACGCAACTCAGATAAAAGCATTTACCTTAATATGAGGGCTTGCTATTGGATAAAAGCATTTACCTTTAACCCTGGTTCAAATGAATACAAAGCCTTTGGATTTAAAGAAGATTTGTATTATTTTTCAATGTGCCTGTTAAACTCTTCTTTATTTTTTTGGTATTGGACTGTAGTATCTGATTGCTGGCATATTACCGCCAAAGAACTTAAACATTTCTATTTACCAAAGTCAATTAATAAACTAAACATATATAAAAAATTATCTGAAAAATTAGAAAAAAAATTAGAAAAAACAAAGCATTATATAGGAACAAAACAAGTAGAATATGAATATAAACATAGATTATGCAAGGATGTAATAGACCAAATAGACGACAATATTGCAGAAGTTTACAAAATAACAAGTAATGAAGTGAATTATATTAAAAATTACGCTATTAAATACAGAGAGGGCCGGGGGTTTTAAAATGGGAGAAATAAATATTTTAAATAATATATCCTTATATCACGATAGCAGTGAAAAAATGGATGCGATTGATTCGAGAACAGTAGCATGCGCCGTAACTTCACCGCCTTATTTTAATTACATAGATTACGGCGGAGTCGGAATCGGTTCAGAAAACGTTTATTTAGATTATATTAATAATCTTAAAAAGGTATTTAGCGAAGTTTATAGAGTTTTAATCGAAGGCGGAACGTTTTGTATAAATATAACCAATATGAAATCAAGAGTTAAAACCGACAAGAGTAGTTTTCTCCACTCGATTACCGCCGATGTTACAAAATTTATGCAAAATATCGGTTTTATATTTTTCGACGAAATTGTTTGGGTTAAATCAGATGCTAATAATGGCGCTTTAAAAGGCAAACCGCTATTTGGTTCTTATCCATATCCGCCTACGCCGAAAATATTAGACAGCATATTTGAAAATATTCTTATATTTAAAAAACCAGGCAAACGGATACCTATGCCTAAAGAAATAAAAGAAAAATCTAAACTTACCAAAGAAGAATGGCAGGTATTTACAAAAGGGATATGGAATATAGGACCTGACAGAAATGCAAAACATCCAGCAACGTTCCCTTTAGAAATACCTTACAGGCTTATAAAAATGTATTCGTTTGTTGATGATTTAATATTAGATCCTTTTTCCGGTTCAGGAACCACCCTTTTAGCAAGTTATAAACTAAACAGAAAAGCTGTGGGGTTTGAAATAAACAAAAGTTATATTTTTGAAACTATGGAGAAATTTAATGTCGATGTAAAATAAAAAGCTGCGCCTATAACGTGACATGGGACTATGATATAATAATCGTCTAATATGCTGAAATAGGCATACTGATTTTTTATATCGTTTAAGTAAATCGACTTTTCTAAACTTACATTAGGTTTGGTTATATTGTTTATCTGCCATATCTTTAGTGCTTGGCCGCCGGCAATAGGTAATTTAATATTCATTAATTCTAAATATTTACTTTTTCTGATCCTCTTGCCGTTTTGATAATAAGTTCCTATAACATAATAATTTAATAATTCAGGATATATATTCTCTTGCAAATAAAAATCTTTTTTTGCTTTTACGCTTTTAAATATTGCGTTATAATAATTTTCGCCGGGCTTGGTCGATATATCGGTTGTATAATGCAGCTTGAATATTACGTCCCTATATTTACTGCTGTTTAAATTTGGACAGTTTTAAGTCGCTTACTTTCAGCATATATATTAAACCCGAAAAAAGCTGGCTCCGACTTCAGCGTAATTTTTAAGTTTCAATAACTTTTGGAAGGTTTCATTATCTTTTGTAGAGTTTCAATAACTTTTGGAATTTGTATTAATCAGCGTTAGATTCCTGATTTATAAGAAATTCTATTCTGTCAAGTTCTCTGTTATATATATATTTGACTATTTTTAGGTTATCCCATTTTAATGACTTAGCAGGCCTTCTGCCGACAATATAGTTTCTGATTGCATTATTATTTTTATATGTATTAATATCATCAGAAAAATCAAATGCAACTAAAAAAGCATCTATCATCGAATAATCTCCGTGGCAATATTCGTCCTTTATCCAGTCAACATACTTCATTAATTGATCTATGTCTTGTTCGTTGCCGGAATCTTTTTTTAATTCTATAACTAAATATTTTGATTTTATCGGAGAGAATCCTGTAATAAATTTAGAACCGAATATATCCATTTTATCCATATAGTCTATAGGCTTAAACGGAGAAGCAATAACCTGATGCGACAAATAATCCCAACTACCGAACATTTCAACGGTTTCATTATATCTGTAAAATAATTGAAACAGGATACCCGCCTCTAAGGCCATTTCGTGCTTGATCCTGCCGTCTTCAACGACTGCAAAACTTAATATAGACCTTACATCTAAAGCATAATCTCCGTTTTGAATTTTATTTTCGACTTGAGCGTGATTTTCTATATAACTACTATTGAATATATGTTTATTATTTTCTTCATTTAAATAGTCTTGATTGAATTTTAATATAATACTCTTTAGTGCTTGATTTTCTTCGCTATCAAATTTAATAAAAGATACTTTCCAAAATGCCCTTAACATTTTAAACGCATCTGGATTAGAAACAAGAACATCATCCATATCAATTCCTTCAGTAAAAAAGTA
>JAJZJW010000005.1:84018-138714 GCA_021809845.1 bacterium | reverse complement strand
CCCCCCCCCCCAAAAAAAGACTGGGGAGAAAGAAAGAAAAGATTTGCGCCCTAACGCCCGTGTTCCATTTCGGGAAAATAGAGATTTAAAACATATATAATAAAAACGGCAATACTCTGATATTGTCCGTCTAACCTGTAGTAAACAATCCCATTTACGTCAGGCTTTTTGAGATAATAGCCTTAGCGGTTTCAGCTGTATTTCAGCTTGAAAAGTAGACCGCAAAAAATCTTGTGTCCATCGCCGGCACTTTTCTATTCCTAAAAAATATAAAAGATTGAGATTTTTTTAGGAAATTAAGAATAAATAGGCAAAAAAAAGGAAAAACACCTTTTCAAAAAGTTTCTGTCTTAACTTTTGTTTTAAAAAACTCAACAGCAAGAGTTAAACTTGCCTGTCAATAGTTTTGTTTAAATATAAATTTTACTATTAAATGCGGAAATATTATCTATTAGCCCGAGAACCCTTGCTAATTTTGCGACGTCAGGTCAAATATCGGCATATAGGCTCCCTTCAGCTTGCGGGAAAAAAGCACGCTACCGCTTTAAACTTTCAGACATTGAAGAATTTATGGACGGCAATAAGCTTCTTTCGGTAAATATAGCTACGAAAAATGTTTTTAAAAATAATAAAGCCAGAATAGATGTTGAAAAGATAAAAAATTATTTAACCTGTAATAATTCACATTAAAATTTAACAAGGAGAAAATAATATGAAAAATTCACTACAAAATCAAGCAGCAGTTAGGATTGAAAACGATTATTTAGAAAAAAGTGCTGGTCGTTTGCTGACCGACTTTTCAGCACTTAAAACGCAAGCGGGAGTAAGTGTTAAGGATAATATTTCAATTGCTGACAGGGGGGTTGCCTATAGGGTAAAAAACCAGCAATCCCGCAATATCATTGAAATGTTGACTCAAAAAAACCTATCAAAAGACGCAAAAACACATTAAAAGCTTATAATTTGATTAAAAAACCGCATTTTTGGCGCGGAAATATGGTTATTCCGCCAGCGTCTTTTTTGGAATCGGTTACTTCTATTTTTCAATCTGAAACGGACATCCCGCTTGAACTGCCTTTTTTCGTAGGAATCAATTTTATTGCGGCAAACTTGCTGTTTTTAAATATCAGTATAGATTTTTCCGGACAGATAATTAAACCCGACATATGGACTCTTGTTTTAGGAGAATCCGGCAGCTCGAAGACGTTCACGACTAATATTTTTGAAAAAGCTATCGATATTCAAAATATTTTCGATAGCGGCATAGCTTCTGCGGCTAAATTCATCGAATCTCTGGAAAAAAACAACAACGGGTTTTGGATTAAAGACGAGTTTGCGCAGTTATTGAAGGCTATGAAAACCCAATCGTATATGGAAGAACTCAAAGAATACTTGCTGAAAATTTATGACAACAAAGAAATAATGCGTATCACACAATTAAAAAATATTAAAGTATCTAATCCTGCATTAGTTTTGTTGGCTTTGAACGTTTATAGTACTTTTTTGCAAAACGTAAGCTTAGAAGATATGCTTGACGGTTTTGCACAAAGATTTAATTATGTTCTCACGAAACAAGATCCTGAACGTCCTGAATTGTCCGTTGCCCTGTATCCTTACGGTGATTTAAAGAATACAGTTAATAAATCGTGGAAAAAAATAAAATTTCCGATGCGGAATAAGAAATACACGCTCTCTAAAGAAGCTATCAAAGTATTTGAAGAATCTTTTTACAATTATGCGAGTATTGAGAGCGGGAAACTGCCAGCAAGTTTTTTACGTAGAACACTCTTTAAATCAATAAAATATTCTTCTATTTATCACATTATCCTTGGAAAATCTACCAAAAAAGAAATCGACGAAGAAGATATAAGCTGGAGCATGAGACTAATATTATTGCATATCTCTGATACCAAAGAAATATTAGAAAATTACGGCTTTTCAGAACTTGAAAAAACTATTCAAAAAGTTGAGAATTTAAAAAGAAAATTTACCGAAGCCGGAAAAATAATAAAACCAAGAGATATCATCTCAAACATTAAAGAAATTAGGAATGTCAGCGAAGTCAAAGCAATTTTGGAGATAATATAATGGAAAAATCACTTGAGCAATTAAAATTATATCTGCCGGAAACTAAGTTTTTTATTAAGTTAGTTAATTTTGAAACCGGAGACGTTAAAACTTTTCCGGATATTACTATCACTGAGTATGAAAAATCTTTAAAATTCTGTAAATATTTGAACACAAACGGCTATAATGTTTTTCTTTCTCCCCGCCTTTGCAGTTCGGGGGGCGTGTATGTTTTGCTTGACGATATTAAAAAGCCGGAAATAGATAAATTATATGCGGACGGCTTTGAGCCTTTTTATTTTTTGGAAACAAGTCCTGCAAATTATCAGGCTATCGTAAAGTTATCGGATTGTCCGATTAATAAAAATATTCTGACTTTTATATTTAAGCAACTATCTGAAGTTTACTCTACCGACCCAAATTCGGCGGATATCGGACATTTTTTCCGGCTCGCCGGATTTACCAATAGAAAGCAGAAATATTGCAAGAACGGATTATTTCCATTCGTTAAACTTTATCAAGGAACAGGTATATCCTGCACGAAAGGTAAGGACTACGTTGAAAGAATTTTAACCGGCATCGATAACGGTTTAATCGAACTACCGGTAAAGCATATAGCCACAACCCCCTTAGAGACGGGAGAAAGAAAAACGCTTGAAACGGGGTGCGCCGCATATATCCAAAAGGTCTATGAAACAGGGAGTAAGGACGATTTATCAAAGCTTGATTTTAAGGCGGCAAAGTATGCAATTCTAAAAGGTTTTAAAGCCGACGATATTGCAAATGCTATTAAATTATTCAGTCCTGATATTATTAAGCGAAAATCCGGTCATATTGACGATTATGTTAACCGGACGGTAAAAAATGCTTCTTAATTTGCGTTTTAAGCACTGAACTGCTAACATAAAATATTGAAGTGTCTCATTTATCTAAATAAAATTATTTTATTATTTTTTTATTAAAATTAAATATCATCAGCAATTGACCTGAGCCTTTACTACTTTTATTAGCATTATATACTTTCGGATACGGAAAAAATATTTGTTTTGCCTGTGATTGATATTTTTGTATTATGGGTTTTAAATTATTTATATTTCCGACTATACCTACCCCAAAACATTCACCTTTACCGTCAGGGCATCCCCATCTGCCAATCCAGCCACCGTTTTTTGTCCAGTTAATTGCCGAACCTGTTTGATAGCCGAAGGATTTAGAAAGATAGCCGTGGAATTCTAAATACTGAGGAAATAAGTTGGATAATCGTTGATTGTTCTTTAAAAATTTCATTGATAGATTATACAATCTATTAAAGGTTAGCAAAGAGATTTTTTGATTAAGTTGCGATAAAGTTATATGCTTATAACTCTGGAGTATAATATTTGGAACTTCATATAATGTAACCCCACCTGCTTTAATTTTTTTCCAATGTGCATGCATATCGTTGAACGCTAAATGCCATATTTTAGGGGTGCCAGGTGTCAATATCACCGCTCTTACATTATGAGAACCAATAAATGCTGAAATTACTAAAATATAATCATAGGAGATTTTGTTTGAGTTGAACATTCCAAAAGCAGGTGAATCTATAAAATTTTTCGGAACAAAACCTGAATATCCTTCCGGCATTTTAAAGTACATTTTAGATTTCATTTGGTAATAATCCATTAATCCTCCGTTATTATAAGGAAAAATAAGCACAGTTTTCTCTTTATTTATAAATCTTTTCATAATATTTTTGTCTTTAAAAAATTGAGGCGTTTTTATAGTACCCCACGAATCAATATTAGTATTCGGTAAAATTAATACTAAACCAAAAAATACTATAACATATCTGTATATTTTATCTTTTTTAGAAATATTTTTTTTATTCAGCCACAATGTAATAAATATAGCAACCATCAGAAAAACGTACATTGTAAATCTTGTAGGTAACGGGTCTCTGAGAATAGGCAGGTAAACGAATAATCTCCAGAGTAACGGTATTTTAGTTACAACGCCGTTTATATGCAAATATGGACCGAGGCTTGAGGCAAATACAACCGCAGTTATAATAACTATCGCTTTACCCCACCAATTCTTTAGCTGTTCTTTTATGGAAAAAAGAACGGTTGCAATCAGAATAACGCCTATATATGCGCCATCTTCGCTATAATTTCCGGTAAATCTGGAAACAATGTTTGCAAATATGGTTCTGCCAAATCTCGTAACGGGCGTAGATACAATGTAGTTTAGCAAATCTGCGGAATAATAAGTTGGAGAATTAATTATTTTTGGAACTTGACTATAGCCTACAACAATGTAATATAAAAAAGGAGAAAGCAATATCATTGAAACAAAATAAGCGACGGCAATATCCACGCTGAGTCTAAATATCCTGAGCCGATTATCTTTATTTGCGAAAATATAAAATAATCCGATAGATATAAATCCAAAGAATGTCATGGTTGCAGCAACTTCTGATGAAATTCCAACCTGAAAGGCAATCATTGTAGCCAGTAACAGTATGAATATCAACCTTTTTCTTTTCATACTGTTATGATTATCTATTTTTGCAACATCATGATATCGCTTAATAACTAAATAACATATTAAAGGAATAATAAATACAAAAATTAGATTTAAATGACCACTTGCTTCCGCTATTTCATAAGAAGAAAAACCGAAAAGATAACCTCCTACAAAAGAGGCGAAAGGATTTTTGGTAATATATCTTAATAGCAAAAAAGCAGAATAAGCAGAAAGAGGTAATGCTAAAAGACATAAAATATTATATGCCGCAATCGGACCAAAAATTAAGGTTATCGGGCTTGCCATAATGGCAAGGCTTGGCATCGAAGTGGCCCACGTTAAATTAAACCCGTTAGGCGACCAGATATAATAAGATATAAAAGGATTAATGCCGTGCAGTATTGACCACGGCCACCATTTAATAAACCAAATAGATTGTTCCGGATCACCACTTAGATTATAAACATATCCTTTAATTAATTTGTTCCAATTTGCAAAATAAAGCCAATTAATGAAAAAATATAAAATAAAAGGAAATAAAAAGTAAAAAAAGAAATTAAATATTTTATTGCTTAATAAATTACCATTAAATTTGTTTAATGCCATTATTAATTTTACCGATTAAAAACAATTAGAATTAATATAATTAGTGGATATAATAAATAAATTGGAAAATATTGATATATTTATATTAAACAGTATAGGTTGTCATAAAATAAATTCTCCAATATTGCAAAAATACGGCTCAGCTATAGGCATATTAGTACAAATAATACAAATAATATCTATTTTAACAAAAGCATAATAAAAACGGTCATTTACTTATTGCTATTGTTATCAAACCCGTATTCCCGCCTTATGATATATATAGGTCTCTGCTTAACTTCGTTGTAAATACGTCCTATATACTCCCCTAAAACACCAACTGACACGAGTTGAATAGCTCCTAAGAATAAAATAATAGTTATAAGCGAAGGATATCCGCTTACATGAGTTCCGTAAATAAGAGTTTTTACAACGATATAGGAGGCGTATGCCAGACTCAATAAAGCTATAAAAAAACCGGCATATGTTATTAGCCTTAAAGGCACGCTGCTAAAAGAGGTTATGCCTTCAATGGCAAAATTAAAAAGTTTTAAATAATTCCACTTTGTTTTACCTTTATTGCGCGGCTGTGATTCAAATTCTATTTGTGCCTGTTTAAACCCCACAAAAGCGAATAGACCTTTCATAAATCTGTTTCTTTCCCGTAATGCTTTTAACGAATCTACCACGGATTTATCCATAAGACGAAAATCGCCGGTATGCGGAGGCATGTTAATATACATAATCTTTTGCGAGAGTTTATAGAAAACGTTTGACATAACTTGTTTCAGCCATGATTCCTGTTCGTGCCTATTTTTTCTGACGGCGTAAACCATATCGTAGCCTTCTTTCCATTTGTTTATAAGTTCAATGATTACTTCCGGCGGGTCTTGCAAATCGGCGTCTATCGGAATTACAGCGCTTCCTATGGAATAATCTATACCTGCGGTTAAAGCTATTTCCTTGCCGAAATTTCTTGAAAAATTTATAATTTTAACATTTTCGTCTATATTTCTTAATTCTAATAATTTTTCTAACGTTTTATCGCTTGAACCGTCATCGACACAAATAACCTCATATGACATATTTATAGTATTAAGCGTGCTTTTAAGCCTTTTATAAAAATCGGCGACATTTTCTTCTTCGTTGTACATAGGAACGATAATAGAAATATCAGGCTGTGTGTTTTCTTTATCCATAAAATAAAATTTAAGAGGTTTTAATTTTTATATAATAATAAAAATAATAATATGGTGTAATATACATTTTTTTAATACGATTATCAATGAAAAAATACCAACATGTTAATAACTTTAACTTGTTGTTAAATTTTAAACGCTTTGATTAACGTATTGCATATATCTTTGAGTCTTTTTCAATATTGCAAAAAAATTATTTAAATACATCGTCAACCGCCTTCTTCAGCGTCTCCGGCACTAAATGGCTATACCGTTTCGTCATCTGCGTTGTCCTGTGTCCTAACAGTTCGCCTGTAATATAAAGCGACGTTCCGCCCATAACCATTTTAGAAGCGAATACGTGCCTTAAATCGTGAATACGCAAATCTTTTAGTCCGGCATTTCTGCAGGCGGTATGAAATGAACAACGAAAATCTTTAATCCTTGCCTCGTTATTATTAAAGACATATAAAAAACTATCCTGTTTCTTTTCTATGCCGATTAAAAGCTCTTTTAATGGCTTGCTAATAGGAATATGCCTGTCAGATTTATTTTTAGTTCCTTTTATCGCTATTATGTTATTTTGCAAGTCAACGTCGTCCCATTTTAAATTAAGCGCTTCGCCTTTACGGCAACCTGTATAAATAAGAAAAGATATTAAATCTCTGGTTAACTTGTTTGTTGCTCCGTTAATTAATTTTTGCATATCTTCATTGGATAAGGTTTTAAGACGGGATAGCTCATTGAGTTTTTTTATACCGGAACAGGGGTTCTTATCTAAATATCCCCTTTCTATACAAAAATTAAAAAAATGTCTAATCGTTCCTGTTTCAATATTTACGCTCCTAAATGCTATCTCTGATTCTCTTTTGCCGGTATTTTTAGGCATTGCCATAATTTCAAGTTTTCTTTTAAGCTGATAATTTTCTATCTCTGCCTTGCTAACGCTTTTAATAGATTTATTACCGAATAAGGGCAGGAAGTTTTTAGCGGCGAATATTTTCCTTTCTTGATTTTTTGCACCGGATAATTGCGATTTTAAATATTCTTCCCATAATTCTGAAAAGAATTTATCGTTGTAATTTACTTTCGTCGGCAAGTCGTGTTTTTGCCTTAGAATATCTGTCTTTATCGTTGAAGCTATTTTCTCGGCAAGGGCTTTTTCGGTAGTTTTAGTAGTTCCTTTATACCGGACGCCGTCTATCATCATGTCATAATACCAGATGTTTCCACGCTTTCTGATGTTTTCAGACATTTTATATCCCCTTGAAATAATGGTTTAAGATTGGGACAATTTTGGGACAATATTTGACCAAATTTTACCTTATTTTACCATTTTTGAAAATATTGTCAAGAGATAGGATATTGCCGGAAAGGCTTGTTTACTGTATGGTGCGAAAGGGGGGACTTGAACCCCCATGGATTACTCCGCTGGATTCTAAGTCCAGTGCGTATACCAATTCCGCCACTTTCGCGATACTGTGAACCCTTTGCAGTTTTTATATTTATAATTATACATAATATTATAAATATAATATGTTGTGAAATATAAATAATTAAGCAAAATGGCCAATGCAATTGAATTTTTTTCCACAAAATTTCCATACTCAAGCTCTAATAACTTTGAAAGCCATATTACATATTATCAATATAATTAACTAATAAATATTACGAATAAATTTTTAAATTCTGAACAAGAAATTATTTTAAAAATATTTTAAATTATATCAGAATAATTTAACAAATAAAAGATGTTAAATTTATATTCGCTCAATTATATTTGCTCAAATTGGGAAATTATATTAACTGGCATTGCGGAATAACATTGCTAAAGAAGGTATGAGGTAACAAATGACGACAGTTAAAATCCGATAAATATTTTTTAACTGGCGGGGCCGACGGGGATCGAACCCGCGACCTCCGGCGTGACAGGCCGGCGTTCTAACCGTCTGAACTACAGCCCCGCATTGTAAAAAACACTGTATTTGCAATTATATAATTAAATATTGCCAAAGTAAAGAACTAAATATTTTAAATTACACGCTTAGTATTTAGTATATATGTGCTTTTATCAAATTTGGAATTGCAACATTTTTTCGCACTCTAAGCTAGGAATACTTTATTCATTTATTTATTAATTAATTCATTCATTTATTTATTTATTTATTTTATCGTCACCGACGGATTTGTGACAGATTTTTTAAAAAAATGTGTCATTTATGGCGATTTTAGCAAGTTTAGTGCGGAATGTCAAGATGCTTGAAAGTGCTTATTTACTGCGTCTTTGAATGGTAGGCGGAGCAGGGTTCGAACCTGCGACCCCCGGCTTGTAAAGCCGATGCTCTAACCGGCTGAGCTATCCGCCCATATTATATATATTTATATTTTTACTCGTAGATGTAATATACTAATAAAGTAATATTATATTATATACCATAATAATATAATGCATACAGGAAAATTCACGTATATACATAAATAATATACATTTACATGATGAATATTTTACTACGTGTACTGTGTGCATAGCGCATAACACACATTTAATAAAACCAATTTGGAAAACAAACCCTCGTTCTTTTTTGATAAAGAATCGAGGGTTAAATTGTGCAATAAACTAAACCATATTATTAATTACTATATATGATTCAACTTGTTCTACGGTTATTTTCCTGCATTAACAGCTTCTTTAAAAGTCTTACCAGGTTTAAACTTAGGAGATTTAGACGCTTTTATCTGAATCTCTTTACCAGTTTGCGGATTTCTGCCTTTTCTTGCGGCACGCTTAACAACTTCAAAAGTTCCGAATCCGACCAATCTGACACTGTCACCTTGTTTAAGTGCAGCAACAACTGATTCTACTGCTGCATTTAATGCCTTTTCACTGTCGGCTTTTGTAAGTTTAGATGACTTCGCAATTGCATCTACCAACTCAGCTTTTGTCATAAAATTCCTCCTTCATAATTAGAAAATTGATTTATTTAATTTTGCTTTCACGCTGAAGTTATTTTTCTTTCAGATGCTTCAACATCAGCACATTAATAAACTATTATTAATATATATATGTTTATTATAAATATGTCAATAAAAATCTTTAATTTTATAAAATTTTTTGTAAATTTAATAAAATATTATAGACTATAGTATATATAGTATATAAATACTATTTAAATATTATTTATAATGCGCCATTATAATTGACTTAGCTACATTAGGCAAAGAAAACTGCGCATGCAGTTAAATTAAACGGCGCATATAATTAATTTAAACATTTAAACATTAATTTAACCGCATCATAGCATCAGCTTCGGCAGCTTCAGCTTAGTTGCGGTCAGTTGGAACTCGACCCTGTTTTACCTGGCGAATCAACGTCTTTTTCATAAAGAATAATCGGCATAGAGTTATTTAATATTACATCGTCATTAATAACACATTCTTTAATGGAAGAATCGGTCGGAATTTCATACATTATATCAAGCATAATAGATTCTAGAATGGATCTTAACCCTCTTGCTCCTGAACCATGAGTAATTGCCTGCTTAGTGATTTCTTTAATAGCCGAATCAGTGAATTTAAGCTTAACATCTTCCATGTCGAACAGTTTTTGATATTGTTTAATCAAAGCATTTTTAGGTTTAGTTAAAATTTCTACCAGAGCTTTTTCATCAAGTTCTTCCAATGCTGCTATAACAGGGAGTCTACCGATAAATTCAGGAATAAGTCCAAATTTAAGAAGGTCCCTAGCCTCTACTTTCTTAATAATATCATAAGAATGCGTTTGCAGCTTTTCTCTTTTAATATTTGCGGTAAATCCTATCGGCTGAGAATTCATTCTTGTTTCAATTAATTTATCAAGACCGGTAAAAGCACCTCCGCATATAAAAAGGATATTACTTGTATCTATTCTTAAAAACTCCTGATGCGGGTGTTTCCTGCCGCCTTTTGGCGGCACATTGGCAACAGTACCTTCTATAATTTTCAAAAGAGCCTGCTGCACACCTTCTCCTGAAACATCTCTTGTAATAGAAACATTGTCAGATTTTTTTGCAATTTTATCTATTTCATCAATATATATTATACCCTTTTGAGCCTTTTCAACATCATAATCAGCATTTTGCAGCAACGATAAAATGATACTTTCCACATCCTCGCCAACATAACCGGCTTCGGTTAAACTCGTTGCATCGGCAATAGCAAAAGGAAGTTCAAACATTTTTGCAAGGGTTTCGGCTAATAAAGTTTTACCGCTTCCGGTAGGACCTATGAGAAGGATATTACTTTTTTGCATTTCGACATCCTGAAACGAATTTTTATCTTTTGATTCTTTTAAGCCTTTATTTTTTTTTAAAGCCGCATTGTACTCAATTCTTTTATAATGATTATATACAGCAACGGAAAGTATCTTTTTAGCCTTTTCCTGACCTATTACATATTGGTCCAGAAAATCTTTAATTTCTTTCGGTTTATAAATCCGCTCTCTATCTTTTGATTTTAACTCTGCAGCCTCCGGAATTTCTTCAGAAATGATATCATTGCACAGTTCTATACATTCATCGCATATATAAACAGACGGACCTGCTATGAGTTTTTTAACTTCATCCTGCGATTTTCCACAGAAAGAACAATATAAATCTCGACCGGTACTATCATCATTGTTATTTTTTTTAGCCATTTTAATTACCTCTTTATTTTTTATCTTTACTATTTATTTCTTTATTGACATCCTTTTTTTCAACTACTTTGTCTATAATACCGTATTCGACGCTTTTGGTTCCGCTCATATAAAAATCTCTTTCTGCATCATCCTTAATTTTTTCAATAGACTGCGATGTATGAAAAGCTAAAATAGAATTTAATTCTTCTCTCATTCTTAAAATTTCACGCGCTTGAATGTCTATATCAGTAGCTTGACCCTGAAAACCGCCTGACGGTTGATGTATCATTATCCTTGAATGAGGCAGTGCAAACCTTTTGCCTTTCGTTCCCGCAGCAAGCAACACTGCTCCCATACTTGCTGCCTGTCCCATGCAAAGAGTTGAAACATCCGGTCGTATATATTGCATTGTGTCGTAAATAGCAAGTCCTGAAGTTATAACACCGCCAGGCGAATTAATATAGATACTTATATCTTTTTCCGGATCTTCCGACTCTAAAAATAAAAGTTGAGCTATTATAAGATTTGCGAATGTATCGTCAATTGCTTCGCCTATAAAAATAATCCTATCTTTTAATAATCTTGAATATATATCGTAAGCTCTTTCTCCTCTGTGTGTCTGTTCAACGACCATCGGGATTAATGACATGTTTATTATCTCCTGATTTCTTAATTAATTTCTTTTATATATAATTATACAGTTAACATTACTTATAAATATTACTTGTAACTAATTGAAACAAAGTGTCTTTCCTTAATTTATTTGTCCTTAATTTATTCTAATTTATTAATGGCATATTAAGTGTCTGTGCATGTCACTAATTTTAGATTTTACTAATTTTATCCTTAATTTGAAGTGCTGTCTTTAATTTATTTGTCCTTGATTTATTCTAATTTATCTAAATTTACTAATTTAATTTATCCTTATTTATCTATATTATACATAAGATACCTTATTTGCAATAATAAAATCATATATTTTCTCTTCAAGCAAATGATTTTTGAGATTTTCGTAATTCTCTCTGTCGTTCTCATATAGTTTTTTGATTTCTTCGAGTTCTAAGCCTGACTCTTTAGACGTCTGGCGGTAAAAATCTTCTATATCTTTATCATCGACTTCAATTTTTTCAAGTCTTCCGATGTTTTCTATTAAGAGATAAGAAATAATATCTTTTTTTGCAATAACTTTCAGTATATTAAACATATCCTGCTTTTGTTTATCTGTCATTGAAGCGTTTTTATACTTTTCGTCTTTCATTAAGTTTTCAAATCTGGCTTTTGCATCCTGCTCAATCATGCTTTCCGGTATTTCAACCGGATTATTTTTAATTAATTCCTGAGTTATAGCTTCTATGAGTGTCTGCTTTTCTTTTTTATCTTCGTAAGCATCCAGTTCTCCTTTTAATTTTTTCTTAAAATCTTCTACGCTTTCAAAATCTCCAAAATGTTTAAGTATATCTTCGGTTAAAACTGGCATAATTTTCTTTTCAATATTTTTAATTACGCCTTTTATAGTGACACCTTTTTCTTTATCGTCAAATTCGAAGCTGTCGCCTATTTTTTTACCGTTAAACGACGATTCTAATTCTTTTTCCGATGTACCGGAATTAATACTTAACGCATAGTCCTTTGCGCTGTCAATAGTATTATTTTCGGAATCTATCGTAACATAATCTATATGAACAAAATATCTGTCATGGTCGTTTATAGTTTCATCAGCGTTTAACTTAACCGGCTCAGCCATTCTTTCAAGCAAGTAATTAATCTCATCTTCTAAAACCGCTTCCGTAATCTCTCTTTTTTCGGTTTTTTTAATCTTCAAATCTAAGTTAACGCTCGATATATTAGGTAGGATTTCAAATCCTACTTCATATGTATCTGAGGACAATTCCCTATCAACAGAAGGGTTGCCGGCAAGCATAATATTTTTGTCGCTCACTAATTTTTTAAAGTCATCGTTTAGCACATCCATCTTGGCTTCTTCTAAGAGCTCGGCTTCATGAAACTTTTTAATGACGGAAATTGGAGCTTTACCGGGTCTAAAACCTTTTATATTGGCTTTTTTAGCAACTTCTTTTAACTTTGATTCAAGAAGAGTGTTAACTTTTTCTGTATCTATCTGTATTTTTACTTTTCTTTTAATAGAAGAAATTTCCTGAACCACGAATAAATCATTGTTCTGCACTGTATCTACATTCTCTGCGTTATCTGCCACTATTAAAACCTCCGGATAGTTATTCTTTATTTAAATATATTTTATTTATATTTAGTTTAATGTAATCAATTTATTTAATTTATTTATATTTATATTTAGTTTAATGTAATCAATTTATTTATATTTATATTTAGTTTAATGTAATCAATTTATTTAATTTATTTATATTTATATTTAGTTTAATGTAATCAATTTAATTATATTTATATTTAGTTTAATGTAATCAATTTATTTAATTTATTTATATTTATTTATATATTTAATTTAATTAATTTATATTTATTTATTAATTTTGATTCTTAAACAGTTTTAAGAATTATCGCTTTCTAACCGACAAATATTGGTCTTTTAGACAGTATATCGGCAACGTTAAGATTTCTAAAAGGTAAATCTTTTGTCTGGACAAAGATTTCTTTAACAAGCTCATCTTTGGTCATATTTACAGTTTTTCTATCCTGATATCTGTTCCTGACGGATAATAAATTTGAAGTTTTTTCTTTTTCGCCTACAACCAAAATGTATGGAACCCACTCTTCTTCTGCGAACATAATCTTTTTACCCATACTGAAATCTCTGTCGTCAATATCCGTTCTTATTTTATAAGAAGAAATATTTTTCATTAATTCCATGCAATATTCCGTATATTTTTCAGATACAGGTATAATCCTCACCTGTGTGGTACTCAACCATAGGGGTAAAACAGGAATTTCTTTTTTAAGCGCTTCTTCTAAGAGAAGATACATCCAGCGTTCTATTGTTCCGACAGAAGAATGACAGATTGTGCATCCCTCTTTTTCGCCTTTTTCATTTACAAAATTGATGCCATATCTTTCCGCATCGATAACGTCGAGCTGGACGGTTGAAAGCTGACACGAGCCGCCGACGGAGTCAATACCCTGAAATTCGTGTTTTAACGCCCAGTAGTGCTTCATTTTAGATAAGCTTTCAATTAATGCAGGTTTTTTAGAATACTTTAAGAGGCTGACTAATTTGTCTTTGTATTTATCGTAGTATTCCTTAACTATTCTGAATACCACGGCATATTCTATGTTAATGGCATCTGCCAAATCGGAATATTGTCTATAAAGTTCCTGATATTCATCAAATCCTTCTTCAATATTACTACAAAAACTGTGTATGTCAGGCATGGTAAATGCCCTCAAACGCCTTAATCCTGAGAGCTCCCCGCTTCTTTCATATCTAAAACTTTTTGAATATTCATAAAACCTCAAAGGCAGCTGTTTATAGCTTATCTTTGCATCTTTAATCATTGAAAATAAACCAAAATCTCCGGCAAATCTTAACACAAATTCTTTTGTTCTATCGAAAACAATTGACGCGGAGTCGTCTTTAATTTTTTCGTCAGGAACCATTATAGTATAATGCCTTTCATGAAAAGATTCTCCTTGCCCTTTTATATCAGGCTTATTCCAATTATATATTAGAGGAGTTTCTATTTCCATACATTTCAGTTTAACCAAAGCTATCTCTTCAGCCCAGTCTGAAATAAGTTTATATAGCAGAGTTCCTTTAGGATATAGTCTTAAATGCCCTGAGTCGGAATTTTCCTCATGGTCGGCTATTTCAAGACGCCGCATTGCTTCGACAGAAGGCGGTTCGACGCCTTCTTTTACTTTAAATTCTTCAAATGCTATAAATTTTTTTAAAGAAGGATATTTATTCAATATTTCACTGTCTAAGATATTTTTATCATTAATATTTAAAGGTATTTCGCTACCGTCAGGATTTAAAATAAAAAATTCGCTTTCCACCTCTTTTGCAATATCATCCCTGTTTTTAAATTTCGCAATTTTGATATCGGCAGTATCGCCATCTGCTGCATTCGCCTTATTTTGTGAAGAAGAGATTATATGCCTTGAAGACTCGCTTAGCGGATGACCTTTGCATGCAATAGAAAAACTTTTATACCAACCGAAAGGCGCCCTTTCTACGCGCACGTCCGGCAGCGCATTCTGAAGTTTACTTTTTAGTCTGTCTAATATTTTGATGGCGTCGGACGGTCTTCCTAAATCATTTGATAAGTGCGCATAAGGATATATTATGACAACAGGAGGTTTCAGTTCGTTAAACAGTTTTTCGATTTCAACAAGAGCTAAATTTACAATCTCATCAGGCTCTGCGGTGTCTTGGCTTTCTATAGTGGAGAAAACTATCAATGAATCATTAAATGCATCATTTTCATGAACGGTTTCATCTATTTTCTCAGCCATCGGAGTTTTTCCGGTTAGCCCGTAGCTGAAATTATCGGCGTGAATAAGAAGTAATCTCATATTTTATGTATATTTTTATATGTTATTTTAATTGATGAATTATGTAAAATTAAATTAAATTGCATTAAATTGCATTATTTCAAATTTTATCACATTAAAAATTTAAAATTGTATTGTTTTAAATTGCATTACGTAGCTTTAAAAATTGCATTATTTCAAATTTTATCACATTAAAAATTTAAAATTGTACTGTTTTAAATACCTTCTTATTATGCAGCTATTGTATATACCTCTATTTTAGCAAGTTTCATAAATATTATACTTATATAAAAAATAATTTGCAAATAAATTAAAGTTACAAACAAAAAAAATCCCGCCGTTTTTGTTTAAAACAGACGGGAATGAGTGAAAATTTATGGTCTATATTTGTACTGATTTATATTTTATTTATGCTTGCATTTTATGTTGACGTAGATGAACTGCGCTGTTTCGTATTTAATTTATCAAATCTAGCCGCTAAAAATCGTTAGGCATGGATTCAATTTCCTTCGCAGTAAAAACAGGTCCTTCTTTACAGACGTAGACGCTGCCTATGTTACATCTTCCGCATTTTCCGATGCCGCATTTCATTCTGTTTTCAAGGGTAGTTATAATATCTTCTTTATTAAATCCCATTTTTTCTAAAGACTTTAAAACAAATTTTATCATAATAGGAGGACCGCAGACAATTGCTATTGCATTACCGCCTTTAACGGGCAACTCCTCAAGTATAGTAGGAACAAATCCGACTCTGCCTTTCCAATCAGGCGTTTCTCCTCCCGGGTCTACTGTAATTACTACATCAGTATTGGCAGAAGCTTTCCATTCTTCAATTGCTTTTTTATACATTAAATCCATAACAGTTTTTGCGCCATATAATACCGTTATTTTTCCGTAATCATTTCTTTCGTCTAAGCAGTATTCAAGAATTGATTTGACCGGCGCCATTCCTATGCCGCCTCCGATAAATATTATATCTTTGCCTTTCATTTTGCCTGTATCAAAAAAATTACCGTAAGGACCTCTGAAACCTATATTGTCTCCGACATTCAAACTATTAATGCCTGAGGTAGCTCTTCCTGACGTTCTGAAACTGAATTCAAAAAATTCTTTTCTTAAGGAAGATGAAGCAAAACCGAATGTAGATTCTCCTTCTCCTATACAGGAAAATTCTCCAAATTGACCAGGCAGATAATCAATGCTCGCGCCGTCCACCGTAAGTCTAACCGTTTTTGTATCAGGAGTCTCCTGAATTATTTCTTTAATAACCGCCAGTTTAGGCAAATAGATGTTTTCCATTTCAAATCCTTATTAATTATATGTCTTAATTGATTTTAATTTTAATTAAGTTACTTTATATTTATTATATTTACCGCTTTATATCAGTTAATATTTATTTTATATATCAAATATATTAGTTAGTATTTATTATATTTACCGCTTTATATTAGTTAATATTTATTTTATATATCAAATATATTAGTTAGTATTTATTATATTTACCGCTTTATATCAGTTAATATTTATTTTATATATCAAATATATTATATTGCTTGTATCATTTTATTTTATTTATTAATATGTGCTTGACAGTTGCTTTATTTACCTCAATTATATCTAATTTAAAATTATATTTTAATATACGTATTTTATGTTTTTAATAATGCTTAAAAACTTAAAACTATACCAATATTAATAATTAATTAAACTTCACCTGAATTTTCCATTAGCGATAATTCTGAGGTTATTTCTTTTAAATCTATATCCTCCGGGCAATTCCTGGAACATCTGCCGCACCCTACGCACAAATATTTATTAAATTTTTCGTTATATATTTTAAATTTATGCATAAGTCTTTGTCTGTATCTGTCTCCCTGTGTCACTCTTGGATTATGTCCCGACGTATGCAGCGTAAATATTCCAAACTGGCAGGAATCCCAGTTTCTGATTCTTCTGCCTTTTTCGTTAGTTCCTTCGTCCTGAATATCAAAACAATGACAGGTTGGACAAGTATATGTGCATATACCGCATCCTATGCACGATAAAAACTTTTCTTGAAAATAATTGCTGGTAAAATTTTTATCAAGAAAACCTTGAGTTTTTTTAATGTCAAATGCGGCTTTCCAGTCTTTATCGGCAGGAAATGCTTCTTTTGAAATCTCTTTAAACAAACTGCTGTTTTCGGAACTTGAATTAATGAGTTCCAGTCCTTTTTCGGTAGTTACTTTGGCATAGTAGCCGCTGCCGCCTTTTTTAAGCAAAATGTCAGAACCGTATGAACTTTCAGGAGAAAGCTGGGCTTCCGTACAAAAGCAGTAATTATCAGGTTGAACACATGCAATAGATATTATATATAAATTTTTAAATTTTTCATTAAAGAATTCGTCTTTATAATCCCAGTTAAAAACTTTTTCCATAATCGGTCCGGCGCCTGCATCACAAGGTCTTGAGCCGAATATTATTTTCTTCCCGCCTTTCTTGCCGCTGTTATCGCTGCCGCCGCTTCCATTGTTAATTATGCGAGCTGCGCCGGCATTTTCTAAAGAATCTAAAATATTAATGCTGCTGCCTGAAATGGAGTATTCAAATAATGTTTCTGTTTTTGGAAGTAAATATTCTTTGAAAGACAGTTTAGGAAGCAGGATATTTAAATCTGCATCTTTAAAATTAGTTATTTTATCATAAAACGTATCACTGTCTTTATCTTTAGGAGCTATTACTTCGTTATTTTGTTCTACTAAATTATTTATAAATTTTTCTATGTTGTCCGAAGAAATTTCATAATATTTTTCTTCCATGAGCTGTTTTCTCCATCAAGAATGTTAATTTACGGAATATTTCCGCATAGAGCTTTTGTTTATGTTTATTTACTTCAATTTTATATAATTTGCTTTATCTTATAACGATTTATTTTATCTATTTTATAAATTCATTAAAATCGTTGGCGTCAAATGTTCCGAAAACAGGTTTAGCATTTATATCTAAGCCTGATTTGTAGCCGAATTTCTCAAAAACATCCCGCGCCATTTTTTCATTTACAAGCATAAGCGGAATATTCACGGGACAAGCTCTTTCGCATTCACCGCATCCGATACATCTGCCGGAAAGATGATAAGCTCTAATCATATTCCACTGAGCGTTACCGGTTTCTTCAATATTAGTTTCAATCCATTGCGGTGTATTTTTTTCTACTATGCATCTTGTGCAGTAACACAAGGGGCAAGCCTGCCTGCATGCATAACATTTTATACATTTTTCAAATTCTTTCTGCCAGAACATATTTCTGTCTTCAACGCTCATGGCATCAAGTTCTTCTATTTTTGCGTAGGGCTTAACATCTCCGGTTATTTCAAAAGCCGGCTCATCCGATTCGACAAGATAATCATAAAGCAGGGGCGTATGTACCTCGCATGCTAAGCACTTATCGTAAACGGTAGATTGTTTAACAGAATCTTCTCCTCTGTCTGCCAAATTCTGTTTTATAGCCCCGCGGCATTCAACCCCAATAATTTTTATATTATCTCTTGAAAGTTGATATTCCTGAATTAATGTATTAACTGCTTTTTCGTCGCACCCTTTAACAACAATCCCTATTTTTCCGAATTTTTTTACTTCAGGTTTTTTTAAGAAAACGGCTAAATCCTGAACGCAGTGAGCATTAAAAGATATCTTATATGCATCTTTAGGGTCGGTTATAAAAACGGAACGCATTCTTAAAGGATTAGACCCTTTGGCAAAACCAATAATTAAATTTACCTCTTTGCTTTCTAAAAGCTCTTTTGCGGTATTTTGCAGTTTATCATTCATTTTTTCCATAAATATATCCCGTTTAGCTGATATTATATATTTTTTATATATGTTAATTATATATATTAAGTTGATTATTGTTTACTGAATATATCGCTGCTGTCAGGCAATGATTTTATTTTATTTGTAAAATCATTTATAACGGAAACCCATTTATTGCCCTCGGATGCACTTATCCACGAAAATTCTACCCTGTTTGTATCAACTCCGAAATAGCTCAGTAAATCCCTGAATGCAGTATATTTTCTTCTTGAATGATAATTGCCGCTGGTATAATGGCAATCTCCCGGGTGGCATCCTGAAACCAAAACGCCCTTTGCGCCTTTTTTAAACGCTTCCACTACAAAGAGCGGGTCAATTCTGCCTGTACACGGCAATTTGATTACTCTGACATTTTCGGCATATTTCATTCTGCTTGTGCCTGCCAGATCTGCCCCGTTATAAGTACACCAATTGCAAACAAAGGCAATTATGCGCGGCTCTTTTTCTTTTGCACTGCCCGACCCCGACAAATTACCTTTGTCATTCTGGGCGTTCTTATCGTCTTCTTCGACTCTGTTATTTTCCATATAAATTTACTCCACTGTATATTTAATTGCAACTCAATAGTTAATGGTTATTTAAATTTACACTGTATATTTAATTGCTACTTAATATTTAATAATACTTAATAGTAGTTAATAGTTACTTAAGTGTATCAAGTATTTGTTTTTATCTTTTAAACAGCAAGAGATTTTATCTCTGCAAAAATCTGTTCGTCCAAATAGCCTTTTAAGTCAATTGATTTAGAAAAACATGCATTTACGCAAGCGCCGCATCCTGCGCATAATCCTGAATTAACATTTGCGACAACCTTTAAAACATTGCCGTTCCTGTCTTTTACTTCCTCTTTGCTTATCGCACTGTACGCGCAGACTCTCTTGCAGTAAAAACATCCTACACATGTTGTCTTGTTAACAGAAGCAATTGTTCCTTCGACTTCGTACTCGCTTTTTGAAAATAGTCCGAGTATTTTAGATGCAGCGGCAGAACCTGAGACAACGGATTCCGGAATATCGCGCGGACCCTGTGCCATTCCCGCAAGATATATGCCCGCAGTTGAAGACTCAGCAGGACGAAGTTTAGGATGGGATTCGGTGTAAAAACCATATTTATCATATGAGATACCAAGCATTTGCGCAATCTTATCGGAACCTTTTTTAGGTATAACGCCGGTTGCAAGAACAACCATATCGGCAGCAATTTCAACCTGATTTCCGGACAGCGTATCCGCGCCTTTAACAATCAACTTTCCATTGTCTTCATATATTTTAGAAACTCTGCCTCTTAAATATATAGCTCCGTCATTTTCCATTGTACTTCTAACAAATTCTTCATATCCTTTGCTTGTAGCTCTAATATCTATATAAAAAACATAACTTTGAGAGCCATGAACCTTGTGTGCAAATAATTTTGCGTGTTTAGCTGTGTACATGCAGCAAACTTTTGAACAGTAAGGAACACCTTTTTCAGGGTCTCTTGAACCGACACATTGAATAAAAACAATCGTTTCAGGAGTTTTACCGTCTGACGGTCTTTTAACAACGCCTTCGGTTGGTCCGGAAGCTGACAAAAGCCTTTCAAACTGCAGCCCCGAAATCACATCTTTAAATTGACCATAGCCGTATTCGCCGTATAAGGAATTTTCCATTAAATCATAGCCCGTAGCGGCAACAATAGCGCCAACTTTTTCTTCTATTATTTCATCTTGCAAATCAAAATCTATGCATTTCGGTCCGCAGGCATCGTAACATTTTTGACATTTGCCGCCTTTTTTATAATGCAGACACACGCTTCTGTCAATAACAGGAATTAACGGAACGGCTTGCGGAAATGGGACATAAATGGCAGTCCTTTCAGATAAGTTAACATTAAATTCGCTTTTTACATTTTTATGCATAGGGCAGGCATTCCAGCAATCTCCGCAGCCTGTGCAATCTTTTTCAACTATGCTTCTTGCTTTCTTTTTTATTTTTACATTAAAATTTCCTATATAGCCGGAAACATCTTCTAATTCGGAATATGTGTAAAGTTTTATATTAGGATGCTGATATACTTCTACCATTTTAGGGGTCATTATGCAGCTTGAACAGTCAAGGGTAGGAAATGTTTCGTCAAGCTGTATCATTTTCCCGCCTATAGAAGGCTCTTTTTCGACAAGAATAACTTCAACGCCGCCGTTGGCAATGTCAAGTGCAGCCTGTATTCCAGAAATCCCGCCGCCTACAACGAGAGCTTTTTTTGTGAGCGGCACTCTTACATCTTCTATAGGTTTATTCCTCTTTACTTTTTCAACCATCATTTTCAACAGGTCTATTGCTTTTGCCGTAGCCTTTTCTTTATCTTCATGGACCCATGAAACCTGTTCTCTGATATTTGCTATTTCAATAAAGTAAGGATTAAGACCCTCTTTTACGGCAGCTTTTCTAAATGTATTTTCATGCATATGAGGAGAGCAGGCGGCAAGAACGACACCAGTAAGATTTTTATCTTTAATCATTTTTCTCAATGTATTTTGTCCCGGGTCGGAGCACATATACTTGTAATCTACCGCCTCGACAACCCCCGGTATTTTGGCAGCTTCTTCAGCCACCCTTTTAACATCCACGGTTCCGGCAATATTAGAACCGCACCAGCAAACAAATACTCCTATTCGTGCCATGATATATTTACCTCAGTATAAATAACAAACAAATTTGATTTTATAATACGCAATATATTTAACAATATATATTCAATTTTATAACGCGCAATATATTTAACAATATTTATTTATTTAGTTTAATTTGATAGCTTTTGCAATATCTTATCGGCATTTACCATGTGCCCGCCAATAGCAAGCTCCTCCGGCGAAAAACCAAATGCAAGTCCTAGAAGTTCCGTTATGAACAGCACAGGCAGCCCTATCCTTTCCGCATATTTTCTTTCTATTTCCCGCTGTCTGACATCAAGGTTAGAATGGCAAAGCGGGCAGGCAACAACTACCAGGTCTGCGCCGTGTTCTTTGATGTCATACAAAATCTTTCCTGTTAAAGCCATAACAACATCAGGCTTTGATAATGAATTAATAGCTCCGCAGCACTCTGTTTTATAAGAATAGTCCACAGGAACAGCTCCGGTTAAAGCAACTAATTCATCCATTGAAACGGGCTTGTCGGGGTCGTCAAACTTCATAACTTTGGGAGGTCTGACTAGAAGGCATCCGTAATATGAAGCAACTTTCAGACTGGACAGAGGTTTTTTAACTAAGGATTTTATTTTTTCTTTACCTGCTATGTTTAATAAAAATTCAAGCATATTTGAGATATTAAGAGAATTTTTGTAAGGCATTTCTAATGAATCCGATATTCTCTTCTTGAGTATATCATCCGAACCCATTTCATGTTTCGCTGTCTTTAATCTGCTTGAACAGGCAGCGCAGGGCGCGAGTACTTCTTCAAATCCATTATTCTCGGCAATTGCAAGATTCCTTGCCGGAAGAGCTACGGACAAATTATGATTAAGACTATGTGCAGCGGAAGCTCCGCAGCAATTCCAATCGGGAATTTCCTGAACTTCGATATTTAAAGCTTCTAATATTTTTAAAAGCGATGTTTCGTATTCAAACGATGTCCCTTTAAGACTGCATCCGGGATAATATGCTAGTTTCATATATTGTATTTTACAGTTAAGCTATTAACTAAACCGTCCTCCGTTTATTTTATAAAAATAAATATTGTTAATACCTGATATTTCACTCTTAATATTTAACACTTGATATTTAATATTTTATGCTTAAAACTTGATATTTAATATTTTATGCTTAAAACTTGATATTTAATATTTAATACTTAATACTTAATAAGTTACAATTGTTAATACTTGATATTTTATACTTAATACTTAAGATCTAACGCTTAATATTTATTAAGTTGTATTAAGTTATAGATTATTTACTTATTCAAAATCTTTAAATATTTTAGCAATTTGGTTTATATTGGAAACTTTATCGCTATGCATCTTTAATTTTCCTTTTTCAATCATTTTCGGCGCAAGAAACATATCCCTGAAAAGATGTTTAGTCTTCAGCTTGTATTTCCCGACTAATTCAAGTTCAAAAATTCTGCCGTTAGATTTAACATTGTCCAGAAACACTTCGTGAAAAGTTTGAACTTCTTTTTCAGTTTTTGATTCTATACCTCTTTTAGCGGCAACCTCGCGCAGCACATCCATTATGCCCGCTACTTCAAAACCTTTAGGACATCTTGTAGAACATGTATTGCAAGAAACACATAGCCATATAGTTTTAGAATTTAAAACTCTATCTGCCATGCCCAGTTCCGTCATTTTGATTATCTGATTTGGCGTGTAGTCCATTTCAAAATTTACAGGACATCCCGCAGAGCATTTGCCGCATTGATAACATTTTGCAAGTTTATCATGTAATTTAGATTCTACCTCGCTTGCAAAATTTCTTCTTTCTTGTTCATTTATAACTGTTTTCATAATATAATTTCCATTTTTTTATTCTATTATTTTTTTACTTTTATTGTAATATCAATGTATTATTGTTTATTCATTGACAAAATTAATACTAAAAAAATTAATGCTAAAAAATTGATACTAAAATTAATACTAAAAAAATTAATGCTAAAAAATTGATACTAAAATTAATACTAAAAAAATTAATGCTAAAAAATTGATAGTAAAAAATTAACACTAAAATTAATACACTGTTTTAAAAAATGAAGTCTTTTTATTTTATTAGATTTAAAAACAATAGTCAAGTAATTTTAGTTAAAATTTTTTCCGCATAATAAAGAATAAGAACAGTACCCGCAGACTCTATCGTCGGAATAATCTGGAACAAAAGGTTTTTCTTTGTTTAATATTTCTTTTATTATATTGCTTAATGACGGCATAATGATATTTTCCATTATATAGTCGCTGTTATTATTTTCGCTGCCCGCATTAAACATATATTGCCTGTATTTTTCCTTAACTGTTCTAATGTCCAAGGACACCATGCAGAGGCATGCATTAACATTAGCATTGGCATTAGTATTAGCATTATCATTGGCATTTTCATTAGCATTGGTATTAACGTTAAGATTAGCCTTGACGTTAGCATTAGCATTGGTATTAACGTTAAGATTAGCCTTGACGTTAGCATTAGCATTAGCATTAGCATTAATATTAGAATTTTGTTTAAATAAATATATATAGACCGGAAGTTGAAAGGATTTTATAAGTTCTTTTATTTTTTTCCTGTCAGGTAACGGTTTCCCGCCACAATATTCCAAGATCTTGCATATATCCGGTTTTACCGCATGTTTACCGGTTTTATAATCTATAATAACGAAATTTTCTTCGCTATTCAAGTTATGAGCATTATTATCATGAGCAATATTATTATTATTATCGGTATTATAATTTTTGAATTTGTCTATCCTGTCTATTATTCCATAAAGTTTTATGATTTTGCCGCGATTTATTTCATTAATATTTATTTTATTAATATTTGTTTCATCTTTTCCGATATTAAACTCTGCTTCAATCTTACATTCTAATCCCAAAATTTCCCATTCTTTTTTATTAAGACAGTTATTTGACAAATCATACTTAATAAAATTAAATAATAGGTCTTTAGACGTTTCTTTTACTAAAAAATCTTCAGTTTCATTTTCGCATCCTTCTATTATTCTATTTATTTTTTCTTTAATATAATTATCTAAAAAAAATTCATTTTTTATAGCCATATTATTTATATTCATATTCACATTCGTATTCGGATTTGCATTTGCATATTTATTTTTATCTGGATTTATATGTTCATTTGTGTTTGTATTTTTATTTATATTTATTGTATTTGCATCGGTGTTAATATTCACGCTATTCATATATTTTTTGTTAAAGTCTTCTGATATTAAATCTTCATAGAATTTTTTAAGAACTCTGTGCTCGAATATTCCTATAGTGTCAGCACCTATGCCCTCTTTTATAGTATCAGTCTCGGAAAGCCCTGCTATATATTTATAATAAAATTGTACCGGACAATTGATGTATGTATCTATTGCGGTAATGGAAAGTTTTGTGAGTAGATTATCAATTATTTTTAATATCAGACTGTTTTTTTTGATTTCAAAATCATTACTGCTCTTTTGCGGGATATCAGTTTTAAAACTTAAAATTTTTATATCTTTTATATCAAGTTTTTTTGCTTTTTTTTCTTCATCCCAGATAATTTCTTCAATAAATCTGCTTCTTACTTTATTATCGTTTTTTATATAAATTATGTCAGCCTCGCGCGCTCCAAAAATCAATCTTCTAAAATAGTATCTGTACAGCGCCTCATAATCTGTATAACATAATATGCCCAATTTTTTTCTTAATATATAAGGCAGCAGCGGGTCATATTTTTTTACAGGAGGTAAAATGTCTTCATTTGCATCAAATATTATAACTTTACCGAACTTTAAAGCTCTTGTCTCCAGAAGCCCCATAATTTGCAAACCCTTAAGAGGTATGCCGTTAAAAGCCGCAAATTCGTTATCAATATAATATTTAAATAATCTTAATATTGATTTTTTAACCATTATTTCATTGCTAAAAAAAGAATTACCGAATATATTAAGTATCTCTACGAACTTTTCTGTAAACTCCGGTGTTAATTTGTGAGCAGCTGCGGCGGCGATGCTATTATTAGTTTCACTGATTATTATTTTGTTAACTATTTCAAATATTTTATTTGAAAAGTTTTTAGGTGTTACTTTCTCTGCTTCAAAATTTATAAAAAATTGCTCATGGATTTTTTTTACCGCATCAATAATATTTGTTCCATTAATAATATTGTTATTGTCATTATCAATAATATTTGTTCTATTAATAATATTGTTATTGTCATTGCCTTTGGCACATTTAGCCGTGTCCTTAAAGTCATCAGGCGTATCGCACGCGCATAGAACCCTGTCTTCGATATTTTTGAGCGGAAGAGTAAAACTAGAAATCATATTTTCAACATCATTAAGCGCGATATAACTATAATTATTTGAAATTATATATTCTTCTGCTGCATCTGCCGCAGAAGCGGCATCTTCGCCGTATAGTATCTTAATATACGGATGTTTTAATAAATTAATATAATCTTTTGCAAAATATCCATGCTTATTTTTCTTATTACTGCCTTTCTCTTCGGCGCTGCTATTGTTTGTATCTTTTTCGTTTTTTCCCCGCAATTTTGTTCCTTGAACTTTAGATATAAGGTTAAGCAATGAATAGAGCGGTGTTCGTTTTAAAGAATATCCCATAGTGATATTAAAATCGCAATCTGTATAATTTATTACATGGTGCAGAAGCGGTATCAGCGTATTAGAATCCGGTAAAATAATAGCACTGTTTTCTGGAACAAAATTGTTTTGAGCTAAAATATTTATATCTCTTTTTGATTCTAATTCAGAATGCACATCAAACCCTTCATAAAAATTCAGAATGGTTTCAGAATCATCTTTACTGACTTTATTGATTTTGTTATTGCCAACATAATTGGCTTCTTTGCATAATTTATCGTTATTATTGTTATTGTTATTGTTATTGTTATTATTGTTATTATTGTTGTTATTATTGTTGTTATTATTGTTATTGTTATTGTTATTATTGTTGTTGTTATTGTTATTATTGTTGTTGTTATTGTTATTGTTATTGTTATTATTGTTGTTGTTATTGTTATTGTTATTATTGTTGTTGTTATTGTTATTGTTATTATTATTATTGTTATTATTATTGTTATTGTTATTATTGTTGTTGTTATTGTTATTCAAATTCTTGGGAAAAATACACTCAATTTCCGGATTGTCCAACGAGTTAATTAATTTTGAAACAATATAATCTTTTAAATATTCTTCTTTTTTTAAAAATTCAAATTGGGTATAAAATTCTGCGCATTCGCTTTCAACAAGTGTTTTAAAAATATATGATTCAGTTTTATTAAGCGATATAAATCCTGCGAGATAGATTTTTTTAAAATCATTTTTAAAATTAATTATATTTTCACTTATATCTTTACATATATTCTCATCTATATTATCATTACCTGATAATATGCCTGTGCCGCCCTTAATGTATTTTAATGCATTAATATAATCTAATCCGGGCGTGGACAGCTCATTTTCGTATAATTTATTGTGAAAATTTTCGCGTATCACCGATAGGCTGTTGTAAAATCTGCCAATACTCAGAGGTATATCGGGTAAATAAAATTTTAAAGATTTCAGCTCTTTATTTTCTACCGCCTCGGCATCCAGTTCGTTAATTGCATTAAACAGCTGCAGCCCCCATGGAAAAAAATCGTCAAATTCTCTTATGTTTCTAAAACCGATATTTATGTTGTTATTATTTTTATCAATATTTTTACTATCAGCGTCAATGTATGCTGCGCCGGCTGCATCAACAGTGTTTTTTTGATTTAAAGCATAACTTTCCGTTTTAGAAATATCCTTTGTAATATTATATAAAAACCACACAGCATCTATAATGCTTATTTCTTTTCGAATACCGCAGGCTTTTTCGGCAATAAATTTAATAAATTCATTTATTGAAAAAATACGCGGAGGGTTATAACGTGCGTGTATTTTATCCGAAAGGATATTTTTTAAATATAATGCGGGTCTTTTTCCTGCAAACACTACGGCATATTTTGAAAAATCCTTAGTTATTGTTTTATTGTTTTTTTTGTTATTTTTTATATGTTTATTGTCGGTATAATTATTATGCGCTCTACTACCATTAACATTGCTGCAATCTGCATTATAGCTTTCATTATTATTATAAAAGTAAGTTTCATCAATTCTGACGGTTTTATCAGTTTCGTCTATCAATCTTTCCGCTATATGTTCAATAATAGACTCTTTAAATGTCAACGCATAAATTTTCATTGCAATTATTCTACGTTATTTTTCGGTATTAATTTGGTATTAATGTATTATTTGATGTTAGTGTATTAATTTGATATTAATGTATTATTTGATGTTAGTGTATTAATTTGATATTATTCAATTAATTTGGTATTTGTTATTAATTTGGTATTAATTATTTTTTATAGTTATTTATTTATACGGATTTATTAATTAATACTTATAATATTATCGTTGCTGCTGCCATCAGTTCTGCCGCCGATGCTGCCATCAAAGAACAAATTTATCAATCTGTTTTTATGATTGCCTATTTTAGGCGGCAATAAAATATAAAGTTCATTTTCGGCTCTTGTCAGCGTAACATAAAAAAGATTTAATTCATCTATAAAATTTAATGATTTTTGACGTATGTATGAAACTATAGATTTTATCACAATTTTATTTTCTTCGGCAATTGGTTCGGATATTATTTTTGAACGTGCCGTAGAATTTAAATACATACCTGAATTTAATGAATCATTTAAATTTAATCTATAATTTGAATTTAATTTATCATTTTCAATAATACCCTTGATGATACTTAGCAGGAAATTCTGTCCCGTTTTATCAGCGTAATTAAGCGCGATACCGTCTTCAGTGTAATTGCGGCTCTCATTGCCGCCGATGTTGTTTGAACTTAAATAATCAACTATTATTTTATTCGGACTGTCAATTTTTAAACCTGCATAAGGGATAATAACTGCCTTAAACTGTAAACCTTTAGACTTATGCATAGTTAAAACATTCACAGCATCTTTGTCTGAATTAAGCTTAACTAAAAATAACTTTTCTTCAGATTTGACATTTTCAAAAAAATCTATAAACACACCTAAGCTGTTTTCGCTTTCCTCTTCCCTGTTTTTTAAAAGCTCGAGCAGATGCATAAAAAATCCCAGATTATTTTTAAAATTTTCATAAATATTAAATTTTTGATAAAACATACATACAAAATCATAAGGCGGGTCATAGCCTGCACTATTTATTAAAGGCTCAAAATAATAATCCCAGATAATATTTTTTGCCTTATTTATATTTATATTAGTTATATTGTTCGTATTATTTGTATTATTTATATTGCTTGTATTATTTGTATTATTTATATTGCTTGTATTATTTGTATTATTTATATTGCTTGTATTATTTGTATTATTTATATTATTTATATTGTTTATATTGTTTATATCGTTCGTACTATTTATATTATTTATATTGTTTATGTCGTTTGCATTGCTTATATTGCTAATATTAATATGCTTATTCTGCAATAATTCCTGCATCCACTTTTTAAAATGCAAATAAATGAACTTCTTACCCCTATTTTGCGCAACGAAATAATTGAGCTCATCTTTAAAGGTGGCGGAAAAATCCGGCATATTAAATATGGAGGTAAATATAGAGCCGCTTATAAAATTAATTAAGGAAAGATTGTCGGAAGGTTTATTTATAAATTTCATAAAACTGATAACCTCTTTAATCAGAGCGTTATTTCTTATATCAGCATTTTGCTCCGATTCCGCCGGTATCCCGTCACGTTTAAGTCTGAGAACTATATCGCTTGATTCTTGGTTTGTGCGTGTAAGTATTGCAATATCTTTATATTTATAATTTCTGGTTTTTACATCATGTATTATATTTATAGTTTTTTCTAAGCATATTTCTTTAATTTCCTGGGAATTTAAAGTATTATCCGAAAATATATCTGCATTATCTGCATTATCATTATCATCATTGCCGCCGGCATTGCACACATTCTCCGAAATATATTTTTCTTCGCTATTTTTAATATATTCTGTCTGTTTACATTCTGCCTGCATATATTCTGTTTGTTTATATTCTGTTTGCATATACCCGGTTTGTCTATACTCAGCCTTTTTATATTCTTTCTGTTCGTCTCCATTTTGTTTTTCCAAAATCCGCTCTATATAAATGCGCCCGCCGCCGCAGCTCTCCTCTTTAATTTCTTTAATAACCCCGTCGGGTGATTCCTGCGCATGGTCCTTATATATAGTATTTATAAGATGTACAATATTTTTATTTACCAGACTGTCTATATCTGTATAATCGGCTGAATATGCTAAATCTGAACGGATAAAATTAATAAAATTATTAGCATCAGGGAATTCAGTAAACTTAACAGAATTATGGCTCTGTATTGAATCATCAGTTCCAGCAGAATTAATTGGATTAATTGGATTGCAAGATTCATGCTTATACGCGCTATTTTCATCCTTTGTATCAGTATTTAATAATAAACGAAGAACTAAATTTTCAGGGCTGAAAGTCTTATTGAAAAAACTTATAAGTTCCTTTTTTGACCTAAAATTATAAGAAAGTTTTTCTTCATAAAAATTATTTTCATCAATAATATTTTCGCTGCGGAAATTGTCCATAACCTCATCGAATAAATCGGCGTCTCCGCCTTTAAATCTATATATAGACTGTTTTTTGTCTCCAACATAAAAAAATGTGCCCCCATTTGCAATGCTGTTCCCAACTAATGCTTTTATATTTTTCCACTGAAGCCTGTCTGTATCCTGAAATTCATCCACGAGATAATGATAAATCTTTTCTCCGATATTAAAATATATTTCAGGCACTCTATTGTCTCTTATCAATTCATTTACTTTGATTTTTAATTCATCTATAAATATATTTCCGTCATTTTTAGATTTTTCCGTTATAATTTTTTTTACTTCTTGCAATATTTTTATATAAGGATAAAATTTTATGCCGCTGATTGTTAAAATAATGTTTTTAATACTTACTCTTATACTATCCCATACCTGCTGAAGTTCGTTTAAAACAAGCGCCGCTTTACGATTGTCTTCGTTATTAAAATTAGATTTAGATGCGGTACTTAAACTTAAATCATTCAATTTATATAACTTATCCTTATCTAATTTTTTGTCTAATTTATCTAACCTATCTAAATTGTCTGAGTTGTCCAACCTATCTAAGTTATCTAATTTATATAAGTTATATAAATTATCTAAGCTTTTAGCGTTTGTGACAATTTGGCGTATATTATTTTTAAGCAGATAAGCTGAACTGAAATCCATTTTTGAGATTTTTGCTAACCCTTTTAACGCATTTTTATTTAATGCTATTTTTTTAGATTTAGATTTAGATTTAGATTGGGATTGGAAAACCGTCTTTGTTTTTCCTGCTGATTGGAATTCAGTGCCATCCAATATATCTATATTGTTGAAATCGTCTATTAAATTTGCCAATTCCTGCAATTTGCCGCCGCAATCAGATATATTATCTATTTCAAAAGGTCTTTCATATATGTTTTTAATATTTTTTTCTATATAATTATGCGATTTAATTAAAAAATCTTCATCATGCGGAACAATAAAATATTTACCTTTCGTATTTTCAATATTCCTTAATTCTTTTATTGTCTCTATAATTGCCCTGCGAGGATTAAAATTACTTTTACCTTCTATAATCGTGTAATTTTTAATAAATTCCCGGAACATATTTTTTATTTCACTGTCTTCGTTTTCGCCGGATGCGTTCGAAAGCAGGCTGTCTAACGCATATTCTATGTAAGGCATCGGATTCATAACTATATTAAACCCGGGTCGTATTTCAGTCTCTAACAAAGATGCTTTAATTATGTCCGTTAAAAAACTGTCTATCGTTTTTACATTAAAATCTGAATAATTTTTAATAATATTATCTACAATGGACAGAGCCCTTTCTTCAATATTTTTTGTATTCGCGTAGGTGTTAATGCCGACGCTAATGCCGGCGTTTTCGTAATTCACGTTATCGGCAACTGTGCCGATAACGGCACCGGTTTCTAAATAGGTATTTGCTTTGGAATTTGTGTAATCAATATCGGTGTTATCAGTGTGCGCATCTGAACCCGCATTGCTCTTTTTTTCTTCATCTAAAAGTATCACTTTTTTAATCTGTTCTATTGCGTACTTATCTCCAATAGCAATAGACTTGAGCAGATTCAGGATGCGGTCTTTCATTTCTCCTGAAGCTTTGTTTGTAAATGTTATAGCTATAATATTATTTAAATTATTTGTATTGGTATTATTTGATTTTATTTTAGGAGATAAAAGAAACTGAACATATCTTAAAGAAAGATTGCGTGTTTTGCCGCTTCCTGCAGATGCGGATAGCTGGAAAATATGGGGAAACTCAAGTTTGTTATCGTTTTTGATAGAATTGCCGCCATTACTCATGTTTTAATGCTGTCCGTTATATTATGTTATATTATGGTACTGTATGTATATTGCAGTATTGTGTTATAGTACTGTATATTATGGCAATGCACATTACTGGTGCTGTATGTGTTGCAGTACTGACTGTATGTTATTATACTATCCGTTATAACCCTGTCCGTTATAATATCATCTGTTAAATGTTAAATGCAGATATACTTTTTACATTTATTGTTTTGACCTGTTTTATTTATTTTTAACAATTTTTTTCACTGCAATCAACTCCATATAAGTCATAATTTTTTTGTTTTGTAATTTTTATCTGTAAAAAATCGGCTTCTTCAATTTTTTTTATGTCGCCGCCATCGATTATTCCGCCGTTCATTCCGCTTTTATTTTCAGAATAAACATAAGTGCAGCCGTCTATATCCGGTGCCTGAAAGTAAGTTCTTGTCTGAATAATATTTTTACCGCTATTCTCATTATCTATAATCGCTTCATATTGTTTTCCATTATATTTTGCAAATATTTCAGGCAGCAATGAATTTTGCAGCTCCATAAGCGTTTTATATCTTTCGTTTTTTAATTTTACGCCTATTTTATTTTTGAGTTTAAACGATGCTGCATTTTGTTCGTCTGAATATTTAAAAACTCCGAGATTGTCAAACTTTATTTCTTTAACAAATAAGAGTAATTCATTAAAATCATCTTCGGTTTCTCCGGGGAAACCACATATCAAGGACGTTCTTAACGCGATATCGGGAATTTCAGTTTTAAATTTTTCGATAAACTTTAATATAGTTTTTTTATCAGTTGACCTTTTCATCAATTTTAATATATTGTCACTTATGTGCTGAATGGGCATATCTGCATATTTAAGAATTTTCTCTTCATTTTTAATGAGCGATATTAGATTATCAGTAATGAGAGCGGGGTAAATGTACATAAGCCTTATCCATTTTATTTTCTTAATTTTTATCAGTTCTTTTAATAAAATATATAATCCGTCTTTTATATTGCGGTCAACGCCGTAGTAAGAAATATCCTGAGAAATTATTATTAATTCTTTTACACCGTTTTCTGACAAATATAATACTTCTTTTTTCAACTCCTCAATTTTTTTAGATTTATAATCCCCTCTTATTGACGGTATGACACAAAAAGAGCAGCTCCTGCCGCACCCTTCGGAGATTTTTAAATAAGCCGTTCTTTTTAAATTAAAGTGTTCTCTTTCAATAAATTTACCGCCATCTGCATTTTTATGTTTGCTGCGATTTGTATTTAGCTTGTTGCTGCCAATGTAATTGCTATTGTAATTGTTATTGTGGCTATTATTATTGCCTTGATTGCTAGTATGGTCATTGTTGCTGTCATTCTTATTAATTTGGATTTGCTCCCTATTTACATTTATATTGAGAGCTGCATTGGGATTTTTATTTATATTTGTATTAAAATTTATATTTATATTGGAATTTGTATTGAGTTTTTTTGCAATATCGGCAATAGCAGTTTTATTATCTGAATTTGTATTTGTATTGAATTTTTTTGCAATATCGGCAATAGCAGTTTCGTCAAAGGTTGATAAAAAATAATCAACTTCCGGTAAATCTTTTATAAGAACATCTTTATTGTTGTTGACCATACATCCCGTTACTATTATATGTTTAGTGTCGCCTTCAAGTTTGTGATTGATAGTTTCCACTATTACATCGATGGATTCTTTTCTGGCTTTCTCAAGAAAACCGCATGTATTTATTATACATATATCGCTTCCTAAAATATCGGGACTAAAAATAAGCCCTTCTTTTTTTAAAATAGTAAACATATCTTCGGAGTCAACCTGATTCTTAGGACATCCAAGACTTATAAGATGAAATTTTAAATTTTCCATATTAATTTTTATTTTTAAATAAATGCGATAAATAAATATTAGGTGAATAAATATTAGGTATTAGATATTAACTAGTAGTTTGTTTCATTCTCCCTGTCAACCGGCTTTTTCAAACCCTACGCTTCTTAAACGGCGGGTGGTTGACTTAGATTTATGATATAAAACAATACAACAAATAAAATATTTTAGTCTAGTTTGGATTTATGATATAATACAATATAATAAATAAAATATTGCAGAACTTAGAACTTAGAACTTAGAACTTAGAACTTAGAACTTAGAACTTAGAACTTAGAACTTAGAACTTAGAACTTAGAACTTAGAACTTAGAACTTAGAACTTAGAACTTAGAACTTAGAACTTAGAATTTAGAACTTAGAACTTAGAAAAATAAAAAAACGATAGAAAATTTGATGTAAAATAATAAAAGTCTTTATGAAATCAACAATAAGGTGCAGGTTTAATTATACCAAATTTTTTATATTATGTTTCGTTTTTTTAGTCAGTGCATTAATTTTTTCGTTATCTTATCCTACCGCATCTTATTCGGGCACATTAAAACATCCAAAAAAACAATTACCGCCGGAGCAGCCGGGTAATTTAAGAAAAACAAACTGCTTCAGGCATTTTGGAAACAATATCAAAAATTATCTTATCCCTGCTTCTCAAACCGCGTTTAGAAAAACATTTAAGATTAATATTACAAATAAAAATACAAAGATAAGCAACAAATATATCAATCTTAAACAAGCGCTAAAATTGGCATTGACAAATTACCCTGGTATATTATCGGGCAAATATAATTATCTTAATTACGTGTATTTGAATAACGAATCAACCTATAAATATTATCCCCAAATTTCAGCTAATGCAGATTTCACCAAAGAAACCGTCATGAATGTAAACAACGCTGGTGAAGCTCAAACTATTGGAAATCAAGTACTTATTCATAATGTCAATCAAAACTATTTTATAAATAATTACAGCGGAAGCATCAATGCAACACTGGAATTATATTCTTTTGGTTCCCGTTATTATAATTATCTTCAATCAAAATATAATATGCTGGGTCAGAAATACTCGTATAATCTTACTATTAATAACGATTTATATAATGTCGCATTTGATTTCGAATCGTATTTTCAAGCTCAGCAATTAGAAAAAGCCGATAGAGAAAATTTGAAAAACGATGAAATTCAGTATAAATCAGCTTATGCTTTTTATAAAGTAGGTTCTGGAGACCTGCTTGACGCCGAAACCGCAAAAGCTGCCATGGAAACCGCTAAAGCATCTTATATAAATTCTACTTTTAATGTGAAAATAGCAAAACTTGCCCTTTTAAATTCTATAGGCTTATCGCCTGAAAATAAGGTCAGATACCATTTTATAAATTCTGTATTGTTTAAACCTTTTAAAACAAAATTAAAAAGCCTGCTGTCAAAAGGACTTAAACATAACCCTCAGTTAAAGCAGGCAGCTTTTGCAGTTAAATCGTCTAATGCTTCGGTAAAACAGGCTATTTCAGGTTATTATCCTTCTTTAAGCGCAAGTTTTAATTATACTGGAGAAAATTCATCCTTTCCTTTAGATAGAAATTATTCGGCTGGGATAGCCATTAATATCCCTATATTTAACGGATTTTTAACGGAAAATCAGGTAGGCGCTGCAAAAGCTCAGCTAAACAGTGATATATGGAATAAAAAATTAGTTAAAAATAACCTGATTTATAATATTACCAATGATTATTACAGTATAATTAATCAATATTTGACGGCAAAAGCTCTCTATCAATCTTTTATATCTTCAAAACTGGCATATAAACTGGCTCTTAAAAGCTACCAGGTCGGAGTGGGTTCAATGGTACAGCTTGTAACGGCAAACTCTCAATATATAACGAGCAAAACCAATTATATAAATGCAAAATTTACGTATTTTTATGAAAAAACTAAACTATATTCAGACCTTGGTCTGCTAATACATCATTATTTAAAATAATTTAAAATGAAGCAATTTTTACAGATTAGTTGAACGCTAAGAATATTAACTGATTAATTGATTAACCGATTGGCATATTGCAACATATTAACATATTAGCCGATTGGCATATTATATTGCAGCGGATACATCTCAGCTTCTGGCTTGAGCAACATATTTTGACATATTGCAACATATTAATACATTGACCAAACAGCTTATTAACTTTTATAAGCATATAATTTACGGAGATTTAAAATATAATGAAAAGTAAGAAAAAATTATACGTAATCATTATTATTCTTATGATAGTTATTGGTTTAGCTGTGTATTTGATAAAAAAAACAGGCACGCCGTCATATTCTTATAAATTATATAAGATAAAACCTATAACTATCCAAAAATCGGTACTGACGACCGGCACCATAAACCCTGTTCATACAATAAACGTCGGGGCTCAAGTTTCAGGTCTTATAACTCGACTTGACGTATGGTATAATACCAAAGTAAAAAAAGGTCAGCTTTTAGCCGAAATAGACCCAACAACGTTTATTGAAAAAGTAAACATGGACGAAGCAGCATTGTCATCGGCGCAGGCAAATATCCAAAAACAGACTGCATTATTAAATTACGACAAACTGACATACATCAGGGATAAAAAATTATGGGCGGAAGATTTAATATCCCATTCGACCGAACAAAATGCAAAAAGCGTTTATCTTCAAGATATAGCTCAGTTAAAATATTTAAAAAGTATTGAAACATCAGATAAATCTCAGCTAAAGATTGATAAAACAAATCTGTCTTACTGTAAAATATATTCCCCCGTTAACGGCGTTGTTATAAACGTTGCAGTGGCAGTCGGTCAGACTGTCGCATCAAGTTTTCAGACACCGACGCTTTTTACGATTGGCGAAAATATAAGCAAAATGGAAATTGATACTGCAACTAACGAAGCAGACCTTGGGGGGATAAAAAAAGGCGACAAGGTTTCGTTCACGGTATATGCATACACCGATAAAACATTTTACGGATATGTACATAACGTACGAATCAATCCAACGACCGTTTCAGGTGTTGTCAGCTATAACGTTACTATTTATTTTGACAATAAAAATCATCTGCTGTTACCTGGTATGACTGCTATACCAAAAATTTATATTAAAAAAAAATCTAATGCAGTTGCCGTGCCAAATACGGCATTAAGGTTCGTTCCTACCAATGAAAATAAATATATAATCAATAAAATTACCGATAAATTAAAATCGGGAGAGGGCGTAGTCTGGATTTTAGAGAAACACAAACCAGTCCCTATTATTGTCAAATTAGGGATTAATAATAACAGCTATACCGAAGTAATCTCAAAAAAAATAAAAATAGGTTCGGAAGTTATAACAGGACTTAATTTGTCTAATAACTCCCAGCACATGCAACGGCAGGGACCAAAAAGGAAAATGTTCTTTTAATTAATTGAATAAATATATTAATTAAATGTTGTTGGATAAATAAATAAATATTTTAATTAAATTTTATTAAATTAATATGATTTATAAAATACGCTCAAATAAAACTTAACAAAATATGAATGAGAATATAAACGAAACGGTGATAAGACTTGAACATATAGGAATGATTTATAAAACCGGCGCTATTAATTACGAGGCTTTAAAAGATATAAATTTAACCATACGTAAAGGAGAGTTTTTTTCAATTATGGGTGCTTCAGGTTCCGGAAAATCAACATTAATGAATATTCTTGGCTGTTTAGACAAGCCTACTTTCGGAAAATATTTTCTTGAAGACGAAGATGTGTCCACGCTGAGCAAAGACCGGCTGGCTGAAATAAGAAACAAAAAAATAGGCTTTGTATTTCAGGGTTTTAATCTTATTCAAAGACTTTCGGTAATTGAAAACGTTGAGCTCCCCTTGTTCTATGCCGGGCTGACCCATAAAGAAGCTAATATAGAAGCAAAGAAAGCTCTGCGTTTAGTTGATATTCCTGAAAATAAAGAAAATAACTTTCCTAATCAAATATCCGGCGGGGAACAACAAAGGGTGGCTATTGCAAGAGCAATAGTTCACAATGCTTCGATAATTATGGCGGATGAACCGACAGGCAATTTAGATTCCGTTAGAAGCAACGAACTCATGTCTTTCTTTAAAAAAATAAACGCTGAGAGAAATGCTACAATTATACTTGTTACGCATGAACCTGATGTAGCCGCTTTTGCAAAAAAACATATAACCGTCAAAGATGGTCATATCGTTGACAATTAAATTATAAATTATATAAATCATGAAATTTCCTATTTTACTTGATGTACAGTCGGCGTTTAAAACTTTTGCCAGAAATAAAGCAAGGTCTTTTCTCACAACACTCGGAATAATTATAGGCGTTGCATCTGTAATTGCAACCGTCAGCATAGGTCAAGGCGCATCGGCTTCGGTTCAGGATGCTATTAACGCTATGGGCTCAAATCTTTTAATAATTCTTCCCGGGTCATCCAATCTCGGCGGGGTACAGACAGGTTTCGGAGAACTACCCACCTTGACTTTGCAAGATGCCGAGGCAATAAGAAAACTGCCTGCCGTAAAAACGGATGCAGCAAACATAAGAATGAATGAACAGGTCATATGGCGGGGCAACAACTGGGGTGCTTCCGTTCTTGGAACAAGTTCAACATTTCCTGTAATAAGAAAATGGCCTGTAACTAAAGGCGAATTTTTTGATAAGCAGCAAGTTGATACCGCCGCAAATGTCGCTGTAATAGGAACAACAGTTGCGACCCAGCTTTTCGGTCTTATGAATCCCGTTGGTCATATCGTTTTAATACACAATGTACCGTTTAAAATTATAGGAGAATTAAAGTCTATCGGATTTAACGCATTTGGTCAAGACCAGGATGATTTAGTTACCGTACCTATAACCACAATGATGGAAAAAATAGCTGGCATATCTTGGGTAAATATCATTATGGTATCGGCAAAATCTAAAAAAGACACAGAGATAGCTCAAAATCAAATCACCGCACTTTTAAGACAAAAACATCATATTCCACCTCATAAACCAAACGATTTCTATATAAGAAATTTAACTCAAATTGCACAAACTGCAAGCTCAAGCGCTCAGATATTTACAATACTTTTAGCAGCCGTCGCCGCCGTTTCTCTGCTTGTAGGGGGTATAGGAATTATGAATATTATGCTTGTATCCGTTACCGAAAGAACAAAAGAAATTGGTATAAGAATGGCAGTCGGCGCAAAAAAAAATGATATTCTAAAACAGTTTTTAATTGAATCGTCGGTATTAAGTTTATTTGGGGGAGTATTGGGAATAGGGCTCGGCATAGGAATATCGGATTTAATTTCGGTTATCTCGCCTCTTCATACAATATTAACTATTGAACCTATTCTTATATCAATTGTATTTTCAGTAGCAGTAGGTGTATTTTTTGGTTTTTATCCCGCTTACAAGGCATCAAATTTGAATCCGGTCGAAGCCTTAAGATATGAATAAATTTTTAAAAATCGGCAGTTTTTCTAAGAAACAGAACGTCGCATCTGTCAACGTTATGTCCGTGCAAGCCGTCTTTTTCTTCTATAAGCATACCTTCAAAAAAGGTGTTTGGAGGAATTTCTAGAGTATGCTGCATCCCATATTTTCTATATCTTTTTCCGGCAGATGTTTCATGATAATCTTGTTCGGCTATTATTTTTTCGTTTGCGCCGCAGCTGTATATTATATTTACTTTTATATAATTTGAGCTTATTGCCTGGCTCTTTGAAAGACTTAAAAAATTAAGCGTTTTGCCGTAAAATTTTTTATGAAAAATATCTTTTTTATTTGATGAAATATTTCTTAATATTGCTGTCCTTTGTTTTATTATTTTTTGATTTATTTTAAGTTCATTATTCATAAGAAATGCTTCCGTTCCTTTCCTGTCTGAATAAGAAAATATATGCATATAATATATATCCAATTTATTTAAATTATTTAGCGTTTCCGTAAAATATTCTTCAGTCTCTCCCGGAAAACCTGAAATGATATCAGTACCTATAGCAACATCTTTAATTTTTGAATTTATTTTGTTTACAATAGTCAGATATTCTTCAAAAGTATAATTCCTTTTCATTGCCTTCAGAATCCTATTAGAACCGCTCTGCAACGGAATATGGAAATGATTTTGTATTTTTTTGCTATTTGCCAGGATATTTATTAAATCGTCATTGATGTGAATCGGGTCAATCGAACTGATTCTTATTTTCACCGGAATATTCAGCTCTTCTATGGCAATTAAAAGAGAATTAAAATTTTTTTCTATTTTTTTATTATTGCCATCATTATTGTAACAGCCGCCGCAGCTATTATTATTGCCGTTGTTTGCTCCTGATTCTTCATAAAAAGAACGGTAAGAACCAATATTCATTCCTGATATAATAATTTCTTTAAATCCGGCTTTGTAATATTCTTTTATTGAAGACATAACTTCTTTGAAATTTAATGACCAGTGTATAGGTCTTGCCTTAGGTATTATGCAGAATGAACATTTTATATCGCATCCTTCCTGTATTTTTAAATTGGCTCGTATTCTTTTTTGTGCAGAAATAAGCGTTTTCTTTGGTACTGCAATATTATTATTGTACTTGTAATTGTTATAATTTGTCAGAATATTTAGTTTACTGACGTTATCTATTAATTTTATGCCTAAATTTCTATATTCTTTTCTAGTATAAGTTTCTTTATTTAATTGGGCAAAACATCCTGTAAGGATAATGGCGCTTAGCGGATATTTATTTTTTATTCTGCTAAGTATTCTTTTTGTTTCATTATCCGCTTTTTCCGTAACAGAACACGTATTGATAAGAAATAGGTCTATATGCAGCTTATGTTCGTCAATTTTGTGTATATTAGAGGCGTCTACAATATTAAATCCGCGATTTTTGAATAACGATTCAAATTGACCCGCCTCGAATTGATTTAATTTGCAGCCTGAGGATATAACGGCGCAGTTTGCTTCGCCGCCGTCTAATTGAAGTTTTGATATTTCACCGTCTAAATAATTCAAAAAATCATCCATTGCAATCTATTTATTGCCTGTTATGATGCAGCATAAAATTATATAATATAATATAATATAATATAATTTATAAATTTTAATAAATTTTACCAAATTAATAATATAAAAAAATAATCTATTTATTGCCTGTTATGATGCAGCATAAAATTATATAATATAATATAATATAATATAATTTATAAATTTTAATAAATTTTACCAAATTAATAATATAAAAAAATAATCTATTTATTGCCTGTTATGATGCAGCATAAAATTATATAATATAATATAATATAATATAATTTATAAATTTTAATAAATTTTACCAAATTAATAATATAAAAAAATAATTAGTGTTTGTCCTTAATTATACTAAACTAATTATTTATATCCAATTATGTGCCCGTTTTTATTCATTGCAGAGACCTTAATTTAAGCACGGATTTTTTTATAGCGTTTACCGCATATTCTATATCGTCTTCAGTCGTCCATCTGCCTATGCTGAATCTTATTGCTGATTGAACTCTTGCATCTTCATATCCGTGGGCTTCAAGAACGTGGGATTTAACCAATGCGCCGGCATTACACGCAGAACCTGCCGAAGCGCTAATGCCGTATAGGTCGAGATTAAATAACAATGTTTCTGCTTTTATTCCGTCGATAGATATGTTTATAGTATTTTTAAGCCTATTTACAGGATGACCGTTTAATCTGACATTATCTATGGCAGAAAATAATTTATCTAAAAATAGAGAACCTAAAAAATTTATTTTTTTAAGATTTTCTTCCGCATTATTTTTAACTATTTCTAAAGCTTTTGCAATAGAAACTATTCCTGAGGTATTCTCCGTACCGCCCCGGTAGCCGCGTTCTTGATGTCCTCCGTGTATTATAGGGTCAATTTTAATACCCTTTTTAATATATAATGCGCCGTTGCCTTTCATAGCATAAAATTTATGACCTGAAAAACTGCACATATCTAAAGGTGTATCTTTGAGGGAAAAATAATGTTTTCCGATAACCTGCACTATATCGCTATGTACTGCAATATTTTCATTTATTTTTTTTATTTCGTTTATAATATTTTTTAATGGAAATATTGTACCGGTTTCATTGTTCGCACCCATAATTGAAATTAGAACGGTATTTTCTTTGATTGACGATAATAAATCGTCCATTAGAAGTTCGCCGAAATTATTTATGCCTATATATGTGGTTTCTATATCCTGAGTTTCTAAAAATTTAAAAGTATTTAAAACTGCATGATGCTCTACAGCCGTCGTGATAATATGCAGTTTTCTATCTTTATTAATAGCCCTAAGGCGGTTAATATATCCTATAATAGCAAGATTTATAGATTCCGTACCCGAAGATGTAAAAATCAATTCGTCTTCGGAATTTGCATCTAAAAATAATTTAATAAATTGCCTCGAATCTTCTATTAAAATTCTTGCCGTCCTTCCTTCTTCGTAAAGGCTGGAAGGGTTTCCGGAAATATTCTTTAAAACATTACACACGTCTTCCATGACATCCGGGTCTAAAGGGGTTGTGGCATTATAGTCTAAATAAATCCTTGGCATTATTCTTATTTTTTTTCTAAATTTTCCAATACATCATTATTTTGGGTATTATAATTATTCTTAATATTATATTCTGATATAACATCTGCAATAGAAATTGAATTAAGAAACTCTATAATTTTAGAAGATATAGAATTCCACATATCAAAAGCCAGGCATATAGATTGCCTTTCGCATTCTTTTCTATTATGTTTTTTGCTAACGCAGCTTATTATGTCAATAGGTTCAACCGAAGCAATAAGGTTGCCTATAAATATTTTAGACGGTTCCTGATTGAGTAGGTAGCCGCCGCCGGGACCCCTCAGGCTTTTAACTATTCCTGCCTTCTTTAATGTAAAAAAAATCTGTTCTAAATATGTTAAAGATATAGACTCACGTTTAGCAATATCTTTTAAGCTTATCGGCACAGTATTATTCTTTGAATTATATGCAAGGTCTATAATAGCTCTTACAGCATATTGACCCCTGGAAGATAATCTCATAATTAGTTATTTTGAATTGTTTAGCAACTCAGTGCTTGAGTATTTAATATTTTAAATATTTAAATTATATGAATTATATGAATTATTTTGCATTTGAATATTTAATATTCTAATTATTTAAATTATATGAATTATATGAATTATTTTGCATTTGAATATTTAATATTTTAATTATTTAAATTATATGAATTATATGAATTATTTTGCATTTGAATTTATGTCCATATTTTTTATTTTATTTTCCAATTCGCTAATTCTTTGTTTTAATGTTTCAATCTCATAATAATTGGGGTCAAAAAGTTTGTGATGTTCAAGGTCAACATGGTCGTGAACTTCGGATTCATCTCTTTTGATAGATTTAGCAGGAACTCCTGCCACTGTGGAGTGAGGCGGAACACCGCTAACGACAACGGAATTGGAACCTATTTTACTATCGTGTCCTACCGTAAAAGGACCTAATATTTTCGCTCCTGCTCCTATCATAACATTATCTTCAATGGTCGGATGCCTTTTTTCTTTTTTCCAGCTTATTCCTCCAAGTGTAACACCGTGATATATTGTAACATCGTTGCCTATTTCGGCTGTTTCTCCTATGACAACCCCCATGCCGTGGTCTATAAAAAATCTCCTGCCTATTTTGGCTCCGGGATGAATCTCAATGCCGGTAATAAATCTTGCAAACTGAGATACTAATCTTGCAGGCAATTTAATATTATGAATCCACAAAAAATGTGATATTTTATGAAAATATATAGCATGAAGCCCAGGATAACAAAGCAAAACTTCTAATGTGCTCCTTGCCGCCGGATCTCTTTCAAATACTGAATTAATATCTTCTTTTATGATTTTAAACATTAAGTTATATATTTCTTAATGATATTAGCTATATTAGCTATATTAATAATTCTAATAATTTTTTTTTGAATTATTAGAATTATGTTATATAATGGAAAATCAACCTGATATAATATATGTTACCGATATGCTACATATATTATTACATTATTGCACAGTTATATTAATATAACAAATTTTATATCATTTTTAAATATGATAATAAATAAGCTAAGCAAAAACATAATCTTAATTGAAATATGATAATAAATAAGCTAAGCAAAAACATAATCTTAATTGAAATATGATAATAAAATATTAAGCGAAAATATAACAGAAACATAACACTAAAAATATTTAAGAGGAATGAGAAAAATGGAGAAAGTCATCGTTAAAATCATTACTAAAAATCCGCCGCACGGAAGATGTAAGATGTACACTTCTATAGTATGGCTTATTATGAATTATTATAAAAATGTTACAATAAACATTATACCGGAAATCTATAAAAACACCGATGACCCCGATGCTCCATGCGTTATAGTCAATGGAAAACTCATAGAACCTTCTAATACAATTTATGTTTCAGGAGAAGATTTAGTAATTGCCATGAATGAGGCTGGGGCAATATCATATGAAGAAATTCAGCCTGATATTATTAAATTTGACGAGATTATTGAACAGTGTCTGAGTTGATGACGATTTATAAGAAAAATGTCAAAAAAACTGTAGCTGTTGCCATGTCCGGAGGCGTGGATAGTTCCGTAAGCGCTATTATATTGAAAAATAAAGGTTTTAATGTAATAGGGCTTTCAATGCGCCTTATCGGAGACCTAAATAACAAAGAGTCAGCTGAGAAAAGCTGCTGTTCCGTGTCAGACTTAATCGATGCAAAAAGGGTTTGTGTAAAATTAGATATACCGCATTTTGTTATAAATCTTGAAGATGAATTTAAAGAAAATGTTATCGACAAATTCACTAAAGAATATCTTGAGGGAAAAACACCAAACCCATGCATATTATGCAATAAGATTTTAAAATTTGATATTTTACTGAAAAGAGCTGTCCAACTTGATGCTGATTATTTGGCGACTGGGCATTATGCAAGGATAACCAAAAAATTAAATGGCGGATTTAATCTCATAAAAGCAAAAGACCCCGCAAAAGACCAGTCGTACGTTTTATATAATTTAAATCAAAAATTATTAAGCAGATTAATTTTCCCTGTGGGCAATTTACAAAAATCCGAGATTAGAAAAATAGCGCTGAAAAATGGATTCAATGAAATTTCAAAAAAGAAGGACAGCGTTGAAATTTGTTTTATACCGGATGGAAATTATCATAAATTTATATTAAATCAATTGAAATACAGTAGCAACAATAATATTGATATTAAGAATATTGATAAAGCTGATATTATTAATAATAATAAAGCTGACATCAACAAAGTTAATATTAATCATTGTATTGATAAAGCTGGTATTAACAATGATGCAACAGCTGATATTAACAAAACTATTACTAATCATTGTATTGATAAAGCTGGTATTAACAATGATGCAACAGCTGATATTAACAAAACTATTACTAATCATTGTATTGATAAAGCTGGTATTAACAATGATGCAACAGCTGATATTAACAAAACTATTACTAATAATTGTATTGATAAAACTAATATTAACAATGATGCAACAGCTGATATTAACAAAACTATTACTAATAATTGTATTGATAAAACTAATATTGATACAAATAATATTAATAATAGAGATGATAGCAGTTATGAAACCGACTGCGGCTATAGCGGCTATATTAAAAATATGTCCGGCGAAATTATCGGGAAACATAACGGTATATTTCAATATACCGTGGGGCAGAGAAAGAGGCTGGGAATATCTTCTGTTCGCCCATTATATGTAACTAAAATTGACCCCGCGACAAAAGATATATTTGTGGGAGCTATAAATGAATGCCTCGGCTTAGAACTTTATATAAATGATTTTAATTTTATAGATGATAGGTATAAAAATACGCTTTCTGAATTAAAGTTGACGGCAAAAATAAGATATTCCTCTTTAAATTACGAATGCTCTGCGGAAATTATAAATTATGGAATATTCAAAATAGCCGCCGCCATGAAAGATGATAAAAATAACGATGGAAATTACAAAAATGCTGATTATAAAAATGCTGGAAACCATACAAATTATAAAGTCCCGATGTGTTCAAAAGAAAATACGGCAAAAAAGGGGAGCGATAAAAATAACAAATACAGGGTAAAGGTCACGTTTAAAGAACCTGTAAAATTTATAACCCCCGGGCAATCAGCAGTTTTATACAGCGGGATGAAAGTTATAGGCGGGGGAGTAATAGAAACAACGGAAACTTTAACTTTATAAGACTTTATAAATGTAAACCAACCGTCAATAAATACAATAGGTAGAATAGATAAAACCAATAGAATAAATATAATATTTACAATCAATATAATCAATATAATCAATAGAATAAATACAAGTTTTAAATTTTCTTAATTTATTTTAAGAATAAATTTTCAACATAATTCACTATGAACAAGTATAATTATTAAAAGTATGATAGAATCCCAATATGTAACTTCTTTGTTAGGCATGGAAAAAGTTAACGCGATTGAGAAACTTATAGGTTATACATTTGAAAACAAAACCTATTTGATTACATCATTAATTCATAAGTCGTTTAATAATGAAATAAATTATGAACGATTGGAATTTCTTGGAGATTCTATAATAAATACTATTTATTCAGAGGTTTTATATAAATATTTTTCTTCGCATAATGAAGGCGAATTATCTAAATTGAAAGCAATTCTGATAAGCTTAGATAATCTGGCTGAAATAGCCGGAAAATTAACAATCAACGATTATATTATAATGGAAAAAGGTGAAATTCTCACAGGAGGCAGAAATAAAAAAAGAATAATAGGAAATGTGTATGAATCTGTCGCAGGCGCCATTTTTTTAGATTCCTCGTACGATACAGCAAAGACGGTATTATTGAATCACTTAAAATATAGCAGCTTTTTTTCAAGCCTTGTAAATTTTGACAATAAAAATGCAAATATAACTATTGATTGCAAATCAACATTGCAAGAGTTAATTCAAAAAAAACATAATGCTGTCCCAAAATATTTTGTTCTAAGCAAAGAAGGACCAGACCATAAAAGTACTTTTTCGGTATGCGTGAAAATCAACAATAAAATTTACGGTTACGGTAAAGGCGGAACAAAAAAACAGGCTGAACAATCTGCCGCGTTAGCCGCATTGAAACAAATAACTGAAAAAAATGAATAATAATAGTTCATCAATTCAATAATGATAAAATAACAAATCAAGAATAATAAAAAATAATAAATAACCAAATAGCGGCTGCGGACATTGTTCCCGCCGCTGCTATTTTGGATTTGCTAAAAATAATCAATAAAGCAATCACGCTAAATCATTATAAATCATTGCTAAACCAACTATTTGAAGGAATTAATAAAATAATATGAACAAAAATAAATTTATGGCTTTGCTTATAGGAAGACCCAATGTCGGCAAATCTACCATTTTTAATAAACTAATAGGTGCAAAAACTGCTCATACTTCCGATATTGCAGGAACAACTATTGATGTTAACACAAAAGAAATATCTTATATGAATACTGATTTTTTGCTTGCCGATTCAGGGGGGTTCAATCTGCATCCCGCTAACGAATTAGAAAAACAAATCATAAATATGATATTCAAATATGCAGAAAAAGTTGACCTCTTTCTGCTTGTAGTAGACTATAAAACAGGGCTTATTCCTGAGGATATTGAAATATACAGAAATTTCATTAAATATGGGGTTAATGTTTTTTTATTGATTAATAAAGTTGATTCTATTAAAAATGTTGAAAATGCTCTATCCGAATTTGCAAAAATAGGGATAAAAAATAAATTCACCATAAGCGCCGAAAACTCTATAGGTATTGATGAGATACTTGAATCAATTGTTAAAGAAGTTAAATCTTCTTATATTAAATGTAAAAAGGATAAGAATATTGACGGCACTGTCAAAATTGCAATAGTCGGCAAACCTAACAGCGGTAAATCAACTTATATCAACACGATTTTAAAAGATAATCTTATACAAACCGGCGATAAACCGGGTACGACAAGGGACTCTATAGATTCAGTATTTAATTATAAATGTAAAAAAATAATTTTAATAGACACAGCGGGCATCAGAAAAAAATCAAAACTTGATTTTAATTCTGAAAATTTTCAAAAACAGACAATTTCTTCAATTGAAAGGGCTGATATAGTATGCGTATTTATTGATATACAACACGGCTTAACCCATGATGATTTATCTCTTCTGAAATTGGTTACGGTCGAAAAAAAACAGTTTTTAATTGCCTTCACAAAATGGGATATTATCAAAATTAATTCGGAAAGTAATACGACAATTCAAGATATAAAAAATGAAATAGAATTAAATCTGAAAGAATTCGCTGATTCGCACTATATTTTTATTTCATCAAAAGAAAATAAAAATATATACAAAATAATAGACACCTGCATTGAAATATACGGTTCTAAAAATGTAAAAATAAAAACATCCGATATAAACGAATTTATATCTGCTCAAAAAAATAATTTGCTAAAAGGAAATATATTTAAACATATTGCATATGGTGTACAGAAAAATACGGATGAAATTTTTATGCCTACTTTTATTTTTTTTACGGATAATAAAGGGAAAATATTTAGTATGAAAGATATAAAGTTTATAAGAAACACAATAAAAACATATTTTAAAATAAAATCTAATGTTGAGGTCTTAATTGAATATAAGAATTATCAAAAATAACTTTTTTTTATATTAATTAAATTTTTATATTAATTAATTGATTGATAGCTGAGACCTATTTTTATTTCCCCTAAGTAACTTTTATATTAATTAATTAAATAAATAAATCAAACCTATTTTATATCACCTCTTTTTTTGCTTTTTTATATTTTATATTTCAATATTCTTATATATTTATTTTATTTTCTTACTTAATTCATCAATCTTAGCTTCTAATTTTTGAATTTTTTTAGTTAATTCATCAATATCGTAAGTGGTGGCGAAGTTCATTTCGTCTAAAAGTATATCCGATACCTTTTCTTTTAGCCCATGCAAAATAATGGAAGATTCATGCGTGACTATATCTATAATTTGTTCTGCCGATTCCTTACTTTCTTCGTCGGAAATATCAACATAATCATCTAATTTTTCTTGCGCGATAATCGAAAATCCCTTTAACGCTTTTAGGATTAAATCTATACTTTCAGACATATCTATTTTCCTTCCTTTTAATTTTTATATAATTTATTTTAATTTATTTTGTTTAATTTTAGACATTACCGCCCGGAAAGAAATATTATGTCTTGAAAAACCCATTTCCATATAACTGCCGCCAAGCGCGACGCCTATTAGCTGCGGAAGATGTAATACCGGGAGTGATAATTTTTTATTTATATTCATTGCAGCGACGCCTTGATATGTGTCTAAACTCAAATGACACAAAGGACATGGCGTAACCATAACATCTGCCTTGTTTTGCTGTGCCTCATAAATTACATTGCCTGCCAAAGAAGTGGAAGTAACCTCATTAACAAGTATAGTCTGGAATCCGCAGCATTTAGTTCTTCTTATATAAGGAACAGGTTCGCCGCCTAAAGTCTTTATTAATTCTTCGAACCCTGAAGGATTTTCAACATCGTCAAACTTGACAACGCTACTGGGCCTCAGTATGTGGCATCCGTAAAAAGGGGCAACTTTAACACCGTCTAAAGTATAAGTAACGGCTTGCTTCAATTTATCCAAACCTATTTCATCCCTGATTATGTAAAGCAAATGTTTAACTTTAACAGTTCCGCTATATTTAAGCCCTATCTTGGAAAGATAGGCATTAGTTTTTTCTAAGGATTTAGGATTAGTTATAAGTTCTTCATTGACCTCGCTTAATGTTAAAGTGCAGGTATTACACACAGTTAAAATATTATATCCTAACTTTTCAGCTAAAGCTAACGTTCTTCCATTAATGTATAATTTTAAATTGTGGTCAAATCCATCTACTACGCCTCCCCCGCAACAGGACGCTTCCGGCATATCAATCAAATTAATGCCAAGTTTTTTTGCAATAAATCTTGTAGAGTTATCTAATTCTTTTCCGCTTTCCTGTGCAACGCAGCCGGGATAATATGCGTAATTAATCATGTTTTTCCTCCAGATTTAAGTCTTTAAAGGCCACTCTAATATCTTCCATATCTTTTATAAGTTTAAGTCTGAGAGGAGGCATTTTGCCTTTAAGCCCTGCACCTAAAGCAACAGGCAGGTCATTTAAAATACCTGATATACCGACCGAATCCACAGCAACCTTGATTTCATCAAGTCTTCCTGTTTCCTGAATAGACCTTGCAATCCCAATAATATGTTTTGCGCCTTTGGAAAAAGTTATGGAGTTTTTAATAGCTTTTTCGTGCATTCTTACAATAACTTTAACGGGCGAAATTCCTTTCGGGCAGAATTCTTCACATGCCTGGCAATGAACACAATCAAACATTCCTGCAGGTTTTGAACCGTTTACAAGCCGAGAGCCGTTTTTATCATTATCTCGCGGGTCTTCGCTGTATCTGTATAATTTAGCAAGGGCAGCAGGTCCTAAATATTTTGAATTTGCCACAACGCCACCGCATTCTGAATAGCAGCATTCGCACAATATGCAGTTGGGGGTATCGTTGTTTCCTGTTAGATTTTGAAACTCAGTTTTATAATATACAGGCTGTTTGATTTTTTCGCCTTCTTTTAGTGCTTTAAAATCGTCGTTTATATGGTCTGTTTTACCGAGCAGATAAGGTTTAATTTCCTTAATTTTATCAAAGAAGACTTCTTGGTCAACTATAAGGTCTCTTATTATAGGCATATTGCCAAGAGGGTCTACTTTTATGATACCAAATTTTTCAATTTCTGCGCTTACCTGCGTTTTACATGCAAGTTTCGTAATACCGTTTATTTTCATAGCGCATGAACCGCAAATAGCGCTTCTGCATGACCTCCTGAAACTCAATGTTCCGTCGAACTCCGCCTTGACTTTCATTAAGGCATTTAAAACCGTCATACCGGGAAAATCATTAATTACATATTCCTTATAATATGGCTTTTCATCAATTTCAGGATTAAATCTATAACTTTTAACTGTGAACTCCATTATTTGCGACTCCTTAAGCTATAATCTCCAATTAGTATCTATTGTTATTATATTAGATAACATAGATAACATAAGCACAAGTTATGTTTGCGTTATCCGTAATTTTTGTAACTTATTAGTTTAGTATGTTCTCGGCTGCGGTTTAAACTTTGTAATTTTTACCGGGGAAAAATCAAAATCAATTCCACCGCTTGCATTTAATTTTGCAACTGTATGTTTTAGCCATTTATCATCATCTCTTTCAGGAAAATCATTTCTATAATGGGCACCTCTGGACTCCTGCCTCATTATAGCACCTCTGGCTATAATTTCTGCTATAAGCAATATATTTTTAAATTCAAATGCTTCAACAATATCTGTATTAAAAAGATGTGTTTTATCGTCGACTCCGATATTTTTTGCGCGTTCTTTAAGCTCTTCTATTTTTTCTATAGCTTTTTTCATAAGGGATTCTTCTCTGAACACGCCGACATTTTTGCGCATATCCTCCTGCAGTTCTGCTTTTAGCAAGCCGTGTCTTTCCTTGCCGTTAGATTTTTTAATATTTTCAAATATCTCTTCATCTCTTCTTACAGCGGACTCGTCAAATTTGCCAAAATCAACATTTTTAATGTATTCTGCCATATCTATTCCTGCACGTCGTCCAAACACTATGGTATCAAGAAGCGAATTTCCGCCCAATCTGTTTGCGCCGTGAACACTGACGCAGGCAGATTCTCCTGCAGAGTAGAACCCCTCTACCGCCGTTCTTCCGTTATTGTCTGTTTTAATGCCTCCCATAGAATAATGAACCCCCGGTCTGATAGGTATCGGCTCGTAAATAGGGTTGACTCCCTCAAAATCGATTGACAGCTGCATAATTTGCGGCAATTTCTCCATTATTTTTTCTTTTCCCAGATGGCGTACATCAAGCAAAATAGCTCCGTCGATACCTCTTCCTTCATTAATTTCAGTCTGTTCAGCCCTTGCTACGACATCGCGCGGAGCCAATTCCATTGCTTTAGGAGCATATTTAGACATAAATCTCACTCCAAGCGAATTTAAAAGATAAGCTCCTTCGCCTCTTGCTCCTTCCGTAACAAGAATGCCCGTACTTTTAAGGGTTGTGGGATGAAACTGGACAAATTCCATATCCATGAGAGGAACATCTGCTCTGATAGCAACTGACATCCCGTCACCGGTATTTATTAATGCATTTGTATTAGAGGAATATACCTGACCGTACCCGCCTGTAGCGAACAAAACAGACTTTGCGGCAATGCCGTGAAATCTTCCTTCCTTTATATCATAAGCCACAACTCCGCCTATTTTTCCGTTATCGACAACTAAACTAGTAACAAAATATTCATATAAGATTTTTGTATTATATTTAAGCACATTGTCAAACAATCCGTGGAGCATCATATGCCCTACAGCATCGGCATAGTAACATGACCTGGGGAAACTTTGTCCTCCAAACGGTCTTTGTGAAATACCGCCTTTGTCATTTCTATTAAATACTACTCCCATTTTTTGTAATTCAAGTATATTGCCGGGGGCTTCGCTTGTTAATATTTCAATTGCATCCTGGTCGCCTATATAATCACTGCCTTTGACCGTATCAAAAAAATGTGACTCCCACGAATCATTTTCATCAAATGCCGCATTAACTCCGCCCTGCGCAGCACCGGAGTGCGACCTTGTAGGATATACTTTACTTACTATTACCGCGTCTATGCCTCTTTTTCTGAGTTCAACACATGCTCTCAGCCCTGCAAGTCCCGCCCCAACTATAATAACATCATGTTTTAGCATTTATAGTCCTCTGTTTTTATCCTTTTTTAGCATGTTATAATTATTTTTTTAAATTCTTAACATTTTACAATAATTTTATGATAATATTCAATAAAAAAATAAGTTAAATATATATAAGTTTATAAATAAAGTTTGTATTTTTTTTATCTAAAATTAATATATCATTTATTGATACATATATAAAGTTTGTATATAAAATTTATATTTTTTTATCTAAAATTATTATATTAAATATATTATTTATTAATATTATTAACTATTAGTAACTATTAGTAACTATTAGTAACTATTAGTAACTATTATTAACTATTATTTATTATTTTTTCGAGTATTCATATACACCGCTTTTTCCGCCTTCTTTCCTCAGCAAATAAATATCGGTTATCCTAATAGATTTATCAGCAGCCTTAAGCATATCGTAAATGGTAAGAGCTGCTACGGAAACGGCGGTAAGACTTTCCATCTCTACACCGGTTTTGCCGGAAATTTTCACTATTGATTTAATATTTATACAATTTTTGGATTTAACAGGTTCAAACATTATATCGCAATTTTCAATATTTAAAGGATGACATAATGGAATGAGTTCCGAGGTTTTTTTAGCAGCCATAATTCCTGCAATTTTAGCGGTAGAAAAAACATCTCCTTTTTTGCCTTCTCCAGTTATTGCAAGCTCAAATGCATCTTGAGACATATACACGCTGGCGGCAGCTGTCGCTATTCTGACGGATTCTGTTTTAGACGAAACATCAACCATGGTAGGCATACCATCTTCGTCTATATGAGTCAATTTTTTTTCTTCTGATTTTAATTCGTTCATTGTATTAATTATATTAATTATTATACTACGTTAGCTATATTAGTTGTATTAATTGACCGTTAATCAAGTGAACTACCTATAAATTAATTGATAGGCATCCTGTTTCATCGTATGGCGGCGATTGTCCGGTATTATGGATATCCACCGGAGCATATTTCACAGGCGTTAATGAGCTTCGCTGATTTCCGCGTTGCTCCAATTCCGACCGTTTCAGCCGTATGGTTAACTAAATTAATCAGGTTAGGTTAATTAATTATTAGTTATCCTAGTTAACTAACTAACTACCCAATGACATTTAAAACTAATCTTTTTCATTATCTAATAATTTTCACCAAGACTTCAAGCTCGCAGAAAGATTATATCATAAACAAAATAAAAATCAAGGATTGAGCAAAAATTGTCAAGGCAAAATAGAAATGTCCGCTTTTTAGCAATTTAGAAATGTCTTATTCTTAGTACAATAGAAATGTCTTATTCTTAGTACAATAGAAATGTCTTATTCTTAGTACAATAGAAATGTCTTATTCTTAGTACAATAGAAATGTCTTATTCTTAGTACAATA
>JAJZJW010000005.1:81980-84008 GCA_021809845.1 bacterium | reverse complement strand
TAGAAATGTCTTATTCTTAGTACAATAGAAATGTCTTATTCTTAGTACAATAGAAATGTCTTATTCTTAGTACAATAGAAATGTCTTATTCTTAGTACAATAGAAATGTCTTATTCTTAGTACAATAGAAATGTCTTATTCTTAGTACAATAGAAATGTCTTATTCTTAGCATTTTAAAAATTTCGCCTTAGGTTAAATTTCATATGTATATTATATATTATAATGTCAAAGAATTTTTTCATTTACAAACCATCTCCTTATATCATAACCTATCCCCGCAGGAGCTGGCTTAATTCCGCCGATAGCGGATTTAACGACAGGCATGGCTTCTGGAATATATAAAAAAGTATAAGGACAATCTTCTGCTAATAGACGCTGGATTTCAAAATAATATTTTTTTTGTATTTTCAAATTAAAAGTGCTTCTAGCTTTTATAAAAAGTTTATTAATTTGAGCATTGCTAAATGAAGTAAAGTTCAAACCCTTTGGAACGATGTCGTTTCCTGAAAATATAGAGGAAGCATCCGCCGGGTCGGGTGTAATCGTAAAGCCTAATAAAACTGCCTGAAAATTTTTTTTCATTATAAATTCAGAAATAAGGGATGTCCACTCCATAACCCTGATGTCGACTTTAATACCTATCTTTTTTAAATTTTGCTGCATAATTTCGGCAGCCGAGAGCCGTTCAGGGTTCCCCTGCGGGGTCAATATTGTAAATTTAAACTGTTTGCCGTTTTTAATAAGCCTGCCGTCGATTAAATTCCACCCATTTTGTTTTAGTAACTTCAATGCTTTTTCTGGATTATATCTATATTTTTTTACATTTCCATTATAGTAATAAGTTCCGGGCATGTAAGGTCCGTAGCAATGTCTTCCTAAGCCGAGCAGCGCACCTTTTATTATTTCTTTCTTATTAATTGCATAGCTCAGCGCCTGTCTGACTTTTCGTTTTTTAAATAATTTATCGAGAATATTATAGCCCAAAAAAGTAAAACTTAAAGACGGATGAATATATTTTTTAAATTTTTTGATAAAATTCTTTCCTTTTGCTTCAAACTTATATTGTATAGGGGTCAGCCCCATATAATCAATGCCGTTCGATTTCAACATTAAAAACATAGAAGAAGAATCCGGTACTATTCTGTATATTATCTTTTTTATATGCGGCGCTCCCATAAAATAATGCGGATTGGCTTTTAAAATAATTTCATAGCCGTGAATCCATTTATAAAATTCGTAAGGGCCTGTACCGACAGGATGGCTTCTCAGTTTGGTGGTCAGCAGATTCTTGCCTTTCAGAAGAAAACGCGGCAGTATACTTAATCCCCAACTAGAAAGAGCCGGTGCATAAGGTTTTTTATACGTAACCTGAAAAATGTACTTTCCTATTATACGCGCTTTTTCAACTTTTAAATAATCTGCAGAGTATGGGGTCGGCGTCTTAGGATTTATCATAAGATGATATGTAAACAAAACATCCCTTGCGGTAAATGGGTGTCCGTCCTGCCATAAAACGTGGCGATGCAAAAAAAATGTAATAGTTTTGCCTCTGTTTGTAATTTTCCATGATTTAGCAAGGTCTGGAACTATTTTTAGGTCCCTATTATACCTGACTAATCCGTCGTATATTTGAGAAGTAACTTCTGCCGTTGGTGCATCGGCAGCCATATTGCCAATAAGATTTGTGGCGTCGGCTGACAATCCTATTATAAGTACGCTATTATTTTTATAAAATTTGCTATTTATCTTGTCGGCAAGATTTATGTTATTAATGCTATGATTGTTATGTTTTAGTACGCTTTTTTTGCCGGAAGCTGCGCATCCGTTTAAAACAACCGTTACGGAGATTAAAACAAATAACACTAATAAGAATTTAAGGGATATTTTACGAAGTCTAATCATAATCAATACTAATCAACAATGAACAATAGTTGTAAACAACAATATTTATATAAAGTCTAATTATAATCAATACTAATCAACAATGAACAATAGTTGTAAACAACAATATTTATATAAAGTCTAAT
>JAJZJW010000005.1:78960-81970 GCA_021809845.1 bacterium | reverse complement strand
ATAATCAATACTAATCAACAATGAACAATAGTTGTAAACAACAATATTTATATAAAGTCTAATTATAATCAATACTAATCAACAATGAACAATAGTTGTAAACAACAATATTTATATAAAGTCTAATTATAATCAATACTAATCAACAATGAACAATAGTTGTAAACAACAATATTTATATAAAGTCTAATTATAATCAATACTAATCAACAATGAACAATAGTTGTAAACAACAATATTTATATAATTTATAGTTAATTTAGGGATAAGGCGTAAAATCGCGTATTTCATAATTTGCCGGCAATCCGCACATAAGATTCATATTTTGGATAGCTTGCAGAGAAGCGCCTTTTCCTAAATTATCTATAGCGCTGACTAATATAAGATATGTACCGTTCTTTGAAAAAGATATGTGACAGATGTTCGAATAAATTACATTTTTAATATCAGGCAAAATACCATTTTCCAGCATAACAATAAATGGATTGTTTTTATAAAAATCATTGTAAATATCTTTAATAGCATTTTCGCTGGTGGCGCTGCTATTTAACTTAATGTAAATTGTCGTGAGTATTCCGCGTATCACCGGTATGACATGCGGAGTGAAAATTATGTCGGGATAATATTCCGGCTTATATAAATACTCAGATTCATCATGCAAGGAAGACTCATCGCATTGAAATTTGCCGCTAGCAGATTTATACCTATGCAAAAACATTTCATTATAAATTTTTTCTTTAATTTCAGGAAGATGCCTATGTTTCCATAAATTATAAGCTCTCACGGAATTTTGAGCTTCGCAAAAAAGATTTGAAATATTGGCGCTGCTTCTTCCGGCTCCTGAAATACCGGATTTAGAATCTATAATGACGGGATAATTATAATTTATAATTCCTGCTTTTATAAGGGGCAATAACGGTAAAAGAGCACCGGTAGGATAACATCCGGGATTTGAAACAAACTGGGCTCCTTTAATTTTATCTTCATAAACATCTGCCAAACCGTAAACGAAATATTTATTTAGATGGGGTGCAGCATGTTTTTCATAATTTAATTCGTAGTTTTCTAATCTGTCAAATCGAAAGTCCGCCCCTATATCTATTATTTTAATCAATGGATTTAGCTTTAAAATAGAAGATATTATTAAAGAACTTTTTCCATGAGGCAAACATAAGAAAACAACATCACTTGAACATGCTATCTGCTTTTCATCTAATTTTTCAAAATTAATCGAACGTTTGCCGTTGTTTATTTTATTAAATGAAGGAAACACTTCAGATATATCTTTGCCTGCATTACTTTGGGAAGTGATATGAACCAGCTCAACATCTTTCCTTAATAAAAGCGTATAAGCCAGATAAATTCCGCTATATCCCGAAGCGCCAATGATAGAAACTTTAATCATGATTTATAATATTTTATAATATATAATAATAAATAAATGCGACCTTAAATTTAATCGACATCATAAGTTAAGCATATATAAACTTAGTACAATTTACATTAAAAATTATAAGTTAGGTATAATATAAACTTAACCGTACAATAAATAACCAAAAATAAAAAAACCAGAAATAACTCATTATGAACGGAGTAAATTTCTGGTTTAAAATATTTATATCTTATAAATAGAAAATAAAAATGATTATCTTTTTGAAAATTGAAATCTTGCTCTTGCTCCCTTTTGACCATACTTTTTTCTTTCCTTAATTCTTGAATCTCTTGTAAGCATACCCGCTTTCGACAGGGTAGTTTTTAATTCGGGATTTAATAAAAGCAATAAATGAGCAATAGCAAGCTTAATGGCGCCTGCCTGACCATTAAGACCGCCGCCTCTGACATTGACAAAAACATCATATTTGTCTTCAATAGGAAAAAATGCAAGCGATTTAACCGCCGTAACCCTCTGTTTTTCAATAGGAAAATAATCATCAAAATTTCTTCCGTTTACTGTTATTTTTCCTTTGCCTTCCTTGAACAAAACCCGCGCAATAGAGGTTTTGCGTTTTCCGGCTGCCTGCAATATATTTTTTTTAGCCATATTTCAAATTACTCCATATTTTATTACTTAATTAATTTATTTTAATCTCATCCTGATTGTCTTATAAAGCTACATTATTTTTATAAATCTATAACATAACTACAACAACATAACTACAACATAACTACAATATAACTATTTTAATTTTTAATTAATTTTTTAATTTACGTAACTTTAACTTATATTATAATTCATAAAATTTATAATAATATGATTTATAATATATAATTAATTTAAATCATTGTTTTTATGTCAACCGCAACCGGATTCTGTGCAACATGAGGATGATTTTCGTCTGCATAAATTTTTAATTTTTTAATTAAAACATCGGCAAGCTTGTTCTTCGGCAGCATCCCTTTGACAGCATGATAAACAGGAAAAGTCGCATCTTTATGCAGCATATCTTTGTAATTAAATGTTTTTAAACCGCCTGGATATCCGCTATGAAAATAATATTGCTTGTCTGTGTATTTCTTTCCTGTGACTTTAGCTTTTGCGCTATTAATTACAACTATGGAATCTCCTTTATTAGCGTAAGGTGCGTAGTCCGCTTTGTCTTTCCCCATCAATTTGTTAGCGACAAAACTTGCAAGCCTTCCCAAGCTTACATCTTTAGCGTCAATTAAAATCCAATTATTTGAAATATCGTCACCACTTTTAGACATTTGTTCCTCCAATATAAGATAATTAGTTATTTTCTTATAATATTAATTTTTTGTCAAGAACTTTTTTTAATCAGGCTTTTATATTTAAACATATTTTTAACGCAACGTATTTATTTAATTTAATTTTTAGATTCAATTTCTGTGGTTGACTGTTATTTTAAACAGTCTTTCTGCACTTTTTTAATTAACTTTTTAATTTATCTTCATTAGCTAATTAATTTATCTTTTTAATTAACTTTTTAATTTATCTTCATTAGCTAATTAATTTATCTTTTTAATTAACTTTTTAATTTATCTTCATTAG
>JAJZJW010000005.1:25272-78950 GCA_021809845.1 bacterium | reverse complement strand
TTTTTAATTAACTTTTTAATTTATCTTCATTAGCTAATTAATTTATCTTTTTAATTAACTTTTTAATTTATCTTCATTAGCTAATTAATTTATCTTTTTAATTAACTTTTTAATTTATCTTCATTAGCTAATTAATTTATCTTTTTAATTAACTTTTTAATTTATCTTCATTAGCTAATTAATTTATCTTTTTAATTAACTTTTTAATTAACTTTTTAATTAACTTCTTAATAAACTTTTTTTAAATTTTTTAGCCGTCCATTATTAATATTAATGATTATTAATCAAATGTTATTTTCTTAAATAAAACCTTTTGCGATGAGACATCTCTTAAACCTGCCGGTCTTACCATTTTAACGGCTCCAAAACTACAAAGGTCTTTACATAATTTGCATCCTGTACATAAGTACGGGTCAAGCATAACAGTATCGGTTTCATTATTATATGTTAATGCTCCGGTAGGACAAAATTCCCAACAATTAGCACATAATAAACAATTTCTGTTTATTGAAGGCAATCTGATATCCAGTAAATCTAAACACTCGGGATTGCATTTTATAAAATTAAATAATTTAAATCTTTTTTTAAAAAAAAGCTTATTTAACTTTTTATCATCATTTGATAAAAAAAATTCATTAAATGGCAATTCTTCCAAAGGGAAATTTTTTGCCAACTTGAGCGCATTTTCTTTTATGGTTTTGCTTATCTCCCGAAAAAATAACCTTCTTTTAGAATATTCATCGTTTAAATTATTTATGCCAGATCCGGCAGGCGTATTTGTCGAAATAGCAGCTGCGTTATTACCATCATTGATGTCGGGATTAGAAGTGTGCTCGCCACCCGTACTAAAATTTAAATTAAGATTAACAGTGCGTTCAGCAGCTGCTCTATCGCCTCTATCGCATTTATTTTTAGATAATAATTTTCCTTTTATTTTTTTGTTTTCTTTTTTGTCATTATTGATTATATAAGAAAAATCAAACTTATTATAATCAATAAACTTAATTTTTTCTAATATATTTATATTATTACCGTCTGCATCTGCTAAACATGTTAAAATACGATTTATCGCTTTCATTTTCTTTTTATAAAAAAAATTATACCTGCAATCCTCGCAATCGGACGTAATAAAATTAATTTCTTTAGCATTTTTAAGATGTTTTATTATATCTGTATTATCCACTTCATTAATGCATGAGACTACATTAAAATTAAACCGAGTGTCGGCAACCGAATTTGTTTTTTTTTCGGAAAATAATCTATTACGACTATCGCTGCTATTTTCGTTATTATCCTGGTTATCAAAATTATTTGATATTAATGATTTATTTAATTCAGCACTGCTGCTGTTGCTGCTTTCATTACCGTTAACACTATTACAATTATTGCCGTCATTATTGTCAATGTTAGACTCAGATTTACCTTTGCTGCAAAAATAATATGCTTTATCTCCATATATCATGGCTTTATCTGATATATCAGAAACTTCCTTTAAATCAAATACAAAATTAGGACAAATGTTTATACATAATTTACACAAAGAACATTTATCCGAGAGCTTAATTGCAGAATCATTTATTTCAATAGCTTGTTCAGGACATTTATTTATGCATACATAACAACTCGACATAGGACTTCTAAGTCTTGTGCAATAAAGTTCATTAATTAAAATTTTATTGCTGTTTTCGCTGCTGCTTATAATCTTATCGATTATTCTTAATAAATTCATAGGTAATAGGTAAATGAAGAATTATAAAATTATAAAATTATAAAATTAGAAGATAAATAAAAAATGGTGTCTAAAAATAGTGTCTGTCCAAATTTTTTTTAAAAAGGCGTCGTCCTTATTTTTTCTATTTTACTTTTTTTACTTTTTGATAAAATTTTCTAAAAAGCTCGCTATTTTATCCGTTTGATTTATATTAATTTGCGGTATTTTTAAATTATTTATTGTAACATCTCCGCAAACTAAGATACAATTTTCATCATCTCTATATTTTAAATGCAATTCAGGGTTTAATTCCTTTCTAAAAAGTTCAACTTTAGGAATCGCAATATCCTTGAAACCTTCTACTATTAAAATATCTGCATCATTAAAAAATTTATTAATCAAATTACCTATCATGTTTGTATGAGCGTCAATATTATTGCCGTCATTAACGCCGTTAGACGCGTTAAGAACACCTTTTTTTTCTTCAATATCGCTAAAAAAAGCCATATAATCATCGGATAAAAGCATGGTGGAAAACGCACCGGCATGTTTGTGCCGCCATGAGTCTTTCCCTTTAATATCAGCTTCAAATTTATGGTCGGTATGTTTTATAGAAGATACTTTATAATTTTTTTCTGCAAATATTTGTATCAGCTTTTCTATAAGGGTCGTTTTTCCCGTTCCGGATTTTGCAAGAAATGAGACTGCAAAAGGCTTATCATCTGAATTATTTTTCATATTTTCATCTCTTCATATCTTCTTCATATCTTCTTCATATCTGCAGAAATTTTAAATATTTTTTATATTACTAAAGACGTTTATTATATCACAATAATTTCTTGCATTGTTAACTTCAAGCCTTAATATTTTTGCATTATCAAATCCTGTTAAAAAATTATACAGATGGGGCTTTATTAAATTAACTGCTTTTTTTTCGCCATAATATATAAGCATTTCTTCAAAGAGTTCCATGAGTTTATCTAAATTATCCGGATTGTTAAAGCCATTTAAATTATCTGCCTTATCTAAATTATTATCATCAGACGTAGGCAGCTTATTAAAATTATCTAAGTTGTCCGACTTATTTAATTTATTTAGCTGAGAGTCTATTCCCGAATATTTTACAAAATCTTGAAAAATCCATGGTTTTCCTATGGCTCCTCTAGCAAACATAATGCCATCGACAGCGGTACTTTTTTTAATTTTTCTTGCGGAATGTATATCAAAAATATCGCCTGTTGCGTACACAGGTATAGAAATATATTTTTTTAACAGTGCAGTTAAATTATGGTCAGCTTTTCCTGTAAACATTTGAGCTCTGGTTCTCGGATGAAAAAATATCGCGTCAACGCCCTCATTTTCAGCTATTTTGCAGGATTCAAGATAATTTTTAGACGTCTCGTCAAATCCGCTGCGTAATTTTATCGTCAGAAGGTTATCGTTTCCGATGCTGTTTTTTACTTCGGCAATAATTGCCTTAAATTTATCTAAATCTTTTAGCGTTGCGCTTCCCGCCCCTGTTTTTATAACTTTTTTAACAGGACATCCAAAATTTATATCTACCGCTTTATACCCGGACTGAACTGCCTTTTTTGCGGCTATACCCATAATATAAGGGTCTGAACCAAAAATTTGAATTCCTGTATTTGCGATATGCGCACCGGAATACGTCAATTCAAGCGTGGATTTATCGTTATTTACATAACCTATAGCGCTTACCATTTCCGTAAAACAAAATGAAGCTCCATATTTCAAGGCTATTTTTCTGAAAGGATAGCCCGTGATTCCAGCCATAGGGGCTAAAATGCAATCCCCTATAATTTGTTTATTCATAATTTAACATAATTTGGTGAATAGCAGTGATTATAGTAAACAAAGGTATATCTCCCGCTTAAGAAGCTGGAGTTTTTATTGCTGATTTTTTGATAAAACCAAAATAAACAGCCGATAAAAAAATCAATATAGTATAGGCTATATAAACTATTATTGTGTCAATTAGAAGTTGAAAATTTTATTATTTTTTTAATTAGCTGTTACAAATTTTTTCATTCGGAAAAATGGCAGATGCATAATTTAAATATTTAATAAATTCCTGTTTTGTAGGTTTTCTTTTTGCACCTACGTTAAATAATTTTCTTTTTTTTTCATACCATGCGTCAAAATTATCTTCGGGTATGGTTTCAACTTCTGCAAGCAGCTGACAAATTATATTATTTTCATTTTCATTACTCATATTTTTAGCCTTTTTTAATTGTTTTTGTATATTACTTAAAACATATTTTTAGCCTTTTTAATTGTTTTTGTATATTACTTAAAACATATTTTTAGCCTTTTTTAATTGTTTTTGTATATTACTTAAAACATATTTTTAGCCTTTTTAATTGTTTTTCTATATATTTTAAATAGTTGTAATATATTATTTAAAATATATTAAAGTTCCTTTGCATCTAATCTCTCACTCTAATATCTTATCTGTAATCCATTATCTTATCTTATCCATAGTCTATAATCCCTATATCTAATCTGTAATTAGACCGGTTTATATCTGATATTCGAGCCTTTGAGAACAGCTTACCTTTAACCTCTTATCTCCAATTAGACCTTGAAAACTCAGGAAGATCCTCAAAATCGCCTCTTATAGCATAGCCTTCGTTGATATTGTATACTTCAAACTCGTTATCTATGACAAACGAGTATATATTACCTTTTAAAAATTCATCTTTATATGTTAAACATTTTAGTCCTTGCCTTATTATAGCAGATAATATGCCCGCTCCTGCAACATCGCCTAAAAGAATTGCTCCTACCAAAACTTGACCGTCAAAAACTAATTTCCTGTATATAGATTCGCCTTCCTGATGAATAAACACGGTTTGCGAAGGATTAAGAGGATTGGTAAGTCCTATGGTAATAATAGGTAAACCGTATATCTCAACAGAATTAAGCCCCATACCGCCGTAGTATTCTCTGTATATTCCCGCCATATTTGTACCAGCAATTCTTCCCTGTTCGCAGGCAAGAGGAACTATAGCTATTATATTAGGTTTTTTATTTAAAATATCATAAGATACTATAGCATCACCGCCTGCATATACATCTTTAATATTGGTCATCATAGTTTTATCTGCTATTATTCCTCTGTCAATTTTAATTCCGCTGCCTTCAAGAAAGCCAACGTTCGGTCTTACGCCTATCGCCACAATAACTATATCTGCAACAAGCTCTCTGCCGCTTTTCATTATAACGCTCGTAGGATTACCGGCTTCGTCTACATTAATTTTAGTAACGGTGTCGTTAGTAGCCGTGTCAATACCGTTTTCATTCAGTTTTTTTGCCGTTATGCCGCCCGATATCTCATCAAGTGCTAAACCTAAAACACGCGGAAGGAGTTCTGCGATAGTAACGTGCATACCAAGAGCTCTCAAGCCTTCGGAGGCTTTAAGACCTATTAATCCGCCGCCAATAACTATAGCTTCTTTATGTTTGGCTAATTTTGCGCCTCTTTCCATTTTTTTTGCATCATCAAATTTAGTAAAAGTTCCCATCATAGGAGATTCGGCATCAAATCCTTCTATGGGTGGCACAAACGGAGCGCCGCCGGTCCCAATAAATAATTTATCGTATTCAATCGACCCATTGTCATCGAGTACGATTTTTTTATCTGCCGTATTTACCGATATCACCCTTTTTCCGAATAATGTTTTATAATTATTTTTTTCGTAATAATCATCGTCTTTATACCATATAGTTTCGTCTGTTGTTTTGCCTTCCAGATAATATGAAATTAATGGTCTTGCATATGCTTTATATGACTCGTCGGATATTATTGTAATCTCCCCAGTTTTATCAAATCTTCTTATCGCATCGGCGCATGAAAGACCTGAATAAGAATTACCGATTATTACATATCTCATTTTTATCCCCTTCTTCGTAATTTATATTAATTTAATAAGCAATATATGAACATGATATGAAATATAAAAAATAACTGAATTACATTATCATTATATAGATAAGTTCTAAATATATAAAATTATAATTAATTTTATTTTTATAATTTATTTTACAACATACACTTTTTAGTTAAAATACCGTCTTGGTTTAAAATTATATTCTTTTTGTGCTTCCACCCTTTAAGAATGCCCTATATTTATATTTAAAAAAAGTTTAAATACTTACCTGCTTTAAAATTATTCTTTTTTAGCGATTATTATTCTTATAACGATTATAATTAATTTTTAAATGAGGTCCGTATAATTTATTTGCAATCATTAACCTTCTTTCATACGAATAATTTTTAATGCCTATTTTCTTTAAGGCTCCTTTTTTACACGCTTCAACGCATTTTGGAGTTTCTTCGTCAACACACCCGTCGCATTTTGAAGCATAGTGGTCTCTGCCGACCCTTTCTATTGCGCCAAACGGACAAACCATGACGCACATCCAGCATCCTACACATTTTTGGTAATTTGTTAAAGTCCAACCATTTTCAATATCTCTGTATCTTGCACCCGGCATACATGCGTCAACGCACGGTGCTTCCTCACAATTATGACATAAAATAGGAAAAAATTTATTTCCTTTAGATTTTATATTAATTCTTGCAACATTATACTTTCCATATTTTTCCTTCATATGAGTTTCGCAAGCCTTAACGCAGGATTTGTACTCCTGCCCTTCGCACCCATCGCATTTTGCAGGGTAAAGCATTATCTCTATCTGATTTTTTTTAAGGTCCTCTTTCAGATTTGTAAGTTTTATACCATTCATATTTTTTTCCATTTTAATATCTCCAGAAATATAGTTTTATTGTAATTTTTTATAAAAATTTATAGCTTTTTGAATTTTAGCGGCTATAAAAAATAAATTTTTATTTAAATAATAATTTTTTTCTCTATTTAAATAAAAGATGAGCTTTTTTAAATATATTTTATCAGTATTATTTTTATTATTCTTTTCGTTAGAATTATTTATGTTATTCTTTTCATTGAAATTATCTATATTATTTTCGTTAAAATTATCTATATTATTATTTTCGCCGATATTTCTACTATTATCAATATTATTTTTACTTTTACTGTAAAGTTTTAAGTAATATAATTGATTAGCTAAATAGCCGTATGGTTTGGCTAACCTGCCGCTATACGTATTTACTGTTTTATTTTTTTTATTAAAGTTCCATCTACTGAATAGTCTAAAAAAATTATTCCTTTTAACGGCAATTATGCTTTTTATATATTTGTTATATTCCATATTATTATTATCATTATCCTTATCATTATTCTTATCATACTTATATTCATGCACCGATTTATTGCAATCAAAATCAAAGCTGTTATGACCTGTGCTATTTTTATAGCCAACAGCATTATCGCAATTTATTTTTTTCAGAATGCAGATTAAACTGTCTTTATCATTGATATTACTAAAACATTCGGATTTTATCCGATTGTTTTCTTTAATTATATCATTTATATAAAAATAATAAACCTTACCAATGAATCTTGAAATATTTATTGCATCATTATAAATAAAGTCATCATAATTTTCCAAATTTAAAGCATAAGTATTAAGCATTGATAGAATAACTGACGTTTTTTTTCTGTTATAGCATGCAAGCAGCGGCTCTATTGTTGAATCTGACCGCAAAGGTATCACAGCATCAAAATTTTTATAATTATCGCCGTCCCCGTTTTGTATTTTATTTATTAAAATATTGGCGCAGTCAGCATTAAAAAAAGGAGCATCGCATTCTAACAATAAAACATAATCATTTTTTAGATAATCAAAACAGCTAAAAATCCCTTTTAAAGGTCCTTTCAATCTGCTATTTTTATTATCGGCATCAGCTATTATTTTGACATCTAAATATTTAATATATAAATTAGATTCTTCAATTTTTACATCTTTAATTTCTGTATCTTTAATTTTTACATCTTTAAGTTGCGTAGCTTTAATTTTTGCATCTTTAAGTTGCGTAGCTTCAATTTTTGCATCTTTAATTTCTGTAGCTTTATTTTTAAATTTTATATTTTTTTTTATTCTGTCGCAATTATAATTATGATTGAAAGTATCGTCGGTTCTACAATTATCAGGTTTTATTTCAACCTTGATTTCAACCAATCTTTTACTATAATTGTTGTTCAATTTCCAATTTTTTACAAAATTTGAATCATTATAAATTTTATTTAAAATAGTGATTGTCTCATTGCGGAATTCTTCTAAATTATTTATGTCTCTTACAGATACTATTATATCGTCCGCAACTTTCAAAGCCGTTTCTAAAACCCTTTCAAAAAGTGATTTTCCGTCGAATACATAAAGGGCTTTATTTTCCCCGAATCTTTTCGACTGCCCTCCTGCCAATATTAAACAGCTTAGATTGTCCATTAATTATTTATCTTAAATTTTTTTTAATTTTTCCTCTCTGTCCGTGACCTTCGCTTAAAACAACTTCTATATAATTAAGTGATGAAAATGCATCGTCATTTTTAATATCTATAATCAGTTGGTCAATACAATAAATTGCAATATCTTCTATGTTTAGAGATGGGATGTTCACTCTGAATATATCAGATTTTGGAATTAAGTAATATTTGTTGTTAATTTCTATATGATAGTGCGTTTGCTTATCTACAATTTTTTGAATTGATTCAGGATAATCCGCTAATAAAATTTTGTCCTCAAAAGTCGAGCATAGTCTGGTAATTATAGCTTTTAGATTATACAGATGAACAATTCTTCTTTTATCGTCAAATTCACCGTCAACAGAAACATCTATATAATGAAAATGCGGATGAATTCTGGAACAATCTCCTCTTCCCGGAACAATATGCATACATTCAAATGTTAATCCTGCTTCTCTGCCCAATAATTCGACTATCATAAAGTCATACCTTTTTTAATAATTATCCTTTTTAATTTATAAACATTTATTAATAACTGTTAATAGTTAAAATCTGTCAGCTGCCCGTCGGGAAGCATTCTAAGTCCAGTACATCTTCCGTTTGAAGATAAACAAACATCCTTGATGCTGCGGCAAAGGGTAATGTTTATTCCTTTATAATTAATTATTTTTCTGTCATTATATTTGTCAATATTAAAATCAAGTCCTATTTTTTTTAAAACGGCTAACGGCTCAGCGTAATATTTTTTGTAAAGGTTTAAATTTTCTGTCTCCGATAATTCTATAAACTGCAAATTAAATTTATTTGAGCTGCAGAAATCAATTATTTTTAATAGGTCTTTTTTATTTGTATTTATTGATTTAAGAAGTACGGAATCAATTTCTATATTAAAATTTTTTTCGCGCAAAATCTTTAATCCCTTTATAACTTCACTATAATAATTTTTCCCTGTTATCAATTTATATTTTTCTTCATCGAGAGTGTCCAAGCTTATTGAAATCTTTTTAATGAGCGATGGACTTATTTCATTGATTTTTTTGTCAATCAAGGTTCCGTTAGTAGTTATGAATATGTCTATATCGCCTATTTGTTTTATCGCATAAATAAGCTGTTTTATTTTTTTGTAGAGAAAAGGCTCTCCTCCGGTCAATTTTACTTTTTTAAGACCAAATTCCTTTAATGAATAAATTGTACTGATGATAGTTTCAATTTCAATGCTATTCTTTGAAGATTTAGAAATTCCTTCATTATGACAATACAAACAGTCTTCATTGCATTCTCCCGTCAATGAAATCCTTAATGAATGGATTGTAAATTCATTGTCTGCGTCATAATAATCTAAGTCTGCGTTAATGGGAAATGCTCCTTCATAGTAATTAAACAAATAATTTTTCATATTTTAAATTTAAATCAAAATTAAAACTAAATTGTGCTGCAATTAAATTAAATAACAGGTTAGTTAAAAAATATTATAATTATTCGTAGTAATTAAACAAATAATTTTTCATATTTTAAATTTAAATCAAAATTAAAACTAAATTGTGCTGCAATTAAATTAAATAACAGGTTAGTTAAAAAATATTATAATTATTCGTAGTAATTAAACAAATAATTTTTCATATTTTAAATTTAAATCAAAATTAAAACTAAATTGTGCTGCAATTAAATTAAATAACAGGTTAGTTAAAAAATATTATAATCATTTAAGGTCACTGTAATCTCCTCTCCGGCATGTATAATCACAGTTTCTTCGTCCATTGCAAAACTTCCGTTTGCCTTAATCAGCGGCGAAAGCGACCTAGCCGCAGATGGTGGTTTCGGAGGTTGTATAATTGAAGCTGCTAATCTGCCGTTTTCTCCTTTAGCTATTTTAACCTGAAAATATTTCCGAACGCCTTTTTCTGAAGTAACGTCTTCTTTTAATATTGCTTTAATTTCAGGGTATCTTGTATAAACATTATTTATGCCGGTCATTTTTTGAATGAACGGTCTTATGAATAAATCAAAAGTTATTAAAACTGAATACGGCCAACCAGCCAAGGCAAAAATTGGTGTATTGTTATTAAGCAATCCAAATGAAGTAGGTTTTCCTGGTATTAAGTTTAATCCGTGAAAATATAATTTTCCCGCTTTGCTGATAGCAGACGGAATTAAATCATAAAAATTAGTGATTTCTTTGTTGTCAAGAACTAAAAAACTTGCGCCTGTTCCTCCGGTTGATATCAGTAAATTATATTTTTTAGATTTGTCCGCTGCTGCAAGAGAGTTAGTTATACTTTCCGCATCATCTTCCACCACGCCGATAACTTCCGGAATGCCACCAGCATCTTTTATTAATGCTTTTAGAGCAGTTGTATTAATATCATATATTTTGTTGCATTTTAACTCATCTCCGGGCTGCACAAGTTCATTTCCCCCGGATAAAATCCCAATAACCGGTTTTTTAAAAACAGATATCTTTTTATATCCTATTCCTGCCAGTGCTGCTATGTCGCATAGTCTGACTTTATTCCCTTTAGAATACAGCTTTATACCGGATTTAATATCATCGCCTATAGGAGAAAGATACGAACCTTGCTCAACTTTTTTATCGTACAATACATAACCGCCTGAATAATCTAATGTATCTTCTATCAATATGACTGAATCTGCTCCGGGAGGAACAGGAGCGCCTGTCGTAACAAATGCCGCTTCGCCATGATGTATTTCATGCAGTACATCATTAAATCCCGCGGTTATTTGTTGAACCACTTTTAATTTTATAGTTTTATTTTCCGCTAAATCTTCCGCCTTAACGGCAAAACCGTCAACAGCCGACCTAACAAAAGGCGGAATATCGACTTTAGGAATTACATCAGACGATAGAATCCTGTCTAAACTCTCTTCTACAGGTACTTCTTCTTTATCAGTTATTTTTTGTATGTACTTGTCTGTCAGTTCCAGCAAATCTAAAGCTTGTTTTTTATTTTTATCATTCATATTATTATATAATTATTAAGCAGATAATAATCTTTTTTTAATTAAAAAGCCGGCGTATTATCGCTTCTATAATTTACTATAGATATTATAATGACGCCGGTCTAAAATTTATTGAAATTTATATTTTCACCCTATTAAGATTAAAAATAAGGCTCTACGGGATACATTTTAATACCTGCTCCCTCCAATATTTTCTTAGCATTTGCTTCGTCTTCAAGATTTACAAAAATGGTTGCATGATAAGGCGTAATGCTTGCAACATTTCTACCTACAATCGCAATTTTTGATTTTTTCAAAAGATCCTCTGTTTTATCGAAATCTCCGTTATTATAGTCGACTCTGATAGGCGCGTTATACATAGTTCCGACTGTACTTATCTTTGCCATATTTTAGTAATCCTCCATATTAAATAAATCGTATTAAATAAATATTTACTATTATATAGTACCAAACTCATATATAAGCGATGGTAATTTATAAATCAAATCATCCTACTTTAGAACTGTTTTCATTGTCCTCAACAGATGAAGTGCCTTGCGTGGAATGCGGCAAATCAAAACCAAAGAAGTGCTCTGTCATTTTACGTGCGGTCTTTTCTCTGTCAATTGTTGAAATTCTGTTTATATTTCCGAACCAAAGCGCATCTGTGGAACAAAGAGTAACGCATGCAGGCAATAAACCTTCGTCAATTCTGTGTCTGCAATAATCGCATTTCGTCACTTTTCCAGTCGCATCATTAAACTGAGGCGAACCGAAAGGACAGGCATGTATGCAAGATTTGCACCCTATACACGTAGTCGGGTCATTAAATACTATGCCGTCTGTTCTTTTTTGCATTGAGCCTGTAGGACAGGCTTTAACGCAGGCAGCATCGTCGCAATGAAAACAATTCATCGGTAAATAAACAGTCTTAAGCTGACCTTTTTTTACAAAGTACGGTCCTACTTGTATAACTCTCATTCTTCTCGGACCAACCGGAAGATTATGCTCTTTTTTGCAAGATACCTCACAGGACATACACCCTATGCATCTATCAATATTAACTTTCATAGAATATTTAGGGTTTGAAGACTTAAGAGTTATTCTTGCTGCTCTTTCTTCTCCAAGATGAAATCTGTCAAATCCATATTCAGATGACATATTAAACTCCTTATAATATAATGATTAAAATTATTTTTATATATACATATAATACATATTATACATTTACAATATAATAATAAACAATATATGTAAATAAATTAAATTTAGTGTTAACGTTTTCTTTCCTTATTTTCTTTCTTTATTGTGCTCCATACTCAGCTTCGTTCACGTTCATAATGCAAAATCCGACAATAAGGGCATCATTAATTATATATGTCATTAAATGTTGTCCTTATTATCTGATGAAATACATATTTACAGAAACTATTTTAATAATTTTTAACCTACACGGTTAGTTATGGATAATAACGCTCAATAACCTATATAATATAACTCGACAGTTAGTTATAGATAACGCTCAATAATCCATTTAACCTATAAATCGTAAAATTAATTATTATATTGATATTTATTTTATTATATAAATATTTACTAATGTTAATTAGTATTTCCTTACATCGCAGGAAACAGGCGAGCACTCTACCGGTTCCTTAAAATTAACTAATTTTTTCCAACCAATACTCAATTCGTGATATTCTTTCCAATGGTCTTTCCATTTACCGATGATAACGTCTTTGTCCTGATGCTTCGGGTCCCAGACTTCCGGAAATTTTTTCTGCAGAAATTCAACTACTTTTTTAGCTGTTCCTTCCGGATCTTCATCGCCTTTTCTATACACTCTGCAAAGAATGGCTTTAAACTGAATCTGACCATAAACAGGGTCTTTTATAATATCATCGATAACGGTATTGATTGACTCATATGGATGAAAAGGTTGATATCTGTCAAAACCAAAATTAGCCCAGATACCGTCCTCAGGAACCATTTCGGTAACCCATGCAGGACCTTCAACCCAGCCTCTGTCATTTTCGACGATTACCATATCTCCGTCTTCAACACCCATAACAGCCGCAGTAGCCGGATTTATTTCAATATTTCTATCCGGTTCTAACTCATCGTTCCATGGCCACCAATGACCGCCTTCGTGAAATGATTGGGCAATTCTGGTAGTATTTAAAATAAGCGGATATTTTTTTGCTCTTTCAAAATTTCCCAACGGGGATTCCGAACCTTCAACCTGAGTAGGAACTTTATACCAGCCGATTTTTTCTAACGGCTCTGAAGCAAGTTCGATTTTTCCTGAAGGAGTAGGAAATCTTTTGTCTGATTCAGGGTAATTTTCACCTTCTTTATACATTATCCATTTTCCGCGAAGAACGGCTTCGTCATCCTGAAAAACTGCTTCCTCTTTAGAAAATACAGGCCACATAAGTCCACCTTTAGGATTTTTCTCAGGATTTAGAACGTCATATTTTATGCCTCTAGTAAAAGTTTCCTGTTCATTAAAGAAATCAGTCATATGTATTTCGTTAACTCTGCCTTTATCAGGACCGTCTTCATAATAGCCCCATGGATTAAATTCAACTTCGTTAAAATGACCGACGCCTGCATTTTTTAATCTTTTTGCAATTCCGTCAAATACGTCTATATCGGCTCTGTGCTCATGCTGATACGGTATAATCTTATTATGCCACTGTATAAGTCTATTGTTGCCATGGTGACAAATACTGTCGGTCTCTACAGACATAGCTATAGGGAATGCTACATGACTAAACATATATGTATGATTTGGATATATAGAAAGATGCACATTGATGGTATTTCTTTTCATAGCCTCTTCCATTTTCCACGAGTTTGGAAACTGAGGAAGATGATCTCCATTCCAGATAATACCTTTTACAGGATACGGTTTTTCATACATCATCGCATTTATGATACATGGAACCGAACTATCGCCCCATGAAATCAATTTGTCGGTGATTTGCGGTCTTTTCGGCAATGGAATATCGTGTAGATCGTTCCCGTAATTTAGCGGAGGACGGCAATTATGAAGCCAATTCCAGCCGCCGCCTTTAACTCCGATAGAACCCGTCAACGCAAGAAGAGCTGCGATAGATCTATTGACATTGTTCGAATTATAAATCTGTGCTGTTCCTAAATTTCCGGTAACTGAAGCCGGTCTAGCCATGCCAAATCTTCTTGCCGCTTCAACTATTGTTTCTTTTGGAATATAGGTAAGTTTTTCAGCACGTTCAGGAGACCATTTTGCGCATTCTTTGGCATATTCCTCAAAACCGGTTACCCATTTATCCACAAATTCTTTATTGTAAAGCTTTTCCTGAATTATGATATTGCCCATAGCAAGAAATAATATCGCATCTGAACCTGAGCGAATTCTCATGCCTATATCACATTTTGAAAGCGTTGCGTTAAAACGCGGGTCTACACCTATTAAGAAAGCTCCGTTGTCGCGGGCATCAAGAAGGTGCGTCATCGTAATAGTTTCTTGCGCAGCCATATTTGTTCCGACTAACAGAATACATTTTGAATTTTTCCAGTCCTGCGACGGATTCATAAGTCTTCCGAGTCCTTTTGCTCCAAATACATAATTCATTGACACACCAGGGCTTTCGCAGCATATAGGACCTTGACCGTAAACATTGGGGGTGCCAAAAATTTTACCAAATCTTGCAGCTCCTTCTTTGTTGCCAAAAGACGACCTGCCTGTTCTAAAAATAGCAAGTGCTTCAGGACCCTGTTCATTATAAAGTTTTGCAAGCCGTTCAGCAGTAAAATCAAGTGCGTCATCCCACGACACGCGTTTGAAATCATCGGTTAAAGACTTTCTCATATAGGGGTAATTCACTCTTAACGGATCGTACCACCACTGGATCTGTCCAACACCTTTAGAACAAAGACCTCCTCTATTCTGAGGATGTTCAGGATCGCCCATTACATCGACGATTCTGCCATTTTTTAGAAATATTTTGAGACCACATCCGCTTTCGCACATATTTGTACATGTGGAATAACGAACAGCGTCATGTTCTTTAGAAGATTCCTGCGGGCGATGGTCAGGCTTTATTTTCATAAGCCTATTATCTTTCACTCTCAAGAATCTTTCTTCGTTTAATTCATCAAAATCCATGTTGCCCTCCATATTATTAATTAATTAACACTATATAACATATATCTTATAAAATAAAACTAAAACAAAACTTAAAACAAAACTTAAAATAAAACTTAAAATAAAACTAATTTTAACATACGTTTCAGCCTTGCTTATGGCAGAGATTATAGTACAGACGGCAGTTGCAGAACAACATAAACGGCATGCGCTTATATCTCTGGTACTGCCTGCTCAAAGAGAAAGTGTCCCTTCTTCAGTTTTATGATTTATATATGAATTAAGCGATAAGCCATTATAGCTTATTTCGCATAAAATAAAAAAATAAAATTAAATAGCGGTTTCAGAATATAACTTAAACGCATAATTTGCATATTCGCCAAGTTCAATTTCTAAGCCTGCCAAGTATGCGACAAGCTCTTCAAAACCAACCATCGGCGCAAATGATTCTAGATCTGACATATCAACAGCATTAATCAAATTTTGTTGACACATTGAACATATTGTTAAAATATAATCAGAATCGGTTTTATTAGCTTTTTGATTTATCAACTTGAAAAATTCATTTAAACTGTTTGCGCTTTCGACTCTTTTATTTTTCAGCGGAGTGACATTTTGTTGCTTCTCGCCACCGCAGCACTCTGAATATGCAGATACTCTTGCACCCAGATTTTCTAAAAATTTTGTTAATTGAATTATATTGTCTTGATTATCGTAACAACCTAAATAAAGTAATATAGAATGACCTTGTAAATCTTTAACAATTTTTTTTAAAAAACTTTCTGCTGTTTTATTTTCAACTGCGAGCTCAATAGAATCATTTGTTTCAATATTTGTTTCATTATGGCTAAATATCAAATCCAAAATATGTTTTGCTCCGGTTTTATTCAGGTCTGTGTCTGACAGAACAGCTTTGAACGGCTGAAGGCTGTAATCTATTTGATTTTTGTACATAGAGTTTTTATTAACGGTATCAAGAGCTTTATTAATAGATTTACTGCATACTTGACAGCCGGTATATACATACTTAACTCCTTTGCTCTGCGCTAATCCGAGATTTCTAAGCGGCATAACAACCTTGTTAAAAAATTTGGGGTCATAATAACCAGGAGCGGCACCGCAGCAATTCCATTCTTCAAGAAAATCCGCTTCTATATTCAGAAACTCAAAGATTTTATAAAGATTTTTATTTTTAGCTTTTATATTATTTGCTTCTATGCATCCGGGATAATATAATATTTTCTTCAAAATTAAACCTGCTCGATTTTCAATATGATTAAATATGGATTATTTGCTATATTATTTTACAACTTTCCTATTCTTATTGCAAAATTAACTTAATTTTTTATTTTTTATAATACTTATAGTACGAATAAATAAATAAAAACATCGATTGATGATTTTAACAATTATAGAACAACAATTATTATAATCTTATTTAAAAACTAAAATCAAGTTTTTTTTTGACAAAAAATTAAATTTATATAAAATTTTTAAAAAACTATTTTATTATTAACATCATTAATATATCTCAAAAATATACGCAAAATATACTGCCTGCATCATAATTTATTAATCTGATTTTTAAAAATATGATAATTATAATTTATTATGTTGTATTTAAAACACTTTTTGGTATTTAATTAACATATGAGAATATTCTAATATATAGTTGGTAATTAATTAACATACAAATATATTCTGACAGATAAAACAATATCTTATATCAATTGGTAATTAATTAACATACAAATATATTCTGCATATAAATATATTCTGACAGATAAAACAATATCTTATATCAATAAGTGCAAATATAAACTGTGCAAATATAAATAAATAATTTGACATACCCCCCCCCTATAGCTAAAAAAATGGGCTTTACGGCGACTTTTGGTAAATATTGCAACCGCCTATAAATATTTTTTAATAAATACTTTAATTATAAAAAACTTTTCATAAAAATATATCAAAAAAAATAAAATATAATCACAATATAATCAAAAAAAAATAAACATTGTAAAAATTATTGATATTATCAAAAAAATATTAAAAATATAATCAAAAAAAAATATTGTAATATAAAATAATTTATGTTATGATTTTTCAACTGACCATTATTTATGATTCATGCATAGTATATTTTATATAAATTATTTGTTATTGAACTAAGTTAAGTTATATACAATGTTCGCAACAAAGCACAATATCAGTATATAATATATATTAGATAATGATATGTATATGCCGAGATAGCTCAGTCGGTAGAGCAGAGGACTGAAAATCCTCGTGTCGACGGTTCGATTCCGCCTCTCGGCACCACTTAAAAACACTGCATTTAAAGCTTTTTATCTCATCCTTTTAAAAATTAATACTTGCCAAAATTTACCAAAAAATGTTATAAATTACCAATAAATATTATAAATTTTACTACATTTTTAACTACACTTTTATGGCAAATATTTATAAGAAGAAAAATTCTGACAAATGGTATTACCAGGTCGTCCTTGACGGTAAAAGATATCAGGGTTCTACCAGGACATCAGATAAAAAACTTGCAATACAAATCGCAAAAAGCGTTGAAGCCGATGTAATCCGCAAAAGATTTAATATTCCGGGCACTGAAAAAATAACGGTATTTAAAGATATATGGAAAGATTATCTTAAATCTTTAAGCAATTCATCGGAAACTGTCCGGAGAAAAAAAATTGCCTCAAATCATTTTCTTAATGAGTTTGAAAATTCAGATATTAAAAATATAAGCATAACCGATATTAAAAGTTACCAGGTAAAAAGAAAATTAGAAATTTTATCTTTACCTAAAAATATTAACAAAAGAGAACAGGAAATTAGTTTTAGATCCGTTAATATTGAAATGTCTACGCTTTCTAACTTTTTTAATTACTGTATAGAAAGAGAACTTCTTATTAAAAATCCTTGCACCGGAATTTATAAATTAAATGTTTTAAGCAGGATTAAAACATTATCCGATGATGATATAGAAAAATTAATTAATGCGGCCACTAATAAACTAACAAAAGATATTATTACATTTTTAATTTATACCGGCGCACGAATCGGCGAAGCGCTGAATTTAAAATGGGACGATATAGACTTTAAAAGCGAAGTTATACAGATGAGAGGAACCAAAACAAAGACCGATAGATTTATACCGATATCTGACCAATTAAAAGAAGTTATTTTCAATATTGACAAAAATTCCGGATATCTATTTTCATATAAAGACGGCGCTAAAATTAAAAGCATAAGAACTTCATTTAAAACTGCCTGCAGAAACGCCGGCATAAAAGATTTGCATATACACGATTTAAGACACGTCTTCGCTTCTAAAATGGTTATGAACGGCACGTCTCTTTATATTACCGGCGAGCTGTTAGGGCATAAATCTATGCAGATGACAAAAAGGTATTCCCATTTAATTCCTGATACACTAAAAAAAGCCGTTGATGAGGCATTTAAAAAGAAATAAATTATTAAAATTATACTAAAGGAATATATTTTTAAAAATATAGGGTGCAGGGGATTAGCCCCCTGCTGTTTTGTTTTATGAAACAAAGCGGGGTTTTATACCCCGCCGTTCCATTTAAATTTTAAAGATTATAATTTATTTTTGTTTCATATTCTTTCGGCAATAAAGACGCATACAGAAGCGTATTTTTCTGAAAGATATTATGTAGCTGATCATTAAAAATATTTTTTACTTCCGTTAATACTTCGCCTTTTCTATTAAAAAACCTTACATCATATAAATCATTGCCGTTTAACTTAGTTTCTACCCATTTAACGCCTTTCTCGTTTCTTCCTATCTCAAATATAATTCCGCCGTCTTTGAGATATTTAAAATTTTTAGCTCCTGTTACCAATGCAAACTCTCCCCCGCCGTATTGTTGGAAAATAACATTTGCAATCTCTTGTTGTTCTTTTGTTTCAATCATTTTAAAGTCCCCTTTATTGATTTAATTAATTTCTTTATAATTTAATTCTTTTTTGTAAAAGCGGATTCTCTTTGCGATTTCGTCCCTGTATATTAAAACAACAGTTCTTGTTTTTTTGCCCGGGATTTCTTCAGAAATAAGGTCAAATAAATCGGTTTTATTATTACCTACTATTCCCATATAATCGCTTTCTTTATACATTTCAAAAATTACTTTGTGTCCGTCCTTTTCTAATGTGATTTTGTTTCTAAGTTCTAATTTCATTTTAATTACCTCTTTATAGTATTATTAAATTATTTCAACGGGCGTTAAAACCGTGCCTTTGCCGGTCTCCCATCTTAAAATATAAGGGATATAATTAATGTAAGTTTTATAGTCTTTAGGGGTCTCTTTCCATTCCTTTTTCGTTATCTTTTGAAACTCAATATATATAATATCGTTATTCATTTGAAAGCCTCCTTTTTTAATAATTAGTTATTTTTAAAACCGTAATATTTCTTCGGGTTTGCGTCCATTATTTCAAGCAATAAATTATCTAATTTAATAATGGTTTTAATATTGCCCTTTTCCTTGCTTAAATTTTCAATAATTCCTTTCAGCCGTTTAACTATCATCTCTTTTTTCATTTTTAAGCTCTCCTTTTTTAAGTTATTTTATAGTTTGACCTTTTAATTTTTTATTTATTTAATTTATCCTGGTATCTTCTGAATTGGCGCTCTCTCTAATTTCTGTCTATTAAAGCGTAATTCGTTTTTTAATCTTAATTTCATTATTTTTTATCCTGTATATCTCTTCTTGTATGCTCTCACTATTTGGAACGAAGAAAAATTTACCATTTTTTTTGCAAAGAATGACAAACATTTTAGGTATTTTAAAATATTTAAAACTTTTTCACTGAAATATAACTAAGAAATGATTAAATAACTATAAACAAACGATATCTGGCTAAAATGAAAAGTTTTAAATATTTTAAAATAGCGTTAAGAAATTTTGGCGTGATTTGAGTATTTAAAAAATGGCGCAGTGGAGCGAAGCGAAACGGAGTCCGAAGGATAAATTTTTCGCAGAGACTTTGAGCATACAAGAAGAGATATATAGGATCTATATAATAGGATTAAACAATTACGCTTTGATAGAATCTAATTAATGTCTTTTATTCCTTATAAATTGTTTAAATTGTAAAAAAACCGATAGGCTCGGTCTTTCGTGAAAGACTTTTTTTACAATTTAAACTCCTTATTGTATTTGTATTTACTTCGCAGTTGCCAGGATTAAATACATCATGGCTTTGCATTACAGCCTTAAAATATAAGGAGAAATGTTATCTTATATTTTGCCAGAGGAGATGTTGCGTTTGTTCCTGCTTTTGTTCCTTATATCTAATACGCGTGAACTACCCCTCCCTCACGGGAGGGGTAGTTCCCTGCAATGTTAGTAAAAAGGCTGTAGGTAAAGTTTAAAAACCATTTGCCGGCGTTTTTTGCAAATATGAAGGAAGAGGCGTATTTAAGGCCTGTTCTGTTATTCTTAATGTTATATTGCCTCCGTGCTGCAATCTTACTTCCGAACAATTTTTAAATAAATTATTAGCAGGTAATGTATTTAAGTTTACATTATTACATATTTTTTCATATTTTCTAAATTTTTTATGGTCTTTTATATTCATTGTTTTCCATGTCCCTACCGGATGTTTGCTATTTAAAAAGCTCTTTTCTTTTTGCTGTTTAGTTACAGCGCACCCTGAAAAAATTACCGATAAACTTAAAATAGATATTGCAATAACTGCCAATAATAATTTCTTAGTTTTCATATATAAATCTCCTTTAATTTTTATTTAAAATATCATTTATTACTAACAAATTCAATAAATTTAATCTAAATAACTATATATAGCAAAATACAAAATAGATCTAAAACTTTTTTAACTATATATGACAATTAATAAGGTATATAGACTTATTAATATTTTATTTTTTAAAAATATTTACTTTGCATATCTTTTTTATCATCTATTGCATCATTATTTTTATTTTCATTCTCGCTCTTATTTTCTTGATTTTCTTTGCTTTTATTTTCCTGTTCTAAATGTGAATTAGTAAGCTCATTAACTTTTATATCAACATCTTCATACACAATCTCAAGTCTTTTTGAAGCAATAAAAGGTTTTTGTAGATCTTCATATTTATGATATGAAAATTTAAAATGAAAATAACCTGTTTCGGCAAGTTTAACTATACATTCAAGATTTTTAAATCCCATAATTGTCGAAGGTAAAAATACAGACTTTTCCACTCTTTGCATTGATTGTGTATTTGTATATTGATCGCTATTTGTCCCGCCTATGTTGTGCGATTGCGTATATCTTTCTACTTCCTGTTTTCCAATCTGATTACTTATGAACTCGGCTGTTTTATTATGCTCAACACTTAAATATACCGAGTTTGAACAATTATTTAAAATCGTTTCGGATATATTTTGTCCATATATTTCATTTGTTTTCCCTATGTCTTGCATTCCTATTATCGTGATCGCATTTTTAGATCGCCCTTTATCCAGCATATTAGTAAGCCCTGACATTTTATTCAAACTTGTAAATTCGTCCAGGACAAATAAAGTAGTATTATTTTCAAAATCTTTTTTTGATAAGAATTTTCTTGATAATAATTCTACAAAAAGAGTTAAAAGAGGTCTAACCATATCTTCCGTGTTCGGCGTGGAATTTAAAAATATTCTAACTCCTTTTTGACTTAAAAAATCTTTTTCAATATTAAAAGTTTTCATTCCCTTATGGTCAGGAACTGACGGCAATATTCTAAAAGGTTTTAGATGTCTTGCAAGTTCCGACATTAGAATCGGAGCGACTTTTTCTCCTGCAGTCAAAGGCGGAATTGCAAGACTGCATTCAGCTTCTATTGTTTTATTAATAGTAAACTCTTTTACTAATTCTACCGCCGTCAGTCTTGCTAGGGCAACTAAATTTTCATTTGTTCCTTGTTTTGTAATTTTTAAATATGAAATCATAGCTTCTAAAACTATTCTTGCATTATCTATCCAATATTTATTTACATCTACTCCAGTAACTTCCCCGATTAAAGTATTTGCAACAAGCGATATATCCGCTTTATTAGCTATTTCATCAAATATATTCCAAGCTGGACATCTTTCATCCGTTGGATTAAAAATTATATCTTTATCAGGTCTGTAAAAAACGCCGGTGTAATCATTTTTTATATCAAGTATAACCGCATTATAATTTATATTTTTATATAAATTATTTTCTTTGTAGCTATCGTTTAACATTCCGGAAATAATTTGTGTTTTTCCCGAACCCGCTTTACCTATAATTTTAAATCCTTGATTTATTGATTTATTTAATTGAACAATGATCACTCCGCCGATTGAGCAAAATTTATCTCCATTCTGCATTTGTTTTTGATATTGCTGAATGTTTTCTATTTTAGTCCCGCGAATTACTTTTTCATCTTCGTTATTTATATTGTTATCGCTTTTTTTACTTTTTTTATAAAAAATTATCAATATGAAAATCAATAAAAGATAAATTAAAAAAGAATATTCAAGCGGCGTATGAATATTTAACTTTTTAAAAAAGTTTTTCCAAATGATTATATTAAATCCCATTTTTTTAATATACACATAATATTTTAGCGAACGAAAAAGTTTTTGATTTAATTTATAGATTAAATATCCAAATAAAATAAATTGTCCGATGATAAAAAAGAAAATAAAATATTTAAATATACTTTTTACCTGATTTGTTTTTATAGATAAGTTTTGATATTTATTCATTTGTTTTCTCCTCTCTTTTTTTATCTTTTACTGATTGTTTCAAAATAATGTTTTCTTCCTCCGCTATCGCTTCTTTTTCAAATCCGTATTCTTTAATAATTATCTCTACATCATTTTTTAATTTCACAATATCAAAATTATTTTGACATAAATTAAATGTAGTTTTACCAATCTTAGATAGCATTTCTTTTTCTAATCCTTTTTTAGCAGCTTCCATTTCCTTAATTTTTTTTGTTAATGCTTTTACGTTTTTGTTTTTCATCATTAGTCTCCTTTTGTTATATTTTTAAATTCATTAAACTTTGAAATGTATTTTTCTGTTTCTGCAATCATAAGATCAATTTTATTATTATCTTTTATTCCTTTCACTGTTTGCGCTCCTATACACGTAAGCTCGGTAGTTATTAATAATAATTTATATAATTCGTCGGCTTTGAAGTTTAAAGTTTTCATCTCCTGAATAAAATCAGAAATTATCTTTAAATCGTTTTTGTCTGTTTCTTTCTTTTTAAAAAAATAATCTACTAATAAATCGTTTACGAATTTTGATTTATTTTTTTCCTTTTCTAATGCTTGAATAACTTTTTCATCAAGTCCTAAGGTTATTATCTTTTTTTCTTTAGCCATAATTTAGTCTCCTTTTAATTCAAATTTATATTATTAATATTATTAATTTTTCTTATTAATTCTTAATAATCATAAGTATTTGTATTTATTACATTTAAAGCTATTATTATTAATTATTAATAATTTTATCTCTTTGTTTTTAGCACACTTGCGGCAAATTAGGTGCAAGGGTGTCAAAGTATTTCCGCTGTTGCTTCTGTTCCTGCTTTTGTTTCTGTTTTTGCTTTTGTTTTTTGTCTTTGTTTTTGCATTTGTTTTAAATTTTTATATCTATAAATAATCAAAAAACTTAAAAAAAAAATTCCAATTTAAATTTAAAATTATAATAATAAACTTATATCTTTAATAATATTTTTATCCTTATTAATTTTAATATCTTTGCTTTTATCTTTATTAATTATTTTATCTATATGCTTATCCTCTTTATTTATATTTGTCTGTTCTTTTAAAACTCTATCAATTCTTAAATCTCTCATTATCTCAAATTTTTCTTTAGACATAGAATCCATTTGTTTATTTTCTGTTTCTGCGGTTTTAAATAATGTTGCTTTATTCATCGTATAAATCTCTGCGTTTAATTTTGCCCGAGACACATTAACGTAAGTTTCATTCGCGGTAGTCTTATCGGAATATATCCAAACTTTTTCTGCGGTCTGCCCTTGTGATTTATAAGAAGTGATGCAATATGCGTGGGTGAAATAATTATAATCGTTAGTTTCAAAAGATATAATTTTATTATTCATCTTTGCATTAATTTTATAATTATCATTTTCTAATTTTTCAATATTATTTATAATTGCAGTCTGCCCATTCTTAACTTTTAAATCATCGCTGTTGGTATTTTTTAAAAATACTATTTTATCCCCGTTACTAAAATCCTTTTGCTGTTCTAAATAAACCTCATTTTTAATATTTGCCTGCATTACTATTTCTTTATTTTTTTCTCTATCAAATGCGGTTATAGTTTTATTTTCAATATCAATTTTTTTAACTTCATAAGCATGCGTTCCTTTAACGATTAAATCTTTTTCGTCATAATTCCATACCTGTTTTTTTGCATAATTGCCGATACTTTTTCCTTCACGGATAATTATTTTATTGTCGTCTTTTGCGATAGAATTATTTTCTTTTAATTTTTCTCTCACTATCTGATTAATAACAAAACGGTCTTTGTTTTGTGCCGATAAAATAAAATTATCTTTATTATTTTCTTTAATATATGCGTCCGTAATTGTTTTGTATAATACGTCCTTATCCTTTATCTCAAATATTTTATTCTGTCCGTCTAACATTTTTATCCCTTGCAAAACTTTACCATCCGCAATTGTTTTAACCGCAGTTTTTAAGTTTTTATCTTTCTGTCTAATACTCTCTTTCATTTCTGAAAATGTTATATTTTTATCTTTTTGCAAGCGTTCAAACATTCCGCCAGCCTGAATACTTGCGAGCTGTTTTGTATCGCCCTGGAGGATTACTTGCGCACCTTCTTTCTCTGCCTGCCGGATTACATCACGGATTTTTAAAGTGGCGTTCATTGATGATTCGTCCACGACATAAATTTTCTTTTTAATATCATTTTCGGGTACGGTGATACTTTTTTGCACCGGCATATTAATTTTATTAATATTGATATTTAAATTATCATCTTGCTGTTTTGATAATAAAAAACTGTCTATTGTTCTGGATTTTATATTTGAAGCCGAGACTATTTCGTCTGCCGCTTTACCTGTTGTAGAAAGTCCTTCAAGTTCTACTCCTTTGTTTTCCGTTATTTCTTTTAGAGCTTTTAAGACTGCCGTCTTGCCTGTCCCGGCATCGCCCTGAAAAATCATCATACCGTCTTTACTTGTTAAAGCAGCTTCTAAGGTTTTACGCTGTCCTTCGGTTAATTTAAAATTACCTTCTTTATTCTCCCATGCTGCAATTTCTTTTATAGCTTCTTCGCTTTCAAAAATACCGCTAAATTTATTGTGCGAAGTATTTGCATATTTCTCAATTTCTTTTTCTGCGATACGGATTTCTTTAGTCGTATATAAATCATTTGAAATTTTAATGATGTCTTTTGATTTAACTAATTCCTGTAAATTATTATTTACATCTTTATCGCTAAATTTTAGATTTTCATATATAAGCTGCTGCCTGATTTCATTTCGAAATTCTATATCGGAAAAATAACTAATATTTTCATTTAATTTTTCTCCGGCTTCTTTGATTGCATTTTGAATATTTTTATTATCAGCAACTTTTATTTCTTTGAATTGAGGTTTAATATCTTTTTGTATAGATTCTTTTTGCCAGTCTTCCCGCAAATCGTCAACTGTTTTTGTTTTATCCTTTTTAGCTCTGCACTCGAGATTTGCCATTTCTTTTAATTTTGCGTCCGGCTCGTTAGGCATTTGCGCTTTAAGTTCTTCATAAACTTCCTTCATCTTTTTTGACTGTTTTGAAAACTGCTCTATTGTTGATTGGTCAACTCCTGGAATTTCAAAAAAGAAATTCTTATAATCGGTTATTTTTACTTCAATATTTGCGTGCCTAAGCTCATTTATAAGCTCTGCCCTATACATCTTACCTATTTTAATATGTTCTTTATAAATGTTCCTGGCGTCGATAGAATAGTCTTTTCCGTTCACTTTGACACGATTAGCGATAGTAACATGCGTATGTAGTTGAGGATCGTTTTCACGGCTTGAATGATGCCTGAATGCCGCATATTCTATTTTGCCTGTCTTTACCTGTTCATATTCCCTTTTACCTGCCTCATTTGTAAAAAATAGCCTCGTCTGAATTATATTTTCTTCTACATACTGCATAGTTTTTGCCATTGCTTGGTCGTGTATTTCAATAAGTTTTTCCTGCAGCTCTTTATCTTGCGTTAATTCTGTTAATATTGAAAAAGATTTTGAATTTGAAAAAGTTAAATTTATCGTAGCAACTTTATTTTTACTTAAAAAATTATGGAATGTTTCTTTAGACACTTCATCACCTGCCAGTTCGTTTGCTTTCCCGCCAAAAAACGATTCGGCGTTTTCATTTGCATAATATTCTTCCTTAGATGATTTAAGATATCTTTCTGCCTGTTCCATTGTAAATTTACTTATACTAACCATAATTTAAGTCTCCAATTATCAATTATCATTTTTCACCTCTTACTGTTTTCAAAACTTATTTTTTTTGCATTAAAATCATAATGTATAACGGCATCGTATTTATTCCCCGCTTTTGATTTTAAGCCGGTTAATTTAACTGATTTTTTATTTAATAAATCTACAACTGCTTTAACCGATAATTTTTTTTTAGAAAACTCCTTCCATATAATAGCTCCGCACTTATTGCATTTATATCCTTTGGAAAACTCTATTATGTTTCCGCCGCAACCGCACTTGCCTATTATCTTGGCGTTCGGATTATTGTACGGAATGCCTTTAATTGAAAAAGACAAAGATTTAAGGCTTGCGGTTAGTTCTTTAGTCGTTAATACGCCTTCCCCCATTATTTCTTCTATTGTTTTTTCGCCTTTCTCTATAGATTTAAGCTCCTCTTCCATATCGGCGGTCAAATGAGCCGATGTCAGCATTTTAATATTTTCTGCTACCTGTAAATCGCTTACCAGCTTTCTCCCTAAATCAATGGAAATAAGGTTTTTTTTCTGTCTTTCGATATAACCCCGCTTTATGAGAGTTTCTATTATATTAGCTCTCGTGGCGCTTGTTCCTATGCCTTTTACTTCTTTTAATATTTCTATGTCTTTATCGTCTTTTGTGTATTTATGAATATTAGCCATAGCCGTTATTAAAGTTCCGTCGGTAAATCTAACGGGCGGCGTAGTCTGTTTAGATTCCATTCTGGAATTAAGCGTATTTAAAACATCATTTATTTTTACGTCCGGCAAATCATCCTGAGATTTTTCGTTGGACCAGCCGGGATTAGTTATTATCTTTTTCTTAACTGAAAATATATTGTTTTTAATATCCATTTCTATTAATTTGGTTATAAATTCCTGGTCGGGCATAAACAAATTAATAAATCTGTTCGCTATCAAATTATAGAGGTTTTGTTCGTCTTGACTAAGCCCTGCCGCTTTTTTAACGGTAGGTATTATCGCGTGATGCGCGTCAACTTTTTTTGTATTCCATGAAGGATGTTTCTTAGTAAAATCTATTGTTTTAGGCAAATCAAAGTTCATCAGTATTTTTTTACTATTGGCAAATTGTTCTTCCGGCAGATATTCGCTGTCAACTCTTGGGTATGTCGTAAAAGCCTTTTCATACAAACTTTGAGCTAATTTTAACACCGCATCCGCTGAAAAACCATATTTATCGGAAGCGTCTTTGGTTAGTTTTGCAAGATTATACGGATTAGGAGACTTAGAAGTTCCTTTTTTGCTTTCGAAATTAATAACTTTGCCGGCAGTGTTTTTTACGAGTCCGGCTAATTTCTCCGCCGCCTGCTTGTCCGTAATGCGGTTTTCTTCGTCGGTTCTTATATCGCCCTTAATCCATTTGACCGTAAAAGGCTTTTTATGCTCTACATCTACGAATATTTCATAAAAATCCTGAGGTTTAAAATTTTCTATTTTTAAATCTCTTTCCACTATCAACGATAGCGTCGGCGTTTGCACTCTTCCGATAGATAATAGCTGATTGGTTCTTTTAGTCGCAACGATAGAAGCGTTTAAACCGATGAGCCAATCCAATCTTTGTCTTGCTAATGCGCAGTTTTTAAAATTAACGTATTTATTATTATCTTCAAGGTTTTTAAATGAAGTGCCTATCGTCTCATCATCTAAAGCGTTTAACCAAAGCCTTTTCACAATCCCTTTATAATTACAATATTCTATAAGCTCATCAACTAATAACTGTCCTTCCCTGTCGGGATCGCCAAGATTGATAACTTCGTCTGCTTTTCCGAGCAAGGATTTAATAATTTTAAACTGTGGCATCGCCGATTCTTTTACTTTCAACTGCCATTTTTCCGGTACTAACGGAGCGTCGTTTATATTGACGGGTCTGCCGAGATATTCTTTTGGACCAAACTGCTCCAGAATATGACCATAACAAAATGTAATCGTATAATCTTTTGTTTCAAAGTATCCGTCATGCCGAACCGAAGAACCTAAAAAAGTAGCTACCGCTTTTGCTACGGACGGTTTTTCGGCGATTATTAGTTTCATAGTTAATTCTCCAATAAATATGCTAAAATATTGATTACATTTATAATTTCATTTTGTTCTTGAACTGATATAATTAATAAATTTGGATTTTTCACGGGGTTATAGTCTAATTGAGCTGATGAATGTTTACTGTTAAAAGCAGTTATTAATCTATATACCTTGTTATCTACCTTTGTTAGACTTGGCGGGGTCCAATTTTTTTCCGCTTCTTCTTTTATCTCTACTGTCTCTATATCCGGTTCCTGCTCTTCAGCACTTTCATCCTGTTTTACCCATGGAAAGTCAGGAACGTGTTTTTGGTCTTCATCATCTTCGTTTATAGTTTTATTAGTGGGAACACTGTTCCCACTTTTAGATGATTTATTTTTTTGCTCGGGTTTTGAAAAGGGATCCTCGCTTATATTATCGTTTTCTGCTTGTTGTGATATTTCTTGTGAACTTACAGCATATTTTAAGGGCGTATATTCACTTTCTGATTTTTTTCTTGTGAAGTTTGTATAAGCTTCTCCTGCTTCAATTTTTTCTATATCTATAACCGGTAAATCTAATATTTTTAAAATTTCATTAACGTATCTTTTGGATTTACCGACCTTTTTAGCTATCTCATCTGAAGAATATCGCCAATCAGTTTTTAATTTTTGAAAAGAACGAGCAAGCTCTAAAGGACTTAAATCAGCTCTCTGAAGATTTTCTATTATTTGAATTAATAATATATCCTGTTTGCTATATGCGATATCACAAATAACAGGTATTTCTTTAAGCTCTAATTGTTTTGCCGCTCTATATCTTCTTTCCCCTGCTATTAGCCTATAATAGCCGTTATCTGCACTTTCAACTAATAACGGCACTAATATACCAAACCGTTGAATTGACGAGCTTAATTCTTCAATATCTTTAAAAGTAGTTCTTGGCTGCTCTTTTATAATAATTTTCTCAATATCAATTACCATATTGCCTTTTATTTCTGTTTTATTTATTCGCTCTTTAATTTCGTCAAGCGGATTTAATCCGTTCTCAAATTTATGTTTTGCCATAATTTTTTACTCCTTTAGTGGGAACAGTGTTCCCACTTTTAAATATTTAAATTTAGAATTTCCAATGCTAAATTTCCATAATCTATTGATCCTTTTGAATTATTATCGTATAAATCTATCGGGAGTCCGGCAAACGGAGCTTCTTTTATTTTAGAGTCTATTCTTATCCAATTTTTAAAAACTTTATTTTCGGTGATTTTTTCAATTACCATTTTTGAAAAATGTTTTGTAATTGCAAGCCTTTCATTTACATTTGTTATTAATACTTTATACGGCACTGATTTTACGCCCTGAATAGTTTTAAAAATATCTTTCAAACCTAAAATTGAATAATAGTCACCTGAAAGGACGGGTATAATTATAAACTCGCAGGCTTTTATCGCATTAACCGCCGGCATATCAAAAACAGGCGGACAGTCAAAAATAATATAATCATAGCTTCCGTAAGCATTTAAGTTTAATCTTCTGTCTAATTCATTTTCTTCTTTAAAATCGCTCTTAGAAAATAAGTGAAAATTAGAATTAACAATTTTAATTTCTTCGCTAATATCTTGTATTTTTAAACCGTATGCGGCGTTTGCCTGCGAATCTAAATCAATAAGTAAAGTCTTGTATTCCATTTTTGCAAATCTTGATGAAAGATTTATTGCAGTTGTAGTTTTACCTACTCCGCCTTTTTGATTTATTATTGCAATTTTCATAATTAATATTCCTTAATTACTTGTTAATTTTAAAAATACACTAATTGCTTCTTGCAAATTATCAAATAAAGGACTAACAGAATCGTTACAATATTTAACCGTATAAAGCTTAAACTCGCCCATATTTACAGGAATAATAAAATAATTATTTTTTTCATAAATGCCTTTTATTTCTAATGCTTGAATAATTTTATCTGATTTATTTATTTTCTTAATATCGCTATATCCGCCTGACATTACACAATTCATTTTTTTATCCTCCTAAGTGGGAACAGTGTTCCCACTTTTAAATATTAATTTTATTTATTATTTAAATATTAAGAGCTGTTAATCAGATGACTTTCTAAATCTTTTCTGATTTTTGCTTTTAGTTGTAAAATAGCAAAACCGTCTTTCAGCTGATCGCTACACTGTAAAGTCTTTTTTATTTCATTAATTTTTTCGTTTATTTCATCCGGACCCATAGCTTCAAATGTGTCATTAGTTTTTTTGTCTAAATAGTCGTCAAATTCTTGCTGTTTATATTGCTGTGATTTATTTTTGCGTTCTTCTATTTCTTTTTGCTGCCGTTGTATTTCAATTTCTGTTATATCTTCGTAAGTCTTATTTTTAAGAAGCGTGAATAAAAATGCGAGGGGGTCTTTAATTTCTTTGCCTTGTTTTATTAAATACTTTAAAAATTGATATGCGATATCTACTTCCTTTTCTGAATATTTCTTATTTAGAGTTTTAAGATTTTGATTTGAAATTAATTCCCCCTCGCATTTTTTATTTTCAAAATTGGGGGGTAGGGGGGTATTTGTATTCTTATTATTTATATTCTTATTATTAGGGTGCAAAATTTGCACTACCCCTGGTGCAATTTCTGCACTACCGTAGTGCAAATTTTGCACTACCCCTATATTTTCATTTTTAATACTATTAATCGTTATTTTTTTTATTATTTCAAGTAAAGGCTTTAAACTATATGTATTACTTTTATATGAATTATTACTGTTTAAATTTTTAATAATTTTCAAAAACCCTTTCTTTTCTAACGATTTTAATGTATCTATAATCGTGTGTTTTGAAAGAGATGTAATATTCATAAGTTTTGCTAAACTTGGAAATGACTTATCTTTTTGAAAAGCAAACATTTTAATTACCGAAATAATTAAATATTCATTGCCACTAATTCCAAGTTTGCCTATATTTATTATTAAAATGTTTGAAATCTGGGTAAAACCTAATTTTTGATAAAAATCTAAAATTTCATCTTTCCAATTATTTTGATCCATAAAAATATATTTTATTAATTTTTTAAGTTATTATTTACTATAGAGATATAACCCACTATGAGTAGTAAGTTTAATTATCCTATATTCATAATTTATAAAATACAACTTTAATAAACATAAGTCAAGTTATTTACAACTTTAATTTAATGAAATTATTTAAACCTTTACTTATAATGAATTTAAATAATTTTTTTATACTTTGTTTTTAAATTGTATTTTTATAAATAAAATAATTTAATAAAATCAAAATAAAATCGGAGAAAAGAAATGAAACTAAATAAAAAGCTAATTATTTTTGCTTTTTTGTTAATTTCAATAACGTCTATAGCTTTAGCTGGATGTTCTAATAAACCGAGTATAAAACAGCTTTATTCATATAAAAGGATAGATTTCGAAGCGCAAACTAACCTTGGCGCTATATTTACCGATGAAACAGCTTTTAATGTTATAAATTCATTGTATATAAGCGCAGGTTATTTATCCGACAGAGGGGCAGCAGTCTCTCCTGATGCAACTACGCAAGCGCATAATTTTTATAAGCCCGGAATAAAAGTATCCAATTATGTTGCAGCCGCTCCGTTTAAATGTTCGGGATTGACTAATAATAAAACAGGAATATTAGAAACTAATTCAGGAACTCTGGTTAAAGGAGGTTTTGTTAATATGGGGTTTGCGCCAATGGGAAAATTATACTTCTATTATTTTGTTAAAGCACTACCTAAAGCAAGCACTCAAGCTCCGCATAAACTTACATCTATTCCAAAATTTCCGTCAAATCCTGATGTTGCCTGCGGAAACGGTTTTGAAGCATTTGCAGTATCAAATTTCACAGGTAGCAATTTGCAAGTTTATGAGATAAATGATTATACCTCAACTCCTATATTGGTTTATGGGAAATCTTATTAATGATTAATAAGCAAGGTTTAAATTTAATTATAATATTTGAATAAATAATAAATAAAATAATTTTTTATCTAAACTTGGAGGGTATTATGGCACGAAATATTGATGCTTTTACAACTAACCAGATTCCAATGCCTCATATTATTGAAAAATTTTGGCGTATAGTTCAATACACTGCAACAGTAGAAATTTCCAATCAAGGTATTATTCCTAAAAGATATGAAGAACAAGAGTCAATTGATAACTTTTTAAATTCCATATTCATACCTGAAGAAGCTAACGCCGTTATAGGGGTTAAAATAAGCACATCAGCCCAAGATTTTACCAATAGAAAATTTCTTTATATTACTTATATTGGAACGCCTGTTAAATATACACTTATATAAATATTTAAAGTATTTTGGAAGAATTTTACTACATACATATTAGATAATTAGTTTAACAAAATAAAGAGGTATCTTTATGCCAAGAAAATTTTTAGCGCCTTATGAGTTTAATTTAAAAGACAATAAGGTTTTTTGGACCAATATTTATGCATCCCATAAATACCAGTATATGAGTTAGCTATATGGTTAATCTGTTGTTCAATTGATTCTTGAATAGTTTGATTTAAAGCCATCTATGATTTCCAAAATTAATTAAAAAATATAATTACTTTTTTGTGGTTGTAAAATTTATGTAAAAATCTTATGTAAATTTTTTAGGTTTGATTTTATTACTTGATTTTGCAAATAAATTAGCATATTATTTATTTCTTGCTTATTGTATCATATATTTCTAAAAATCAATAAGGATTATATTTTATGTTTATTGATAATTTTAAAAGCATAAATTTTCAATTATTAAGATAAAAATCTTTAAAATGCATTTTAAATACCTTAAATTTTTTTATAAATTCTTCTAATTGCATTAAATATCTCCTGATTTATTTTTTTTGTCAATTGCCGATTTTGCTCCGACTCCACTAAAAATACCGGCTCCAAACACTCCTGCATAATATAATATTTGGATACCTGCGGCAGTATCATTTTTATAAAAAATTAATCCAAATACTAAAGTAAAGATAAGCATAAAAATAGATAGAGCTATATAAATTGTATGTTTAAATCGTAAGTGATTATATTCCATATTTTTGTTGTATATTTTTGCATTTTCCTCTATTTGTTTCATCTGAATGGCGACTTGAGTTTCTATTTGCTTGTTTTGAGTAACGGTTTAATTTTCGGATAGTATCTGAGCAAACGGCATGATAGTATCCATTATTGGTTTTAAACTTTCTTCAATGCCAGTCGGAGCAGGCACATTTGCAATATTTTCTTTATTATTATCTGGCATTTTAGATTATCCTATTTATATTTTCCTTATTACTGAATTAAAATTTTTTATTACTTTATTAAACCTAAATCAATTATTGCCCCAATTATAGTCATTATTAAAATAAAAATAGATACTATCAGAATTGCCCAAGACAAATGATGAGTCTTTTTTGATATCTCCAAAGTATTTTTTAATATTTCTAACTGCTCTTTTATAACAGAACTGTCAGGAGTGCCCTTATGGAAACCCGCCATAATAATTTTCTCTTAAATATTGACATTTAAATTATTATTTTATATTATATTAATTAATTTTCAAATTTAATTATTCTTAGCCACCTTTTTTTTAGCAGATCTTGTATCTCCTTTTTGCTTCCTCTGTTTTTTTAACAATCCATAAGCTAATTCAATATTATTCTTTGCAATGTATATTAAGTCTTCATCATTGTAATTATATATTTCCTTCAACATCATAATTTCTTTTTCCAGCTCAGGGTTTTCTGAATATTTAGCCACGGAAGATTCATTTTGTTTTTCCTTCTTAATATCGCTAACAAAATAATCAATATCTACATTAAAAAATTCGCAAAGCTTAAGAAGATTTGTTATAGGAATTTCTGACCTACCAATTTCATAATGATAAATTTGCGTATAACTAACATCAAGTAAATCAGCAATATTTCCTTGCGAAAGTTTAAGTTCTATGCGTTTATTTCTTATTTTTTCACCAAGCGATTTTAGTAATTTGATATTTTTATTTTTAGCTTCTTTTGACATATACCACCTTCCCAGCCTATTGTTTTATAAAATTTTATAGGCATACACCTAAAAGGACTTGAAATTTTTGATTTTGTTATTAAAGAAAACTGTTCTACTATTTCGGATAAACTTATCCAACCATTCTTTAAATTTCCCCTCGCCTGTATTTGCAAATAAACATTGGCAAGCTCCTAAAAATTATTTTATTTATAAAAATACAATTTAAAAACAAAGTATAAAAAAATTATTTAAATTCATTATAAGTAAAGGTTTAAATAATTTCATTAAATTAAAGTTGAAAAATAACTTGACTTATGTTTATTAAAGTTGTATTTTATAAATTATGAATATACATATACTCAAAAAATATTGTATTGAAAACAATATTACAAGTAGACGGTTAGCTCTACATTTAAATATTACTGAAGCGCACATATATAATATTTGGGGATTTCGAAGTATCCCTTCACCTAAACTTGCTCTAAGAATAGAAGTATACACACATGGAGAAATAAAAGCTGTTGATTTACTTTACCCGAATAAAAATATCAATACGGAGGATTTATGAAAAAATTATTAACATTTACCATTATCATTATTTATTTTTTTTTATTCTCTTTTTCAGTTACTCCAGCTTTTGCAGTAACTCCCCTGTCTATGTATAACAACGCATTAACTTTTAAATACAATATTCAGAAGTTAGGCGGTAATACCGATATATCACAATTTTCTTCAATTGCTAAGAGCGGTTATATTAACGGTTTCGGTTTATCCGCAAAACTTATGTATTACAAAATATTTAATAAAATTTACTTTAACGACGGTTTTGGCTCTTTATCATCCGAAAATTATTCTGAAAATGCTTCCAATATGAATTTTGGTTATGAATTAGGCTATTTATTTTCCGTTGCCAAGCATACGCAAGCCTATACAGGTTTTATTCCTTACATGAACATCGGTTATAACCAAATAGGGCTTTCCTTTAATCATTTTACGAATGATTTTGCTTTAATCGGCTTAAAGATAGAAAAGCCCCTATATCCAAAAATCATTTTGGAATTATCCGGCGCTTATGGGCTTATGTTTAGAACTCACGGAAACATTTTAAATAATTCTTACAGCGAGTCATTAGGTAATAAACCTATTTACAATTTAAAATTAAAAGCTGCTTATTTTATTACTCATCACACTTACGCTTTTATAAGCTATAAATACGCAAATTATGAATATTCAAGCTCATCTATTCCTTTAATACAAAATTATACTCAAAAAATATCAACAGGCTTTATCAGTATCGGTTTCAGTTATTTATTTTAATTTCTAATATTTAAAAGTGGGAACACTGTTCCCACTTAGGAGGATAAAAAGTGGCATATTTAGAAGCAAGAAAAGAATGGATGGAAAGATACGGAACTTATATTAATCAGGCTAAAAATTGGCGTTTAGTTGCCGTTTTATCAATTTGCCTTGCAATTATTATGGGTATCGGCTTTTATACTCAAGCTGTCAGAACCCATGTCGTTCCGTATGTCGTATATGTCAATAATGCAGGCAATATGAGGGATATTAAGTTATTGCGTCCCTTGACTGCTAATGCCGGTCTTTCGCCTTTAACTATCAGGTATTACATTAATCAGTATATTGATTATACTTTTAGCAATGTCGCTTCAAGAATTGCCACGAAGCAAAGACTGAATAAAATATTAACAATGAGTCTGCCTGCTGCAAAAACAGTCGTTATTCGCTATCTCAAAATTCACAATCCCTTTTTGGAGTCCCATATCAGATTAGTCAAAGTGCATTATATTCTGCAGAAAGGATCTTTAAGTTCATACAGGGTCAGTTTTTCCGTCTTAGAATTAGGTCCCCACGGCAATACTTTATCGGAAGCAAATTATATAGGTTTAGTCGGGGTGGCGGTAATTCCGCCTACTACTCTAAAAGTTGCAGGCATTAATCCTTTAGGGATTTATTTTAAATATTTCACATATACAAAAGCTTAATTAATTGGAAATTAACCGGAGAAAAATTATGATAAACATTTTAAAAATATTTTTTATGTCAATATTTTTTATGTCATTTGCTTTTAACGTTTCCAATGTTTACGCTAATAATATTCCCCCTGTTAAAAGCGTAAACCTTATGCCGAAACAGGTAAAAAAGCCTCTTGTAGGGCTTGCAAAAGTTCCAAACGCTAAATATAAAGGCTTAAAGTCTTTCAAGTATGTTTACAAAAAGCCTTCACATTATTTAAAAATAGAAAATTTACATAATGTAATGCAATATATTTTGTCCCATTACCCTCACGGCAAATATCCGCTTCTTGTTAAGTCTGACGGAGAGATATTATATCCGTATAATATTATTAATCCTGTCGTGTTTATCCGCATTAGAAGATTGTCTTTGATTAAATTTCCTTCCGGAACAAAAATCAATTCTGTTGCTTTAGGTAATTCTTTAGATTTTACCGTTGCTAAGGTATCTAATGATAACGGGGATTATCTAATCGTTAAACCCACTCATCTTTATTTAAGAACAAGCCTTATCGTTACAACTGCAAAAAGAATATATTATTTTACTTTAATATCTACTAAACATAGATTTATCCCCATTGTAGGTTTTTATTATCCAGGTCTTTTCATTCAAAGATATAAAAACACTATAAAAGCCGTTCATAGCGAAATAGCGTTTCCTAAAAAGCATTTTACTTTTAAGGACTTAAACTTTGATTATTTTACAACTGGACACGGATATAAAATTTCAAGAATATTTAACAACGGTAAAGAAACATTTATCAAAATAGGTAATCTTCACGGGGTGCCTCATCCTGCAATCTTTACAAGAATAGATCATAAAAATTATTTAGTTAATTTCCTTTATAAAAACGGTTATTACATTTTACGCAATGTTCCAAAAACAATTATTTTAATTTCAAGAACCAAAAACACAAAAAGAGAAGTAAAAATATATTACAAACATAAACCTAATTATATCTGGTGGTAAAAATGGGAATATTCAATAAGTTTATAAATAGATATAAGAAACAAAATCCTGATATTCAGCAGGATAGTCTTGATAATCAAAATAATACCGACAGTCAAGATACAGTTAAGGCTGAAAAGCCAAATAAAAATAATGAGCCAAACTCCAAAGTGCCTTACATAGGCATTAAAAAAGAAGTTATGGTCGTCGGAATTATTTTGGCGGTTATTTTGTTCTTTATCATTTATTTTGCTTCTCAAATAAATATTTTATCTATTTTTAGCGGCAAACCCGCTAAAAAGCTTGCGGTTTCAAAAGCCGTTGTTTCGCAGAATAACGCAAATTCCAGTTCTATAATTAATTTATATAAAATTAAATCTAATAATAAAATAAATAAATCCTTTGCAGGATTAACTCCAAATAAAAACATTAAAAAGCCTGCGTTTTCTAAAATAAACGGAAAAATAGTTCCCTCTATTCCTGTAAAAAACGGTTTTAATCCTAACGCCGCAAATTCTTCAGGAATTGTCGTTATAAGCAATTCTTCATCTGCGTCAAGTATAACTAAAGCTGTCAATCCTGCTTTGGCTTTACAGGAAAGCATTTTAAAAGGAATGGCTCATCCTAATATTCCGGGTGGGAAAAAGACTCCTGAATCTATAAATCAAAAAAACAAAAACTTTTTAAAAAATAGAGCTAAAAATCAATCTATCATAGCTCTTGTATCTTCTTATCATTCATTTAAGTTTAAAAAGCCTTTTGTGATTACTCCAGGGACTTTAATTCCCGCTACTTTAGAAACAGGAGTTAATTCTCAACTTCCAGGACCGATTACGGCAATTGTAAACTCAAATGTTTATTCTCACGATTTAAAATATGTATTAATCCCTGCAGGATCTACTTTAATAGGACAGTATAGTTCTGCGATAGGAGCTACTCAAACAAGGGTTCTATTAGCCTTTACTTTGATTATTTATCCAAATGGCAAAGAATTACAGCTTCCGGGTTTTGAAGGAGTCTCGCATAGAGGCTACGCCGGTATGCAGGATATAGTGGATACTCATTTTTGGTCTATGGCAAAAAGCGTTGGGCTTTTAACTTTAATTGAATTTGGAATTACCCAAGCGGCCGGTGGCGGTGCATATAACATGTATCCTACTCCGGCTCAATCTTTTGCTTCTTCGTTGTCATCAAATTTAGGCAATATGTCAACGCAAATTCTTAGTCATCAAATGAACCTTGCTCCGACTTTGGAAATTAGACCTGGATTTACTTTTAATATCGTTGTTACTAAAAATATGCTGTTTAAGAAGCCGTATCAAAATTAGGCAATTTGATAAAAGATTAATACTTTTAAATGCTTGTTTATTTTTATAGAACATAAAATTAATAAAATTCAACAGGAGTTGTGAATTAATGAAATATATATTATTTTTCTGGTTTATATTTTTTTTAGTTCCTAAAGCTTATGCGGGGTTCTGGCATACCTGTTCCGCTTTTGCAAGCCCTGTTACTATGGAAAAAATAGCTTATGTGGAGTCAGGCGGAAAACCTTATGCTATTCATGACAATACGGTAAATAAAAGTTATATTTTCAGCGATAAACTATCTGCCGTAAGTAAGGCTCGGTATTTAATCAATTCAGGACATAATATTGATATGGGATTAGCTCAAATCAACAGCGTTAATGTTTCTAAATTTAATATTTCATTAATGAGGGTTTTTAACCCCTGTTATAACATTTATGTCGGATCTTATATTTTATATAAAGATTATAATAAAGCGGTTTTGAAGTTCGGCAATACTCATGCCGCTTTATTTCGGACATTAGAAGCTTATAACTCAGGGAGTTTTTACGGAGACAAGAAATACGCTTTTAATGTCTGGAAAGCTTTGAATAAATAAAACAAATGCGAGGGGGAATTTTGAAATTTAACAATAAAAGTGGGAACACTGTTCCCACTAATAAAATTATAAATAATTATTTTATTTAAATATTATGAAAATAATTAAACTTATAATAATTTTTATATATATGACGCCTTTTGCGGTTAATATCCCCGTAGGCTTGACATATAACTACACCGCCTCCATGCCAGAAGGCTGGTATCTCCTATACCCTCCTGTTAGTTTAAAAATAGGGGATACCGTCCTGGCTTGTGTTCCGCTAAATAGCGAATCTCTGCAGGGCATTAAAAGAACTTATATTTATCATAGCGCTAAATATAAGTTTTCCTGCCCTGATAATACTATATATGTTATTAAACGCTTAACATCTTTACCATTTCAAACCGTTATTTTATCTGCAAACGGCATTAAAGTTAATAATCATTTCACAAAATATCATGTGCTATTAAGATCGCCCAGGCCGGAAAATGTTCCTATAAAACATTTTCCGTATGGAAAATATAAAGTTGCCGGTTATTTTTTAATTTCAACCTATAACCCTTTATCTTACGATTCAAGGTATTGGGGATATGTGAAAAATATTCAATATAAAGCTCTGTATTTAGGTAAAAACTTATGAAATATTGGGAACATAGATTAGTTACGATATCGTTATATTCTTTAATAATGGCTTATATTATTAAACAATTAAATAATTTAACGCTCTTTTATTATTTTTCAGGAGCGCTTTCGTCTTATATCGGTTCTACTTTCCCTGATATTGACGTTCATATATTCGGCGAGGGTTTTTCTCCGATGAATTATATAAATGTTAAAGGACACAGAGGCATTACCCACTATTACAAAATATGGCTTATAGCATATTCATTGTTTTTGGCTTTTGCATTTGTTTTGTATTATTTTTTCAACATTAATTATATTTTTATTACATTATTTTTAATCTCTTGCTTCTTTTTCGGCATATTTGCCCATATTTTAGAAGATTCAGTCACCGTAAGCGGCGTGCCTTTTTATAGATTTAATAAAGAATTATATAAGTCGTTCAGCTTTAAAATCGGAAAATATAATTCTTTCAGAATTGCTTTGTTGAGCTTAGCCGTATTCGGCTTATGTATTTATATTATTAGTTTAAAATTGAGGTAAAAAATGCGCGATGAATTAGAGTATCAAAAACTTTTAGCCGGTCTTAAAATGGACCTTACTCCTGAAATAATTAAAGGTCTTGAAGATCCTAAAATATTTGAAATTATTTTAAACCACTGCGGCACTCTTTGGTATGACGGCGTGGACGGTATGTATCAGGCAGGCACTGTTAATAAAATTCAAGCTTACAATATAATAATGGATGTATCCGGTATTTTATCCCATGAAACCCATTCGGACAATCCTATTTTAGAAGGGGAGTTTCCTTTAGGCGGACGCTTTGAAGCTCTTATTCCGCCTGTCGTATCAAGCCCGTCATTTTGTTTAAGAAAATTTACAAGCTCAATATTTGATCTTAATTCTTATGTTAAACATAACATTATAACTTCCGAACAAAAAGAAATTATTGTTAATGCTGTTTTGGGAAAGAAAAATATATTGATTGCAGGTTCTACAGGCTCCGGCAAAACTACTCTTACAAATGCCGTTATGCTTGAAATTCCTAAAGATGACCGACTAATTACGATTGAAGACACGAACGAGCTTCAAATTAACAATCCTAACTGGTTAGGCTTAAGGACATCTTTAAAAGTTGACATGGTAGGTCTTCTTAAAGCAACGATGAGGCTTAGACCGGACAGAATAATTGTAGGGGAGGTGAGAGACAAATCGGCGCATGCGCTTTTAAAGGCTTGGAATACTGGACATCCCGGCGGTGTTGCTACTTTGCATGCAAATTCCTGCGAAGACGCTTTATGGAGATTAAATTCATTAGTAGAAGAAGCGGGGGTTTTAAATCAGCAGAAACTTATTTCAAGAGCGGTTGATATGGTTATATTTATTCAGAAAACATCTCAGGGAAGAAAAGTAACTAATATTCAATTCGTTCAAGATTATGACGGTCTTAATTTCATCATTGAAGATGTTTATAAAGACGAGCAGTTTTCAAATAATGTAGTATTTTTAAATAATCAAACTAATTAAGGAGGACAAAACAATGAAATTAAACAAAGTAATTTCTTTTTTGAACAAAAACAAGTTTCAGATTGCGTTATTTTTGCTTGCAGTCGCAGTCGTTGTAGATCCGTCAAAATCATTTGCTTCAACTGCAATACCGACCTCAAGTTCCGGAGGCATTGGTTCGGCAATAAGCGGCGTTGGAGGAAAGATTGCAGGATATGCAACGGATGCAGAGTATATTCTTTTCGGCGTTGCGGGAGTTTCACTCGTTATCGCCGGCGGAAGTTATATGTTTTCACATGAACACGGCAAGCTTGTTAAAGACGGTTTAGGAATAGGTGTAGTTACGGGCGTATTGGGTGCCGTTATGGCCGGTATTGTTTCTCATAGCGCAACAACTGTGTCAACTTCCGGAGCTATGATTTTATCCCATACTGCTAATACGACGGTTTATGTCCATGCTCATATTGCGGCGCATTTGAATAAATAAAATTAATATTTAAAAGTGGGAACAGTGTTCCCACTTAGGAGGATAAAAAATGGCTAAATTTAAACTGGATGAAAAAAATACCGAGTATATTGAACTTCCTGAAGGTATTTACGAGGTTGAACATGAAACCGACAAAGGCTGTCTAATTAAAAATAATCAAGGCGAGGGGGAATGGTTCGCAAAAAGCGCAATTAAAAGAGAAGGCAATAAAATAAGAGTCGCTAAATGGATGTATGATAAATCAGATTTATTTCAGGCTTAGAATGAAAAAATATTTAATTATTTTTACTTTTTTTATGTATGATTTTGATGTCGTTAAGATTAACGGTTTAAAAGACTTTACAAAAATTTATGTTAAAGATTTAGATATACTGCATAAAACAGTGCAAGAGCTTTCAAACAAACAATATGATATATATTGTTTGTTTGAAAGCTGCTATTTAGAACAAATGAAATTAAATATATCCGAAGCGTCGGAAATTAATTCGCCTTTCGGCAAATATGTAATATCAAAAGTTGACGGAGTTGACAGGTTAAATTAATTTTAGTGTCCACTATAGGAGGTATTATGGAAGTTCAAGTTCATCAGTCGTTAGTTAAACCGTTTTTATTTTTAGGAGGTGAAAAGGCGCCTGTTTTAATAAATACTCTTGTATGCGGGCTTCTAATGTTAATTTTCAGGAGCCTTTTATCTTTCATAATCATTTTTGCGGTTATGGTTATAATTCATAAAATAATAGGCAAAATAAACGCAAAAGAACCTCAATTCTTTGCTATGTTTTTTAAATTTAAAAAACATAGCAAATATTATATTTCAAACAGCAATGTCTTTTCAAATTATAGACAAACATGGAAGGTGAAAAATGATTAATTTAAATGAATTTAGAAGAACTGAAGCGTCTTTGGCGGATAAACTGCCGTATGCCGATATGGTTGACGACGGAGTTATTTTATTGAAAGACGGGTCTTTTATTATGTCTTATGAATATATCGGCGAAGATCCCGAGACTATTACCGACTCCGATAAAGACTCTATTACCGCAACTATAAATAGAAGTTTAATGAAACTCGGCTCCGGATATTCTATTTTTCAGGATACTATGCGGTTTCCGATATACGAGTATTTAGAAGACCAGAAATTTCCCTGTCCCTTAGCTCAAGATATCGACGACAGAAGAAAAAACGCTTTTTTAACGGAAGTTCATTATTCTTCAAGGTATTTTATTAATTTTGTTTACACTATCCCTGAAGATAAACACGATAAAATGAAAGCTCTGCTTATTGAAGATAATATATCAAAAAAAGGAGTAGATAAGGTTTTAAATGAATATAAAAGATTTATAGATGATGTTGTCAGTATGCTTTCTTCTATTATTTCTATAAAGAAATTATCTCATACCGAGCAGTTATCGTATATTCATTACTGCATAACCGGCGAATACCATCCGTCTTTAAAATTTAAAGAGTATTCTTATCTTGACAGTGTTTTAGCCACTGAAGATTTTATCGCTGGATTTAAACCAAAAATCGGAAAGAAACATATCAGAGCAATATCCGTAACGGGTTTGCCTGACAGCGTATTTCCTGATATATTCGGGTTTTTAAATAAAGTTCCAGTGAGTTTTCGCTGGTCTAATAGGTTTATCGCTCTTGACGAACGAGAAGGACAGACCGCCTTAGTAAAAATTAGAACCGGCTGGTTTGATAAAAAAGATAATGTTGCGAGTTTAATTATTAATGCGGTAAAAAAAGGCGGACAAGAAACAGTAAATTATAAGAATAAAGATGCATTAGTCCACATGGCCGATGCGGAAAACGCCATTTTAGAAGCGAATATGGGTTCCGTGAAATACGGTTTTTATACTTCCGTAATAGTTTTATACGACGATAACGAAGAATTTATAGAACATAACGTAATAGCTTTTAAGAAGTATTTTAACAATATGGGCTTCTATACCCAGGAAGAGACGATTAACGCCGCCGATTCCTATTTCGGCAGTCTTCCAGGCGCTCTTTATTATAATGTCCGCCGTCCTATGATAAACACACTTAATTTAGCCTGCATGATGCCTTTGTTTTCTTATTATTCAGGCTCTAAAACAAATCCTAATAATTTATATCCTAAAAATAGTCCCGCTCTTATGGTTGTCAACTCCGACGCCACTACTCCGTTTTATTTTAATTTGCATGTTGACGACATCGGACACACGGCTATTTTCGGGCCTACGGGTTCAGGCAAATCAACTCTGCTTGATTTACTTGCTATTCAGTTTTTGCGCTATAAAAACGCTTCAGTATATTATTTTGACAAAGGATATTCGTCTTATATTATCACAAGAGGCGTAAACGGTTCTCATATTGATATTATGGGGCCAACGCAGAAGCTAAATTTAACCCCATTCAAATTTATATTAAACGGCAAAAACGAACTTACCTGGGCAGCCGATTATACCGCTATATTATGTAAAATGCAGGGCGTTGCGATTGACAGTGCTAAAACTAATTTAATCTATGACGCTTTAAATAGTTTTGCTTTAGAAAACCGTATTCCGTCTATAAGCGCTTTAGTTAATAGAATACAAAACAACGAGATAAGAGAAGCGCTTAAATATTATACCGCTGCAGGAACAATGGGCGATCTCTTAGACGCAGATGAAGAAAACCTGCAAGGAAGTTATTTTACAGTCTTTGAGACGACGCACCTTATGAATTTAAACGAAAAAGTTTTAAATTCGGTTCTTTTATATCTTTTCCACTGGATTGAAAATAATTTAACCGGAGATCCTACTTTAATTATTTTAGACGAAGCATGGTCTATGCTTAAAAACGATATGTTTAAAGAGAAAATAAGAGAATGGCTTAAAGTATTAAGAAAGCTTAATACTGCTGTTGTATTTGCAACGCAGTCTCTTACAGATGTAATGAACTCGTCTATTTCCGATGTTATTATTGAAAACTGTTTTACAAAAATTCTTTTGCCTAACATTGAAGCTAAAAATGAGACTTCCAAACCTCTTTATCAAAAATTAGGTTTATCCGAAGGACATATACAAATTATTTCCGATTTGCAAAAAAAGAAAGATTATTTTTATTTAAGCCCAAACGGCAAAAGAATTATGAATCTTGCGCTTGATTCGTTTACTTTGAAGTTTTTCAGGTCCGATATGAAATATATTAACCAAGCAAGAGAAATTAAAGAAAACTTTTATGAAGAATGGAAAAAAATTAATTAATAATTTTAGAGGTGTATGATGAAAAAATTATTTTTAATAGTATTTGTTTTTGCTTTTGTCAGTTTTGGAGTGATTAAAAATTCTAATGCCGTATATCTTGGCAGTCCTAACAATGATATATCGCACGCAGAAGCATTTGTCCAACAGATAGAACAATATGCCAAGCAGGGCTTGCAATATGCTGCGGAAGCGGCACAATTAAAAGCTCAGGCGCAAATGCTTGCGAGTAATCCCGCCTCGGCCATAACTTCTTTGGCAAGCAATATTCAAGGTGTTTCACAATTAGCAGGACAGATAAGCGCATTAGAAGCAACGGCTCATGCAAGTATTGCCGCATATGATAGTTTAACCAGCGCTTCAACTCCAAGCCAGTTCGCGCAAACACTTTCTCAAATGCAGTCTAATTTCTCCGGAGAAATTCAAGGACAGCTGCAAAACTATAATGCGCAGGATAGTTCAAACGGGTTAAACGGTAATATACAAACACAATTAAGCACAAGTTTAAATAATCTTTCTAATGCGCAGGGACAAACGCAAGCGCTTCAGGCAAGCGGTTCAATAGCAGGGCTTGAAGTTCAGCAGTTAAACGAATTAAATAGTAATCTAAATGCTCAACATACGCTTGAATTACAGCAAATACAACAACAGGCAGCAGGAGCGGCACTACAACAAAAAGATACAACATTTATTGCACCGCCACCGGCACCAACAAATTTAAATTTATATTAAAAGGAGAATAATTAATCATGGCAACCAGTAGCGGCGCATTATTTATAACTAATGCCCTTCAAAATGCAAAGCCAATCCCTGCAGACGGGGTAACAGCACAAGCAACAGCAACCTCAAACGCAATTTTAGCGAATACCACTAATTCTTATAATATATTTCTTGAACCGATAAGTTTCATCGCAAATAATCTTATTAACATAATGAATTATATCGCTACTGCTGCTTTGGTTATCGCCGGAGCTTTATTTGCTTTTGAACTATTAAAAATGGCTATTGAATATATGATAAATCATGAAGCTTCTAAACTCACAAAAACTTTTGTAAGAAAGATTTTATTATTTTTAATTCTAGGCGTAGTAGTAACACATCTTCAACAAATTATGTCATTTGTTTTCGGAAGTTTTGTAAGTTTTGGGCAGGCGGTAGGCGGACAGCTTGTCAGCTCAATGGGAAATCCAAATGTAGAAATGGGCAATCCGCTTTTTTCATGGGGGCAGTTAGGCTTGATATGGATGAATACATTTAATACGATAACGGTTATGGCTAAGAGCTGGACTAATGTTGGTCAGGTAATGGGGGATTATGTTTTAGTATATGCCATTTTGGTAATAATATCTCTTCTTGTGATATTTATAATAATTCAATATTTCATTATACAGTTAGAAATTATAATACAAATGAGTTTAGGAGCAATTTCATTAGCATTTGCAATGTTATCTTACACAGATTATATCCCTAAAAATTATGTTAAATCGTTAATAAATATGGGAATAAGATTATTTACAATTATTGTCATTATTTATTTTTTTAATGTTACTATTTTATACGAAGCGGTTGTAATGGGGGATATAGCAACTAACATAGGAACGGTTAAAAATCAATTTCAAATTCTAAATATTGCATTATTATCTTTATTGTTTCTTTCACTTCTTGTAGCTTTTTTTGTTGCAAAAGGACCGAGTCTTGTTGCTAATAGCATGAACGGATCAGGCGAAGGCAGCGGAATGGATGCAGGCATGGTTATGGCCGGCGGCGCTGCACTGGCATACGGCGGAGTAAGTTTAGCAACAGGCGGACTAAGCGCTGCTGCAAGTGTTGCTCCCAGCGGACTAAGCGCTGCTGCAAGTGTTGCCGGCGGCGGAATAAGTGCCGGAGCGAGCGGAGTTTCAAAAATTACTAAAATGATTAAAAGCGAAGCTGCAGAGCATAAAAAACATACTACTATTAATCCGACTGATTTTAAGCAGCCGACTAAAACTTTATAGAATGCGTTTTAAGGCGTTTAGATTTGTCAAGTAATAGAATTTATTAAAAAGAAATTTAAACTAATTAAATGATACTTTAATAACTCAAAATGGAACTAATAAATAATATCAAGAATGAAGAATTAGAACCTGGTGAAATTAAAAACTTAATCAGGACTCTTTTTTCCGAAGTTCAAGATCTTAAAAAGGAAAAAATAGGCCTAAAACTTTTAACCGTAAAAGAAGCAACAGAAATTTTACGAATTAAAAGATCTACTCTTTATAATATGGTAGGTAACCGTGAAATTCCATTTATTAAACTCAATGGGAAGATATTATTTGACTTTTATGATTTAAAAAAGTATATTGAAAGAATTAAAATCAAATCTTATAAAAAATAAAACATTAATCAAAAATATATAACTACACTATGACCTACATTCAAATGAAATCATTTAAAAACATCGTAAAAACAAATACTTACATAATAAGACATACAACTGAAAATCCTCGTGTCGACGGTTCGATTCCGCCTCTCGGCACCACCTTGAAAACATCGCAGTTAAACTCTTTTGAGTTGATTTAAAAAATGTTTTAACTGCCTTCCAGCTTCCAGCATTTCCTCATCCACTCCATAATATTAGTAAAAAAGATTATCTTATCCATATATATATGATATGACAATTAGTAAAAATTTACACTCTTATGTTTCCAATTACACTTTATCATCTTGAAATTTGCAGCGTAAATAGAATATAATGTTATATAGATTTTGAGCCCCCGTAGCTCAGTAGGATAGAGCAGAGGTTTCCTAAACCTTTGGTCATCGGTTCGATTCCGGTCGGGGGCACCAGTTAAAGACGCAGTAAATAAGAACTTCCCCCAATTTTCCGCTTGACAAACATAGGCACAAAAAATATATAAATATGTATAGAAATAACATATTTTTACTACCATATCAAAATTGGAATTGCAACATTTTTTTACACTCTAAGTTAAGGATACTTTATTTTATTTCTTTCTTTATTTTTTATTTTATAATACCCTTAACCGAGTGTCTATTAAATTGTAGCAGGTCCAGTTTTTTATTCTTTTTGGTTAAAGAATAGATAAATTAAAAGCTATTTTACTATTATTGTTAGTCAAGGCTTTGGTTTATAGCCGCTTATGGTGGCTCGAAGACAAAATGAAGGTTATTTAGTCATAGACATTTTATTTAATAGTTATTAGCAGAATTTATAGTTTTTTTTGACTATTTTTAAATTTAGGTGTATAAATATATAGGTATATATTATATATGTGTTTATTATATATGTGTTATGCAGTAACAATATCAATGTTTATATGTTTTTGCGTTTGTATGTTTGTATGTTTGTATGTTTCTGCGTTTGTATGTTTACCGAGTTTTACCCGATACCATTATAATAATAAATAACCTAAAAAATACAATAATATCCTAATTTATACATTAAAATTTCTTAAAACAATTAATAACAATTAAAAAGGAGACATTAAAAATGGATACTTCTATTATCGATCAGGAATACCAAAAATTGCAAAGTGCGACAGAAGGTGTAGAGCAAACTATTAATGACCTTGCATTAAAATTAAAACAGGCAAGAGACGCAGGTAATGAAAATGCAAAAGAATGGATATTAGATCTTAAAGAAATTGCTGTTGCGGTCCAAAGCGAACAAAATCAGATGGTTTCTTTTCTTCAAACTTTGCATAGTAATTTACCTCAGACCCAAGATGTTTCAAGTAATCAGCAAAACGCCTATATGTATCAAAATCAACAGATGCCTCAACAACAAAGCGAATATCAGCAGCAGCAGCAGCAGCAACAGCAACAGCAGGCTCCTCAGAAAAAAAAGGGATTCTTCAGTTCTCTCTTAGGCAGCAGTTTTGGTTCTGCTATCGAAATGGGAGCTGGCTTCGGTATAGGCGATGATTTAATTAACAATATCTTATAAATATTAAATATGCATTTAACCATGCAATTTATTATTAAGTAAATTGAATTACATTTAATAAATAAAATTAAATAATAAAATTAACAATAAAAGTCAAATAAACCTTAGGTCAAAAATAATTTCTTATTGAAAAATTATTAACGCCGTGGGTTATTTTATTCTTTTTTCGTCTTTTATTCTTTTCCGGCAATAAAAATTTTTAAGCATATAATTATAATATTGCGCAATGATAAAACAAATGAAGAGCAGCATTAGTGTTACTACTCATAACTTCTATTAACGCTAATATTCAAACGTAAATAAGTTTCTTAATTACATTATACTGCTATTGCGCAATATTCCCGATTAATATTTTTGCCGGTAAAAGTGCATGCTTTATTACGTCAACAAATTAATAAATAATGGGCAAAAGCAAGTACTATAAATGGTATATTTTAATAATATCGGTAGTTGCCTCCTTTATGGCGATTTTAGATATTAATATAGTTACCGTCGCACTTCCGAAAATGATGTCTCATTATGGAGAAAATGCGACCAACATTGAATGGGTAATGATTGCCTATACCATAACATACTCTATCATTATTCTTCTTACTACCTATACAAGCAAGAAATACGGATTAAAAATACCGTTTATAGTTTCTATTCTATTTTTTCTTTTAGGTTCAGCTCTATGCGGCATGGCTCCTTCTTTTAAATTTTTAGTCCTTTTCAGGGTAATACAGGCAATAGGCGGTGCAGGACTCATACCTATTTCTTTAAATCTTCTTGCAAAATATTTTGAACCTAACGAAAGAGGTAAGGCTATGGGCATTTGGACTATCGGAATTATGATGGCGCCTGCCATAGGACCATTACTAGGCGGATATTTCGTTGACTATGTAGATTGGAGAATGATATTTTACATAAATATTCCGGTAGGATTTATTTTATTGCTGTTAACCGTTGCAATTTTAGACAACGATATACCTATAAAAAAATATATGCATAAATTTGATTATGTAGGATTTATATTTATAGGAATATTTCTTGGAACATTACTTTACGTACTGAATGAGGGACAAACTTTAGAATGGAATTCACGCATAATTATGACCCTCGAGATTATAAGTTTTTCTTCACTCTTATTATTTCTTATCAATGAAATATTTACAGAGTCACCAATAATAGATTTTAGAATATTCAAAAATTATAACTTTGTTATGGGAAATATTGTCAGCATGGTACGTTCCGCCGCAATATTCAGTTCAATGTTTATACTGCCTCTTTTTATCGAAAATATATTAAACTACAATGCAATGCGTGCCGGTATTCTAATGATACCATTAGCTTTAGCCGTCGCAGTTGTATCTCCGCTTGCAGGAACTATCTCTGATAAAATAGGGCCCAAATATTTACTTGCAGCAGGAATGATTATTTTAGGGTATTCAAATTTTGCTTTGGGCAATTTATCTTTAAATACAAGTATAGATTATATCGCTTGGAACCAGATTCTCAGAGGAATCGGCATAGGCTTAATAAATGCACCGGTTATGAGTACCGTAATAAATTCTGTCGGATGGGAACTAATCCCTGAAGCCTCTGCACTGTATAACGTGCTCTTTCAAGTTGGTGCTTCATTCGGTATTGCAGGCATAGGGTATGAGCTGGTAGTGCGCCAGGTTTATCATTTAAATCAGTTTGCAAGGGATATTACTCAAAATTCGGCTTCAGCAAAATCTATTCTAAATTTTTTACATAATGATTTAATAAGAAATGCTCCTTCTTATTTTAGATATAACTCTTTCCCTGCATATACAATTAAATTTTTTGATAATTTAATATATTTATATTCTGAAATAAGTTCATTTGGGGACGTCTTCGTTGTTTTGGCGTATTTATGTATAATTGGATTGTTATCTGCAATATTAGTCAAAAATACAAAATATAACAAATAATTTTTTGATTAAAAATTTATAACTCTATCTTCCTCTGACAAATCATGGACGGTTTTAGCATTTTCAAATTGAGAAGAATAATTAAATTGAACTACTCTTTCCTCAATACCATTTATATTGCAAGAATATTCGCAAATGTCGACTGATATATTTTTACTCAGCAGATACTGCACAAACCATTTATCTGTGGTCAGAAGAACGCCTTTATCGGTTAAAAAACATTTTATGCTGCAACCTGAGCCAACTGCAGCATCCATCAATAATTTTATATTATCTTTATACTTATCATCGGTGATGATAAAAGCTAAACAGGGCATTGCAAAATATCTCCACTTAATATTTATTTGTTTAGTTTAGCGGCATGTTTAATATGCCTAATGTTAAAAATATATAATTTTTTTGAACTTTTAAATATTTTTTTATTATAAATTTTAAAATATTTTACAACATCGCTGTAATAAAAATAATTTGATATGCTATTTACAGAGTTGCCGGTTCGACCGGTAACGTTTGAACTGTTCAATTCAAAACGTTTATTAATATGTTCAAGATTTAAGCAAGGCGCATCTGCAAAACCTGAACTGGAATATGACACTGTTTCAAGTTTTGCACCATTATAATTAATGTTGTTTCTTATTTGAGCTGCTATAAATGTAGGACCGGCATTATAAGCTAAAAGAGCAAGCCTTAAACTTCCAAATCTGTAAATAAGACTCAAAAGGTAGAGCGAGCCCAGCCTAACATTTAGCATAGGATTTAATAATCTGCTTGCTGGAAGATAATTTAGATAATATGGATTTTTTGTGATTTTTGTCTTAATATTATATTCTTTAATAAAATAAAGTGCGGTAACCGGGGTTACCTGCATGAGTCCAACCGCTCCGACGCTCGAAAAAGAACTATTGTAAAAAGAACTTTCAACTCTTATTACTGCGAGTATCAATGCAGGGTTCATTTTATACTTACTGCTGATATTAAATATAATATTAGCCAATTTAATGTCTGTTTTCTTGGATAATCCGGAATCATATGAATTGATGATACTGAATATGGCAGTTTTTTCCAGATCAATTTTAATTTTAGCTTTAAGAACGGCAACTTCTTTTTGTTCTTTAATATAATTAAAATAAATAGGCATAAAATAATTCTTAATAAATACCGCTGTCATAATCAATACAAAGCTCATCACGATATAAGGGATCAGTAGCTTAATTTTTATCTTAGAAAACACAGATGAAAATATCAACCTGACTTGCAATATCTTTTGGAATAGCCTTTTAATATTGCTAAATTTTGCTTTTTTGAAATTTTTCATAATTTGCTTTTTTTATTTTTAAATAGTATAATTAAACATAAACAAAGTTAATAAAAAAATAATATAAATATTATAAAATTAACTAAAAATTCATTTTTCAGACAACTAAATAGCTAATAATAATATTTTTTTACACAAAAAACATTATTATATAAATTAGATTTACATCTTTTCTTTATTACATTAACATAATTTTTATAATAAGTCAAATTTTGTTCGTATTTTATTCGTAAAATGGGTTATTTATTAATGTTTAGGTAGCCAATTTCTGATAAATTTGATTAGTTTTAACCAATTTGATTATATTTATCTCATAAATCCGATTATTTTTTATCAGTTAATTATATTTATCTGATAAATTTGATTAGTTTTAGCTAAATTGATATATTTATCTTAATTTCTAATAAGAAATATAGATTATTTTTAATTAATTGACTTAAGCATTAATTGACTTAATAATTAATTGACTTAATAATTAATTGACTTAATAATTAATTGACTTAAGCATTAATTGACTTAATAATTAATTGACTTGCCAATTCAGTGCGGAAATGGTAATGGTAACTATAAATTTTTTATTGCAAGATTAAAAATTGACTATTATAATTGACATAGGCAAAATTATATTATTTAATAGAATCTGATATAAAATGGCATTTATATCGTACTTAAAATCTCATAATTCTTTATTATAAAATTATTTAATACTAATACGTTATTGCCATATTTTATAGACACTCTATATCACATATAAATGTAAAAAACTTAAGCGATTCTTTGCATTATCAATTTTCTTGGTTTAGAGATTTTCAAATTTAATTCAGTTTTTTAGTGAAAGTTAAATTTAAATTATGAATGTAAAAAAAGCTAAAGCAAATTCTTTGCATTATCAATTTTCTTGGTTTAGAGATTTTCAAATTTAATTCAGTTTTTTAGTGAAAGTTAAATTTAAATTATGAATGTAAAAAAAGCTAAAGCAAATTCTTTGCATTATCAATTTTCT
>JAJZJW010000005.1:0-25262 GCA_021809845.1 bacterium | reverse complement strand
ATTCTTTGCATTATCAATTTTCTTGGTTTAGAGATTTTCAAATTTAATTCAGTTTTTTAGTGAAAGTTAAATTTAAATTATGAATGTAAAAAAAGCTAAAGCAAATTCTTTGCATTATCAATTTTCTTGGTTTAGAGATTTTCAAATTTAATTCAGTTTTTTAGTGAAAGTTAAATTTAAATTTAGTAAAAAAATTTAAGGAGAAAAAAAATGCCAGAACAAAAAAAAATGTCAATTATTGCAATTCATGGAACTTTGGATATGGCCTATCCGCCGCTTATTCTTGCTTCTACCGCTGCAACGCTTGATATTCCAACGACTATATTTTTTACATTTTACGGATTAAACATCTTAAGAAAAGATGTAGGAACAGCCTTAAAAGTCGCTCCATTAGGCAATCCTGCCATGCCTATGCCTGTTCCAAACATTATCGGGGCAATTCCGGGTATGACTAATATGGCTACATCTATGATGAAATCCATGATTAAAAAACATGGGGTGGCAACCATACCAGAATTAATAAGTTTATGTCAAGAAACAGGAGTAAAATTTATTGCATGCCAAATGACTGTAGATCTTTTTGGATTTAAAAAAGAAGACTTGATTGACGGTATTGAATACGGTGGAGCAGCTATGTATATGGAAGATGCCTCCACATCAGATATCACTCTTGCTTTTTAATATTATTAGCTTATTCTTGTTTATTTTTTATCTATTATACTATTATATTATAATAATATATTTAATTATAATATATTAAGGTCGGCGTATGTATATTTCAACATATATACGCCGATTTCCATTTCTAATTGCGATAAAGATAATTTAAATATTTATTGACAATACTAATACATTAAAATATAATTGTATAAATATAATTATATATATAAGAAATAAATTATTTATATTCTATAATATATCGGAATTTAAAAAATTTTATCTAACTTATTAATTTTAATTGCAATACTTAAAGTAAAATAATTTTAGTTTAATTCTAAATTTTTTATAATATCAAAATGGAATTTAAAAAATTTTATCTGACTTATTAATTTTAATTGCAATACTTAAAGTAAAATAATTTTAGTTTAATTTTAAATTTAATTTTAAATTTTTTATAATATCAAAATGGAATCAGAAAAATCTTTTGAAAAAGAAGCAGAGCTTTTAAAAACATTAGGGCATCCCATCAGATTAAAAATCATAGAAGTTCTGATTACTAATCAGTCTTGTGTTAAAAATATATGGGGAAGTCTCGGTTTACCCCAAGCTACAGTCTCACAGCATCTTGTTGCATTAAAAAACAAAGGTATAGTAAGTGCGAAAAGAGATGGCGTTATGATGTGTTATAAACTAAACGATGATGTTATTGAAAAATTATTTAATATTTTAAAAGAATATCAAACAAAAAAATAGCTTTTTATAGTCATGAAGTTTTTTTAATATTAATTTAATTCCTAATTATCAATTCCTTATCTTCGCAATTCAAGCAATTATTCTAACTTTATTTACTTTATTTATTTTTTAACTTACTTGCACTTGCCATTACCTCATCAATTAAATTAAAGTGTATATATAGGTGCAGAGCACTTACTCTTTTCAACTTTCTTACAATTTACAATAGCCCCTTAATTCTATTTTATATTTCTTTATATCTATATCTGGAATAAAATCAGTTTAAATTTTAAAAAAAATAACTTGCATATATCTTATTATTGATATATATTAATTTATATAATTTATGATATAATTATTTAAAATTTTACTCAAAATAATTTGATAAAATACTAAAATGGAAATTGAGATGAAAAACGTTAAAAAAATAACCGGCTATAAAATAAATTTTTTATTATTTATGATAATCTTTACCGGTGCATTTCTATCAATATTAAATCTTACTAAAAATGCTTCGGCGACTAAAAATTTAAAAATCACCCCATTCTCTAAAATTCCTTCAAAAAATTCTCTTTCCCTAAAAGAGGCTTTTTTATATGCATTGAAACATAATAAACTTATAAAAATTGCTAAATATAAATTACAATCCTCTGCTTATGAAGAGAGTGAAGCTTTCAGCGGATTTTTGCCAAAAATTAATTTTAATGAAATATATATGAATACTAATAATCCACTTTACGCTTTTGGAAATATATTAAACCAGAGAGACATCGCAAACAAAAATATAAACTATTATTTTAGCCCATCATTTTTGGATAATCCTGGAATGATTCAAAATTATGAATCAAATTTCCAAATCGAAGAGCCCATATTTATGGGTGGGAAAATTTATCTCGGGTACAAAAGGGCTGCTCTTAATAAAGACGCATTAAAGAAAAATCTGACAGAATCTCAGCAAAAAGTATTATACGATGTTGCTAAAGCCTATTATTCTGCAGATTTAGCGTTAAAATATGTACATCTTATGAAAAATATGGTTAAAACCATGCGGGTATATAAAAATTTAACCATAAATTTGTACAAACAAGGACAAGTTGTTTCTTCGGATGTTTTAAGGGCTAAAGTGGCGCTTGCTTCAATGAAAGAAAAATTAATGGCTGCCAGTAAAAATTACAGACTCGCCCTTTATTATTTAAACATTACGGCAGGCATTCCCATTAATGCAAGATTTAGTTTATCAACTAATTTAAAATTTAGACCATTCAAAAAAATAATATCCATAAAAACTTTACAAAATGAAGCCTTTAAGTATCGACCTGACTATAAAGCTATGGCTCTAAATAAAAAAAATATGGCTCTCGGAATTACGGAAGCTGAAGGAAAATTTTTGCCTAAAATCTCTGCCGCCTATAATTATTACAGCAACGCTCCGACTCTTCATCCTGGTGACGCTTACAGCTATATGTTTACTATTATGTTTCATTTTAATATATTTTCCGGAATGTATGACTACAACAACTTAGAAAAATCTAAGGCGGCGTTTAATGCTGCTGCCGAATATAAAAGTTTATTCAAAGATAAAATTGAAATGCAGGTGCGCAATGCGTATCTAAAATATCAAACCGATTTATTTAACACAAATGTTGCAAAATTAGCGGCATTAAATGCAAAGAAAACTCTAAAAATAACGAAAAACCGATATTATGCGGGCATCACTACACTAATTAATTTAGATAGAACGCTTGATGATTATAAACAGGCTAAGTTAAATTATATAAATAGTTTATATAAACTTAACCTTGATAAATACTATATTCAATTTGTGACCGGAACAATTTAATTTTGATATAGTGCTTTAAAACTTAATATACTGCACAGAACTTAGAACGTACAATATTTCTAATGACTGTAACGATTTAAAGTTGATATAATGCTTAAAAACTCTTGAATATAGAATGCCTGTCCATATATTAATATTTATTTTTTTATATATTTACTTTTTTATTGATATATTTTTTTTAGATTAAAATTAGGATTTACATCCTTAACCGGTACCGCATTTATCCAATCCCATGTATTGCCTAAATAAATAGTGCCTCCCACTATAGTCGGATTAACAATACCAAAACGCCCCCCGACGTGATAAGAGCCAATTTGATGACCATTATTAGGATTAATTGCATAAATATCAGGACCGCTAGAAATATATAAAGCATTATGATAATAAGTTGGGGCTCCCCGTCCTGAACCTGCAGGACCTGGATTAGGCATATGCCACGTCCACTCAACGTGCCCGGTATATAAATTAATAGCCTCATAGTCTGAAGTGACAGGCGAACCCACATATACAATATTATCATGAATCATTGGTACACCCCCCTTAAAAGCGGGAATCTTAGGACCGCGACCCATATTGTTTGTCCATAACACCTTACCTGTCTTGGCTTTAAAAGCGCGTACGATAGTTTCTAATGTTGTTTTCCCATTTATTTTTTTAGGATTTGCAACAGCATCCATTATAACAACCCGTTTAGCAACTGCTGGGGAAACATCACCCATGCCTGTATTACTGGCGCCGGGAATATTTCCTTTCCACAACACTTTGCCGTTTAAAGTATTAAGTGCATAAATTCCCGATATTACAGACATTGATACATATACTATATGATGCCAGATAGCAGGACTTGACATGTTGGCAATGCCGCCAACATGGGTCACCCATTCTTTCTTCCCGGTTTTCGCATTAATGCGGTAAATATTGCCGTTTCCCGTGCTTATAAACAAAGAACCGTAAGCATATGCAGGGGTGGGCATAGCATCCCCTTTTGTTGAAAAATACCATAACAGTTGACCATTTTTTCTATTTAAGCAATATATGCCATTAAAGCTTATATCTACACCTCTGCCTGCTGACGCAGGGTCTTTAATAAAACGCATAACATTGTCAAAATTAAATCCAACGCTACCGGCAGACACATAAACACGATTGCCAATTACTAGCGGATTCCCCATTAAATTATTGCCTACAGGGCTTACTCTCCAGATTAATTTACCTGTCTGCGCATTTACGGCATATACAAACATATCATCGCTTTCAGCATAAACAACACCTTTTACCATTGATACACCCAATGAATTCCCTAAAAACTGGGTCTGCACCGCAAGAGATTCTTTAATTCCATTTGTATGTGCGCCAAAAGGATTTCTATTGCTTAACGGCCATGCACGTGCCTCAGGAAAATCCCATCTTACACCGTCTATTATCCACGAAGGGGAAAGTAGACTTACATTAAAAGCGGCATTATGGTCAGGACTGCCATATGCATGAGTCCAAGCAGAAGGGCCGACAATATTTCTGCCTTCTGGAGCGTTTTGCGGCAAATAAATTGGTGCAAATGGGCTATTTGGATCAAGAGTGTTGCCAATCGGATCCATTGGAACTTTATTATGCGCGGCAAAAACATTTGATGCGGGGAATACTAAAAATATCAAAATAATAAATAATCCAAGTGCCTTTAATAACATAAAACTGCTCTTCTTTCTTATAATTATTTTTTTAATCATGTAATTCGTTCCTTTAAATTATCGTTTTAAGTTCTTTATTTATTAAGTTCTTTATTTATTAAGTTCTTTATTTATTAAGTTCTTTATTTAAATTATTATCAAAAATTTTAACTACTTGTTATTACTGTAAGTTATTGGTTTTATAGTAAATTTTATTAATTTTACATAACAAATATTTTTGAGACAGAAATATCCTTTTATTTTTTTATTGTGTAATTTAAAAATTTTACGAAGAAAAAAGGCGTAATTTTAGTTAGATAATATAATAATATATAGGAAAATTTAAAATATTTTTATACTTATCTAACTAAAATTATGCTTAGAAATTAGACTGCAAGAAGGGGGATTAAACAAACCCAATCCACCGCATTTAAGCATTTAAAATAATTATAATAAATAAATTATAATAATTTTTTTAAAGGTATTGCAAAAGTATAATCATAGCTATTACACACAAAAACAGTTTTGCCGACTACAACAGGATTTACAAGACCAAATCTACCTCCCGTATAATATCTTTTTAGCAGCTTGCCTGTATTTGCATTGTATGTGAAAATATATGCTCCTGCAGCAAGAATTAATTTATCCCCGTATATGACAGGATTCCCTCTGCCTCCTCCGGCTGTTTTTGGAGGTACTGAAACAGTAGGAATTTTCGAACTCCATAATATTTTTCCTGTATATTCATTTATAGCATAAATTTTGCTCGTTACCGGCGAACCAACATATATTTTTCCATCATGAATAACAGGAACACCGCCTTTGAATGCCGGAGGAACATATCCCTTCCCTAAAAGATCTACCCATTTAACCTTGCCGGTAGATGCTTTTATGGCTACAATAGCACTATTAAGCATTCTTGTTTTTTTATTGAAATTCACTATAGTATCCTGAATTACAAGATTGTGTTTCTGGTCAACGGCAGGACTAACATCTCCCATCCCTGTATTAAATGGTTTATATCCCTTTGGAAGAACTACTTGCCACACAGTTTTACCATTTTTGATATTAAATGCCACAATTTTGCCAAAAGGCTCTTTAGCTAAAGTAAATCCAACGAGCCCAATTATTTTTTTATCAGGCATAGTATAATAATTAGTTGAACTCATCGAAGTAAAAGACGATATTCCGGCATATTTTTTCCAGATAATTTTACCTGACTTAGCATTTAAAGCGTAGGTATGACCTGAACCGTTTGCGAATATCAGCATATTTTTAATATATAAAGCCGTGGGCATAACTTCTCCGGCAGTAAAACGAACCCATAAAAGCTTCCCCGAATAAGCACTGAAAGCATAAACTCCGCCGTAACCGTCCCCTCTTCTTATATTTTTTAAGTTATGAGTGAGTATTGCAAAAGGTCCGTTTGCACCGCTAAAAGCAGCATTGCCTATAGTTATATATACCACACCGTTTACCGCTAAAGGCACAGACATGACCGAACCTGCCGTTGTAGCTCTCCATATAAGTTTGCCGGTTTTTGCATTTACGGCATACAACATATCGTTATTTGAAGGAATGTAGACAATTCCATTATAATAGCTTACACCGACTGAATCTCCGACAAACTGCGTAAACATAACTGCTCCTCTTGTTTTGCCGAGAACATCTACGGAAGGGAACGGGCCTTTTAAAGAAATAGCGTCATACTGTTTATATTTCCACGATACTGCAGGGAAATTTAGATTAAGAATAGAATTATGGTTCCTAAATTTGTTAAATTTAGTCCAACTGCCAGACACTATTGGATTTACAGGTTTATTTTCCGGCAAATACTTGACCTCCGTCCACATTGGCAAAGGATTTTTACCATAAGTATAATAGGTTGTTTTATATAATGTTTTATTATTGCTTTTATATTCAACAATCTTAGCTTTCATTGTTACGCCGCTTAAACGAGACTTCAAAACAACTTTTTTCTGTGTAATATTAGTCTCTCCGGCAGACGCTGCAGATTTTATAAAACCAACATAATAAATTGCCGCCGCGGCAACTACCACAATCAGACCAATTATTAAAAAAGTATACTTCTTTTGCATGAGACCTCCAATTTCTTTACATTTTTATTTACATTTGATTAAATTTAATTATAATTAATTAGTTACTAACCGCTATTTATTATTATACAATATAAAGTAAAACCGTATAACAATTCTGATTTTTTAATTAATAATATATATTAGCTAATAGTTTCAATATAATAAATTTAATATAATAAATGTAATAATTTAATACACGTTTAAAAATAGTTTATTTTATATTCTATATTTATTTATTTTATCGTTTATATTATTATAAAAAGCAATTTATATGCCAATAATTTTATTTAAAAAATAAAAGGAAATGCTGAAAAAGCCGTTAAAAATATTCTTTAAAAATCCGCTTTGTCCATTTTAGACCTTTTTTTCTGCCCATATTTGGACAAATTAAAAGTTATTTTGTTATAGACATTTTAAAAGTTATTAACAAATACCGATTAAATCTTGAAAACTTATTATAATTACGGTATAATAGAGTTGAATGTTGAATGTTGAATGTTGAATGTTGAATGTTGAATGTTGAATGTTGAATGTTGAATGTTGAATGTTGAATGTTGAATGTTGAATGTTGAATTAGATTGATTGATAGTTTTATTTGCTATTCTAATTATAATAATGGAGGTACTTAAATAAGATGCCAATTTACGAATATGAATGTAAAAAATGCGGTAAAACTTTCGAGGTTTATCAGCGAATCACCGAAACAAGTAAAGATGTAAAATGTCCTGTCTGCGGAGAGCCCGAGCCACTGAGGAAAATAAGCGCATTCAGCAGCTGCGGAACAAGCGGCTCAGGAAGTTATTCGGGCGGAGGTTGTTCTTCAAGCGGGCATAGCAGCGGGTTTGGCTGAGCGTAATATAAAGGCGGGTCGCCTTTTTTTCAAGTTTAAGATGATATAGTTAATTATAACTAATTAAAATAATTAAAAACCCTTATATCAATTAAATAAAAAATTTGATAAGTTAAAAATAGATTTAATTATGTTAATTTCATAAGGTAAATAAAAAAATCAATTAAAAAACTTGTTTAACTTTTTCGATCGCATGCATACTAAGTTAATACTGCATCAATCTCTTAATGTTGCTATTAATCTTTTAGGATTTAATAAAAGATTAATAGCATCTTCTATATTACCTATAATGATATCGCAATGGAGGGCAGCTTTTAAAGAAAGTCCTTCGACCCCCATTATACCTATACCTATAAAACCTTGTTTGAACATAGCATAATCATTATAACCGTTCCCTACTACAACGGTTTCCGAGTATCCCAATTTATAAACTATATCTTTTTTCTTTTCTGCCGAATTTTCGCCATCTATAATATATAATTTTACATTTAAGTTTTTAACTGAATCGGCTGCGTTGCCAAATGTATCCGATGTTATAATGTATATATCCGCATTTTTTGATAATTCGATAAGAAGACGCTTTACAGAATCTTTAATAACGCCATCTTCCGCTAATGTTCCGTTCATATCAAAAACTACATTTTTTATGGCAGCATCCGCATTACCCGGAATATTTAATCTTATCATAATTAATTTATCCCCCGTGTATAAATTTACTATATTTTACAGCCTTATAAATTAATTAGCTTAATTAGTGATAGACACTATTTTTAATTAAGAATAGACAAATTTAACTACTTATCTAACTATTTAATTTATAATCTATGTCTATAAATTAAATAGCGAACTATGTTATAACTTAATTAGCGAACTATGTTATAACTTAATTAGCGAACTATGTCTATAAAAGTTTCTATAAGCGATAATTTTTTCACTCTATCGTAAAGACTTTCTAAATTATCAAAAAACTCTTTTCCCCCGCTTTTTCTTATAGAAAGTTCATACTTATTGTCTTTTACTGCTTTATTTCCTACTATTATTTTAAGCGGGACCCCTATAAGGTCATTATCTTTTAATTTAACGCCCGCCGATAACTTTCTGTCATCGTATAAAACATCTAATCCTAATTTCAACAAGTCTTCATATATTTTATCGGCAATATTTTTTACGTTTTCATCATTATGATTTAAAGAAATGACAGAAACAGTGAACGGACTAATTAAAATAGGCAGATTAATACCATTTTCATCAGAAAAAATTTCTATAAGTGCCTGAAAGGTTCTTCCAACGCCAATGCCATAACATCCCATAACAAAATTCTTTTTTATGCCGTGTTCATCTAAAAATCCGGCATCCATAACAGAGGAATATTTTTCCTCAAGTTTAAAAATATGCCCTAATTCTATTACATTCCTGACGTTCAAATGACCAGCGCATCTTATACATATATCCCCGTCTTTAACCGTTCTTATATCCGCAATAATATCTGCAGTAAAATCCCTTCCAGGTTTGACATTTGCCATATGAAAATCTTTTTCATTGGCACCTGTTAACCAGTATTCCTGCGCCTGTATTTCCTCATCAATAATTATAAGTTTTATATTTTTAAGACCGAATGGTCCTGTAAAACCGCATGGCGCACCGGTTATTTCCTCAACATCCCGTTCTTTGGCAAGTGCAAGTTCTTTAATTTCGGCTATTCTTTTAAGCTTATGTTCGTTAATTTCTCTGTCGCCTCTGACCATTACAGCTATAAAACCGATTTCAGTCTCATAGACCATAGTTTTTGCAAAACTTTCAGAATTGATTTTTAAGTATTTGCTTACCTCTTCAATAGTTTTCTTATTAGGTGTTGCAAGTTTTGTCATCCTCGGCTGTCTGCAAGATTTTAAAGGCTCGGGAGAATAACCGACAGACACGGCGGATTCTAAAGAACTACTATATCCGCAATTATTGCAGATTGCAATTTTATCTTCCCCATATTCACTAACGACCATAAGTTCTTCGGAGTATGACCCTCCTATTTCTCCAGAATCGGCTTTTATAAAAATAAAATCAAAACCGAGGCGATGAAATATATTAGTGTAGGCTTTTTTCATTTTTCTGTAGCTCTCGTCTAATCCTTCCATATCGACGTCAAAACTATAAGCATCTTTCATAATGAATTCTTTAGCCCGCATGAGACCATATCTCGGGCGGATTTCATCTCTAAATTTTAAATGTATCTGATATAGCGTAAGAGGAAGCTCTTTGTAAGATTGAATATTTTTACCGGCTAAATCGGTAATGACCTCTTCATATGTGGGAGCAAGGCAAAAATCTCTATCCTGCCTATCTTTAAATCTTAATAATTCCTTGCCGTAATCCTTATCTCTGCCAGATTGTTTCCATAAATCAAGCGGTTGAACAAATGGCATTGAAAGCTCAATAGCACCGGCATTATTCATCTCTTCTCTTATTAAATTTTCTAATTTTTTTAATGATTTGTATCCAAGAGGCAAATACGCGTAAATCCCGCCGGAAAGCTGCCTTATATAGCCGGCTCTGAGCATAAGCTTATGGCTCTGCAAAACTGCTTCCTTAGGGTCTTCTTTTAACGAAGGTATAAAAAATCGTGAGTATCTCATATAATTTTTTCTCCCGTTATTTTTTCAATTTCATTTATTAAAGCATCCATTATCTCGCTATTGTTATATTTTCCAATCGTTTTCCCACCGGAAAATAATACCGATTTCCCTTTCCCACCTGCAATACCGACATCCGCGTGCATTGATTCTCCTGGACCGTTAACTACGCATCCCATAATTGCAACTTTGATGTTAGACTTAATAGACGCAGTCTTTCTTTCGGCTTCTTTTGCAAAACCGACTATATCAATTTCAGCTCTGCCGCAAGTAGGGCATGACAGTAGTTCAACACCTTCTTTTCTTAAGCCTAAATCCCTTAAAATATGGAACCCTGCAATAACTTCCGTAACGGGATTGTCGCTCAATGAAACCCTTATCGTATCGCCTATCCCTTCATAAAGCAAAATACCTATGCCTATACCGGATTTTATAGCACCTGAAAACACGGTTCCCGCTTCCGTAATACCTACGTGCATGGGATAGCCGACCTTAGAGCTTAATAATTCGTAAGCTTTAACGGTGGTCAATACATCAGCCGATTTTAAAGATATTTTAATATTATAAAACGATTCATTCTCCAATATAGCGATATGTGCGAGTGCGCTTTCTACCATTGCCGACGGAAAATCTCCGTCATATTTATCAAGCATACCCTTTTCGATTGAACCGGAATTTACCCCTATTCTGATAGGAATTTCATGAGCTTTGCACGCGCGAACCACTTCTTTGACTTTTATCTTATCGCCTATATTGCCCGGATTTATTCTTAATCCCGATACTCCAGCCTCAATTGCTTTTAAAGCCAGAAGATGATTAAAATGAATATCGGCAATAACGGGAATATTAACATTTTTTATTATAGTCTTAAGAGATTCCGCAGCTTGAACGGTATTAACCGTTACTCTGACTATATCACACCTATATTTTTCAATTTCTTTTATTTGGGAAGTTGTCGATTTAGCATCTTCGGTGTTTGTATTGGTCATTGTCTGTACAGATACGGGATTATCCCCGCCAACACAGACATTACCAACTTTAATTACTTTAGTATGTTTCCTTTTGATTGTTATCATCTGTAATTTCTACATTTTAATTTTTAATTAGGTTTAAATGGGAACATATTTTTGCCGGTTCTATTGTGAATAGTTTTGTTTATCGGGAAAACTATTCTATTTTATTGCATTATTGTGGAAAGCAGGCGCCTATTCTTAAGAAATAGTAATCAACCACAATTGAAAATTAGTATCTGTCCTTAATTAATTAATCAACGTGTCCTCAACAGACAAAAAAGATATACATCTTTAAACTATCTCACTATATCGTAATATGACGGCGGTTTAAAAAAATACCCCTTAATCCATTCGACTGTAGTTTTCAAATAACCTACTGTTTCGAATCTTCTCATGGAAGTAACGGCGCTTATATCTCCTAAATATTTAAATTTGGCAAACTCGTTCAATGCTAATTTAATAAACTTAAGGTCTTCTCCCGCAGGCATGTTTTCATCAAAACCTTTTACTTTATCATATATTTCTCTATGACAAAATATAAGCGCCATGGAAGTTTTTGAAATTATATGCGCAATATTATTGCAAAACATAAATATTCTTGCTTTCAATGATTGAATGTCAGGATAGAGCTTGGAAGTTCCTATGATATTCGTGTTATTTTTTAAAGAATCTAGTCTCTTAATAAAACCATCATTTAATAAAGTATCAGCGTCTAAAAATAATAAAACATCGCCTCTCGATGCTTTTGCACCTATATTTCTTGCGTCTGATACCCCTCTAAAATTGCCTGAAATCAGATTTACTTTCGGGTACCGACCGACTATACCATCCGTATTATCTTTGCCTTTACTCACGACCACTGTTATTTCGCATAAGATTCTGTCGGTAGCTATTGTTTTTACGTCAGTATTTTTAGTGACGTAAACTATATCCTTTTGATTTAAAATTTTTTCTAAAGAAATGCCTATATATTTCGCCTCTTCATGAGCAGGTATAATGATAGAAACCATAATTTCAATTTTTTAAAGGTTTATTTGTTTGCTGATTAATTTAATTATAAAATAACTTTGGTTATTATTAGATATATTGTCTTAATTTAATTATAAAATAAGTTTGCTTATACATATATTATTAATAAATCACAACTTACATATCACACCGCTCATAAATAATAAGGGTTTGATAAAAAGTATTAAATATATTTATGAATCAATTGTGAGCAAGCCCTATTTCTCTAAATAAATTTTCAATACTCTTATCAGTCTTCCATGGCGGTGTAAATCCAGTATAATTTTTTGCTGTTTCAAGGGCTTGATTGATATTAATATTTTTTTGTTTATGTGAATAAAATTTACCCGTTTTTTTTAAGTGATGAGCAAGATACAGCTGCTCGGTCTGGCCGGGCGTCGGTATAAAAAAGGCTTTCTTACCTATTTCAGCAACATCCATTATAGTTGTATATCCAGACCTTGACACAACCATTTTTGCTCTGTTCATCAACTCGTCCCTTCTTTGTTTTTCTAGAAAAGAGTATATAACGGCATTCCCGAGCGTCTCCTTTTTAAATTCCCCGGGTTTTCCAAGAGAGACAGCAATATTACCTTTTAGATTTTGCAGTTGAGCCATAATCTGTTTTTCTAATAATGTCCTCGTCGGTTCCGGTCCTGATATAGAAAAAAGATAATCTATATCTTCTTTAATATCGAGTTGCTCAAAATCAGACAAAATGCCTATATATTTAACTTTGTCGCTATTAAAATAATGTAAATTATGTGATAAATCACCCGATAAAGAATTATTTTCATAGTCAGGAATTATTATTTTGTCAAATTTATTTATAAGAAAATGATTTAAATATTCAGTTATAATTTCAGCGGGCAATATTCTAAAAGGAGCTATGAATCTCGGTTGATGAAATACTAGATATGATGGAATATCCTTACAGTAAGAACCAAATCTTGAATCTGAAATTATTATATCGATTTTTCTTTTTTTAACTAAATCTATTACCTCGATATTCTCTTGTTTTATTACATTCAAAATAGCAGGCGCGGTTTTTAAAAATCTTAAGGCAAAACCTATCTTATCTGAATAAGGCGACGGATATTCAGTCGAAGCTATAAACTCGCAATTATCATGAAGTTCAGACTTCAACAATGCAAGACTTCTTCCACTGGTATATATAATAACTTCATTTGACTCATTAATTAGGCGCCTTATTACAGGCAGCGACCTGGTTGCATGTCCTAAACCCCAACTGCACATAGAATAAAATATTTTCATATTTTTTCAATATCTTTTTTTTTAAAGAGATTTATTCCGTAATGAGGCAAAATAATAAATGAAAACCCCACAATAGTGAGATTTATAATTCTCATAATAAGACTGAATGTAAGTCCTACATCAGAACCCATGCCGAGCAAATCAAATAATCCCACTTGCGATAGTTCATAAGTTCCTGCAGAGCCGGGCGCTAGTGGTAACGCAAAAACAAGCATTGACACAGCAAACACGAGCAATGTTTTAGAAAATCCCATATTTATCCCTAGATAATGAACAAGCAGCCATATCTGCAAAATAAGGATTATCGTAACTAATAAACTTAAAAATACACTAAGCAAAAGGTATTTAACGCCTTTTGTAAAAAAGAAATGCATCTCTTTTTCTAATTCGTTAATTTGAGATGTAATCTTAGTTATTATTTTATTCAAAAACTTAATTTTAGATAAATTCATTAAGACTTTAGTAAAAAATCTGTTATCTATTATAGGATTTAGTAAAAAAAATAGTGTAATCACACCGATAAAAATACCAGCAATAAATAAAAAAAACCATATCTCCGGAGGCAAATAAAAATACTTAAATCCTAAAATAAGTCCAAGATAAATAAAAAATAGAAAAACCGAGAACTCTACTACCTTTGACGCAAGTCCCGCTGAAAATCCCTGTTTAAATTCAAGCCCTTTTTTTTTCTTAAGTATTAACGCCATTATAGCATCGCCGCCAACAAACCCTGCAAGTAAACCTGAAGGAGCAATGTAGTTTGCACTAAATCCTATAATTTTGATACAAAACAAATTTATTAAATCTATTTTTGCACTATACACATTGAGCGCATTATTTACAGATAGCGCCGAGAAGAACAAGGCAGCCAAAGAAAAAATAATCAGAATGAGACAATCCTCAATGCTTATATGGTCAATCGTTTTTAAAATACCTGCAGGACCTATTATTAGAATAAGAATAATTATTAAAATCAAACTTACTGCTGCAGATATCATAAAAGTTTTGTTTAACAAATAATCTCCTTAAGAGTTTCGTTTATAATACTTTGTAAATAATATAATCTCCTTAAGAGTTCACTTTATGATATTTAAAATGATGCAATCTCCTTAAGAGTTCAGTTTATAATATTTAGAAATAGTACAATCTCTTTTGATTGTCTGCAAATATTCATAAAAATTCATAAAATCATTCTATTTTACATAAATTGTATATAAAATTGCAACTTGCGCATATAACGCAGCTGTAATAGTAATTTAGCAACAATCTATTTAAAAATTAGGGATAATTTACTTAAACTATTTAAAGTTTTTCGGAATACCACATGGGAACACCGCAAAAAGCGCATCCAATATTTTCTACCTTATGTTCCACAGCAATAGATTTTATTTCTTTCAATATCATTTTTCTATGTTTGATAGCATCCTCAGCCATTTTGCTAACCTTAGTTCTAGCTTCGTCCACAGTACAAATTCCTGAGTATTCCATAATTACTCCAAATCCATCTTCTTCCGTTATACCTATAGCAACGGATGCTGCAATAATTTCATTCTTTTTATCACTGACGATAGACCCGTATGCAATAGGCACTAAAGAGCCCCTGCGATAATCAATTTTATTGACGAACTTAGCATTTGGAGGCAATATCGAACTTAGTTTTATAAGATTTGTATTGCCGACTCCGGCATTTAAAATAGCTATGTCGAAAGCATTCAATTTGGAAGTACCTTCGGAAATTCCGCTGACCAATGTATATATATCCGGCGTGTTAAATAACATAATTTACCTGCTCCTTTTTATAAAATATAAATGTCCAATATACTTACTACTACCAACTGATACGCCTATCCATTCACACTTTTATTAATTCATACTTCATTATATGGTATATGAAAATTTCTTGTGAACTATGAATTGATATCGGTGTCCAGTATAGTATAGCGTAATTTTTCTTATAGTCTTTTTTATAATGTCTTTTTTTACTATATACATCTGCTTTATCTATATACAATATAATATTATATATAGAATATTATATTATTATTATTTACCGTATTTACTCATACCTATAATAATTTCTCTGAGCAATTTTGCTGCAATAGCAGATGTTCTATCCGAGATATCCGTGGGCGGACATACCTCAACTAAATCAACCCCGACTAAATCAAGCTGCGATACTATCAGATATATAGAATCGAGAAGTTCTCGTGACGATATTCCGCCTGCTTCAAGATAACCAGTCCCCGGAGCAAACGCAGGATCTAAAATGTCTATATCTATAGTTAGATATATAGGTCTATCTTTTAGTGAATCTATAGCGTTACTTAGCGGTTCAAAAACATCATTTTTGAATAAATGAGTATGTTCCTTTGCAAATTCGAACTCTTCAAAAGAACCCGACCTTATACCAAACTGGTATAAATTCCCTTCTTCTATTAATTCATAAACTCTTTTGAGCACCGTCGCGTGGGAATAGGTTTCATTGCTCCATTCGTCTCTTAAGTCGGTATGCGCATCAATATGAATAACTGTAAGGTCATCATATTTTTTAACATATTGGCGCACAAGGGGTAATGTAATAAGATGGTCTCCTCCGATGCTTATTATTTTCTTGTCGTCTATTATCATTTTTTTTGAAACATTTTCTATCAATTCGAGGCTTTTATTTAAATTGCCCCATGGTAAAATTAAATCACCGGCATCATGAAATTTTGAATCAATAGTGCCGTTTAATATAGGACTGTAACTTTCAAGCGTTAGAGAAAGGTCTCTAAGTTTTTTTGGTGCAAATCTTGAACCAGGAATATTACTTGCAGTATAATCCATCGGAACACCAAGAATAACAATATTGGAATTTTCATAAGACGTATTATCATTAAAAAAAGAGGCCGTCTTTACAATTGACTTGCCGATGCAATAATCTAATTCTTGAATTCCTACAAATTCATTGTCATTATTCATAACTTAATTTAGTAACTCCTTTATAAATTTAGGCAAAATAAATGAAGCTCCATGGATTTCAGGAGAATAATATTTGAGATTTAATGAAGATAAATCAATATCTTTATATACTTCATTCATTTTATTAGGTTGATATTTTTTGGAACCCACAGTGAAGCTCCATAAGCCGCTTGGATAAACTGGTATCATAGCATAATACATCATTGAAATTTTATAAAGACTATTAATGATTTGATTAATATCTTTAATGAGTTTTTTATTAAAAAAAGGGGATTCCGTTTGAGCGGCAAATATTCCATCATCTTTTAATGCATTATATGCCGAGTGATAAAACTCCTCAGTAAACAAACCTTCTGCAGGACCTACCGGATCGGTAGAGTCGATAATAATAACATCGTATATATTATTGACAGTTTTTAAATATTTAATACCGTCCTCAAGTTTAACCGACACTTTTTCATTGTCTATCTGATATGCAATTTGAGGAAAAAATTTTTTTGATATTTTAATGACTTCATTATCAATTTCAACTAAGTCTATATGTTTTACAAAATTATTTTTAAGGCATTCTCTAATAATTCCGCCGTCCCCTCCGCCGATAATCAAAATATTTTCCGGTTTTGCATGAGCAAAAATAGGAATAAAAGATAGCATTTCATGGTAAATAAATTCATTACTGTCCGTAAACATAACGGCATTATCAAGAACAAGCATTTTTCCAAATTCATAGGTATCATAAACCGTTATTTCCTGAAAATCAGAATTTCCATGATATAAAACTGATTTGATTCTAATTTTAATTCCAAAATTTCCGGTCTGGTTTTCATAAAACCACGCTTCCATTAATTTTATTTTCTCCTAACTTAAAAAATTTTTAATTAATAACATTTAATCATATTGAAAGCATTAAAATAAGTATACGGCGCGAGACTTAATTTGTACAATCAACCCGGTGGCCAAGAAAAGCTTCTTCCTGCCATTAAATGCGCGTGAAAATGCATAACAGTCTGTCCGCCGTCAGGACCGGTATTAATAACAATTCTGAAACCTTCGGAATCAATACCAAATTCTTGGGAGATTACTTTTATTAATTGCAGTAATTCATTTCCATTAAATACTTCATCGGTATTTATTATAGAATCATAATGTGTTTTAGATATTATAAGAAGATGCAAGGGTGATACGGCATTTATATCCTTTATTACAATAAAACCATCAGTTTCTTTTATAACGTCGCTTTTGATTATTCCGCTTACTATTTTGCAAAAAACGCAATCATGGGCTTTGCTGTTTAATAATTGAGCATTCATATGTATAAATGGAACCATTTACAATTCTGACATTAATTTAAAAAAATTTTTATTAATATATTTGCTTATACCAACTAAATAAGGAATATGAATAATCCCAAAAATATCCAACATATATAATATTATTATAATAACAACAAGTATTAAAAATATCAAAAATATTTTTTTTATTATACCGTTTTTATTTTTTCGTTTTGTTAGAATGTCATTTTTATTGATTTCTTCTTTTATTTCTTCTTTTTCTTTGTTATCGCCAAGTTCATCCGCCGATTTTACCATGTCTGGTCTTTCTATATCGTCGGTTATTTCCTTAAGAATTTTTTTTATTTCTTCAGATTCAAAAATATTCTTGTTTTCTGTTTCTTCTTCTTTTGTTTCATCTTCTTTTTTTGTCTTATTTTCTTTTGTCTTATGTACCGAATTTAATATATTTTTAAATTCTGTGCTATGTTCGTCATTGAGCGTCTTAACGTCATAGTCTTTTTCATTTTTTTCTAATTCTTCCTTATTTTCTATATTTTCTATATTTCCTTTATCTAAATTATTTTTCTCTGTTTCTTCTTCTGCGTTATTCGATTCATCATTAAAATTATTATTGGCAACTACGCCAATTTTTTTATTTATAATAAAAATATTTGCACAATTTTTGCATCTTACCTTAATATCACCTTCCGGCAGTAATAATTCGTCAATATCATAAGAAACTGCACAAAACGGACATAATATACGCATAATTATTGTAATTTTTTAAAATAACACAACCTTGTAATTTGTGTTATTTATGTAATAATATAGTAATACAATTAAATAAAATACCAAATAAACATCGGTAAAACGCACAGCTGTCAGTATCTACCGAAACAGCAAATCCATTAAAAACTTTTTACAATAAGTTAATTAAGACTATCTTTGACTATCTTTTTTTATTTTATATTATATAATAGATTAATTAAATTATAAAAATAAATCAATAAAAATAAATTGTAAATTGCCATCATTTTATAATTTAAATAATACTTAAATTATAAAAATAAAGCAATAAGATTTAAAAAAAATATGAAAACTGTTCAGCAAAAAAATTTACATGAAAATTTATCAGAAAATTTACCTCAAAACTTACCCAAAAACTTACCCAAAAACTTAAAAGATATTTTATCAGATATTTTAAAAAATAAATTAAAAATATCGGACTATGATACATTGCTTTTAGCTTCAAACTGGATTGACATTTGTGGAAAAGATTTAGGCGGCAAAACAAAACCAAAATATATCAAAGGGAAAACGTTAACCATATTAACAGACAGTTCTGTTCTATCTTTTGAACTTAATTTTCTTAAAGATGAATTTATTCAAAAAATAAATGACCACTTGACGAAATTAAATGAAAATCATAGGGAGGCGGATAATATAACAGATATTAAATTTAAAAATATAGACTATTAATATTAAGTTGATGCCGCATCTTATTGCAGCTACATATTAGATTATAATTTAATTTTGATATTTAAAAAAGCCAAATTTAAAGAATTATTCAACGTATAATATTGTATATTATATTTTTTAATTTAATTCCATGTAATTAAATTAAAAACATCCCTCCTCTGCCGCAGCAAGTTAATATATAAATAAACCACATAAATTATACTAAACCGCTGCACAGGGAGGCTGAATTTATTATCTATTTTCCTATTGAAAATATTTTTTCAAAGAATGATTTTTTAATAGGATGTGAATCTTCACCGCTTTCCTGTGAAAATTCTTCTAAAATTTTTTTTTGTTTTGCCGTCAGATTAGTTGGTGTTTCAACAATAACATTAATATACTCATTTCCTCTTGATTGGCTGTTTAATCTATAAACCCCTTTGCTTTTAAAAGTAAACTGTGTTCCGCTCTGAGTACCTTGCGGAATTTTTAAATTTGCTTTACCTTCTAAAGTAGGCACTTCAATTTCGCACCCTATTGCCGCCTGAGGAAAATTGATTGGAACTGTTATATAGATATCCTCATTTTTTCTTTTAAATAAATGATGCGGTTCAACTGCAATGTCTACATAAAGATCACCTGGGGGGCCGCCGTAAATCCCTGATGCCCCCTCTCCGGAGACCCTAAGCCTGTTACCGTTGTCTATTCCTGCAGGTATTTTTATTTCAAGTTTTTTTTCTTTTATGACTCTACCGCGTCCTGAACATGTTGGGCACGGATTTTCAATTATTTCTCCTTCACCGCTGCATTTATAACAGGTTCTCGTAATGGTAAAAAAACCTTGCTGCTGTCTTATCTCGCCCGTGCCTTTACAAACCGGACAAATAACGGGTTTAGTTCCTTTCTTTGCGCCTGTTCCATCACATGATTCGCATTTTTCATACCTTCTGAACTTTATTTCTTTAGTGGCGCCGAATATTGCCTCTTCAAATTTTATTTTAAGTTCATAGCGAAGGTCATCCCCCCTTCTTTGTCTTGTCCGCTTATTTTGTTTTGAACCGAACATATCGCCGAAAAAGTCACTGAAGATATCTCCAAACCCGCTGTTAAAACCCGCACCTGCTCCTTGAGAAACGCCTTCATGTCCGAATCTATCATAGGCAGCTCTTTTTTCTTCGTCTGAGAGAATTTCATAAGCTTCATTTATTTCTTTAAATTTTTCTTCAAATTCTTTATCGCCTTGATTTTTATCGGGATGGTACTTGACAGCCAATTTTCTGTATGCCTTTTTTAATTCGGCAGACGTAGCATTTCTGTCAACTCCTAATATTTCGTAATAATCTCTTTTTGTTGCCATATTTTATAATAATTCTTTTTTTATTTTATATTTTTATATTTTTAATATTTTTATTAGACACGCCTTTTTATTAGACACGCCCTAGCTTATTTTTTATCTTTTACTTCTTCAAACTCGGCGTCAACCACATTTTCGTCAGCTGGTTTTTCCGCTTGCGCTTCCTCTTGATTTTGAGAAGATTCGGCAGACTGCTGTTCGGTTGTTTTTTTATACATAGCTTCCGTTATTGAGTGAGATGCTTTTTCTAATTCTTCGGTGGCCGATTTAATTCTGTCAATATCGTCTGATTCTAAAGCTTTTTTGGCGTTTGAAACCTTTTCTTCGGTAGCCATCTTTTCAGTAGATTCTATTTTATCAGAATTGTCTTTTAACAGTTTTTCAACGGAATAGATTAATGTATCCAAATGATTCTTAGCTTCTATAAGTTCTTTCTTTTTATTGTCTTCATCTCTGTGAAGTTCGGCTTCTTTTATCATTTTATCTATTTCTTCTTTTGATAAACCGCTTGAAGAAGTTATTTTAATTGATTGCTCCTTGCCTGTTCCTAAATCCTTGGCAGAAACATGTACAATACCGTTTGCATCAATATCAAATGTGACTTCAATCTGCGGGACCCCTCTTGGAGCAGGGGGTATTCCTGTAAGTTCAAATCTGCCTAGACTTTTATTGTCTGAAGACATTTCTCTTTCACCCTGAAGCACATTAATTGTAACAGCCGGCTGATTATCTGCCGCCGTCGAAAATATCTGACTTTTTCTTGAAGGTATAGTAGTGTTCTTTTCAATAAGCTTCGTTGTGACACCGCCCAATGTTTCAATACCTAAAGATAGAGGGGTTACATCAAGAAGCAGTACATCTTTAACGTCCCCCTTAAGAACAGCACCCTGAATTGCAGCCCCTACGGCAACTACTTCATCCGGATTTACTCCTTTGTGAGGTTCTTTGCCAAAAAAATCCTTAACTTTTTCCTGAACTTTAGGCATCCTTGTTTGTCCGCCTACAAGGACTACTTCATCCACTTGCGAGGTGGTTAAACCCGCGTCTTTTAACGCAATTTCTGCAGGTTTCATAGACCGTTCTATTAAATCGCCGGTCAACTGTTCTAGTTTTGCTCTTGTTATTTTTAAATTCATATGCTTAGGACCATTTGCGTCAGCAGTAATAAACGGCAAATTTACATCTGTTTCGAGGGCCGAAGAAAGTTCTATTTTTGCTTTTTCTGCAGCTTCTTTTAACCGTTGAAGCGCCATTTTATCGTTTCTCAAATCAATTCCATAATCTTTTTTAAATTCATCAGCTAAATAATCTATGACACGCTGGTCAAAATCCTCTCCGCCAAGAAAAGTATCTCCGTTAGTCGATTTAACTTCGAATACCCCTTCACCAAGCTCAAGAATTGAGATATCAAAAGTTCCACCGCCTAAATCATAAACTGCAATTTTTTCTTCCTTTTTCTTATCTAAACCGTAAGCCAAAGAAGATGCGGTAGGTTCGTTGATAATTCTTAAAACATTGAGTCCTGCTATTTTACCTGCATCTTTTGTTGCCTGTCTCTGCGAATCATTAAAATAAGCAGGGACGGTAATAACGGCTTCAGTAACAGTTTCTCCGAGATAATCTTCTGCAGTTTTTTTCATTTTCATTAAAATCATCGAAGATATTTCTGCGGGGCTGTATTTTCTGCCCCTAACTTCCACCCATGCATCGCCGTTATCATTTTCGACAATTTTGTAAGGACATATTTTTTTAAAAGCCTGTACTTCGGGCGCATTATATTTTCTTCCGATGAGTCTTTTGACAGCATAAATTGTATTTTCAGGATTAGTAACTGCCTGCCTTTTAGCTGCCTGTCCGACTAATCTTTCTCCGCTATCTGTAATAGAAACGACAGATGGGGTCGTCCTTGCTCCTTCAGAATTTGCAATAACCACAGGTTCTTTTCCTTCCATAATAGCAACGCAAGAATTGGTAGTTCCAAGATCAATTCCGATAACTTTTCCCATAATTTTATCTCTCCTTATTTTTTTATATATTATATATTTTGATATTATCTTTATTTTAAATTTAATTACTGTATATATAACTGCATATGTAATTGGTTCTTAATTATTAAAGCATTTAATATTATTTGCTTAACTTACATTAAATAATAATATACCCTTTTATATATTATTAAATCAAATTAAATTATCTAAAAAATAACAGTTATGTACGTCAATTTATATATATTAAATTTATATATATTAAATCAAATTATAAAACCAAATTTTATTTTTTCTTGATATATATTGGTATATATTTGTATATATTTATTTTTATGATTTTATATCTTTTACACTAATTAATCAATATTATTTATATCCGAATTATTAGCTTATTATTAGCTTAACATTTGCCGTCCGGTTTAGAAATGCGTATTAAAGACGGTCTTAACAATCTATCTTTATATATATACCCTTTTCTTTTTTCTTCTAAAATTTTCCCCTCAGGTTCAGCAGAATCTTTTACTATCTCGACTACTTCATGAAAATTGGGGTCAAATTTTTTATTTTCGGTTTCCACAATTTTAACACCGTGATTTAGCAAAACTTTTATAAATTCATTATTAGCCATTTTAACACCGTCAACAAAAATTTTAAGATTTCCGGATACATCATTGTCAATATAAGAAGCGGAGTGATTAATGGCAAGGTCCAAGTAATCTAAAATCGGCAACAGGTCTTTAACGAGATTCTCATTGGAATATTTTAACGAGTCTTCTTTTTCTCTAATAATTCTTTTCCTAAAATTTTCTGAATCAGCTAAAATTTTAAGATATTTTTCGTTTAATTCTTCAAATTCTTTCTTTAAATTTATAAATGCTTTTTTTATATAATTCAGACTTTCCACCGCTTCAGGTAAAGACGACGGTTCAGATATCCCGTCTAAATCTGCGATGTCAAGCAACGTTCCATTTTCTTCATGCTCATTAATATCTTTCTTATTAATATCTTCCTCATTATCTTTTGCCATATTTTCATTATCTTCACTGCTCAAATCGTTTTCATCCCTTTTATTGTCATCCATATTTAATTCTCCTGTTCGTTATTTATTTTGATTTTATTTTCATATTTGTTAGAATGTTTAAATTATATCACATAAAAGCTTTGCCATATAAGTTACCGCCGGAATAGCCATGGCATAGTTCATTCTTGACGGTCCTATCAAACCTATGGAACCTTCCGCAAGCCCTTTCTTGCTATGATAAGACGCTGTAATCACCGATAAACCATTAATATCGGACCATTCGGTGTCCGAACCTATAAATATATGAATACCTTCTTTTTGTTTAGCAAGTTCCAGTAGTTTTATTATAGTTTTTTTATCTTCAAAGGCTTTAACGAGGGATTTAATTTTTTCGTAATTTGAAAACTCAGGTTCATCAAATAAATTCATCCTTGAACCAATATATAAATAATCGTCTTCATTCTCATTCTCAATTGTATTTTTTACTAAATCAAAATTAAAAATAATACCATTTAATAATGAAAAAAAACTTTTTCTGTCTTCATTAATACCCTGCAGGATAACATCTTTTAATTCGTCAATATTGTGTCCGTTAATTATTTCATTTAGTTTCATTGAATATTTGCCGAGTTCTGACTGAGAATAATCTCTATCGACGCTAATTATTTTATTTTCAACTACGCCGCCGTCAAATACCATAACTACAAGAAGATTTGATTTATCTAATTTTATAAATTCGATATGCAATAAATTAGCATACGTTCTCTCAGGTGCAAGTACAATAGGCATATAATGCGAAATTTCCGACAGTAAATGTAGCGCCTGCCATAATATTTTTTTTATATCCTTGCCTGAAATATTAAAACCGCTTTTAATTTCTTCTTGCTGTTGTTTTGATATTTTTTTTGTCTTTAAAATGCCGTTTATATAAAATTTATAGCCTAAAGAAGTAGGGACTCTGCCCGCCGAAAAGTAAGGCTGGCGTATATACCCTTTTTCCTCAAGCGACACCATAATATTTCTTATGGAAGCAGAGCTTAAGTTTAAAGAGCAATTCCCGGCAATAAATTTGGAACCTACAGGATTAGCGGTAACGATATATTCTTCTATTATACAGTGCAATACCTTCTGAAAACGCTCATTAAGAAATTCTTCCATAAATCCATCTCTATAAAAATAAATAAATATAACTTCAAAAACATTTAAAGCTAATTATTAGCACTCTTGAATTTAAAGCATATTATTAGCACTCTTTAATATAGAGTGCTAATAATAATTAAATCAATAAATTTGTTTTTTGTCAAGTTTTATATGTTTCTTTAATCCTTCCATAGAAAAATTTAATCTCTAACTGCGACTTTTTAAAGTCATTTTTTTTATTTTATTTCCTTGGTTTTCTAATATTTCTTAAATTTATGTTTTTTTCATAATATTTTTTATT
>JAJZJW010000033.1 GCA_021809845.1 bacterium | reverse complement strand
TTAAAATATCAGCTATGATTGGGTCGGCCTCAAAAGCTTTAATTTTGGAATTAGGAAATTTTTTTTTAAAATACAAACAACTTGTCCCAACATTTGCTCCGCAATCAAATATAATCGGTTGTTTGTTGTTTGTGTTAAAATTGTAAATTTCATCAACAAAAATTTCTTTAAATTGCCAAACAAAACTTGGTAAATCTGGAATATCAAAGATATAATCAAGAAATTCGACATTTTCAACTTTAGTATATCGTTTATATTTCCCCCATTTATCAAGCAAACGATTAAACTCTCTTTCGTTTTTATTTTTAATATAATAATATAATGGGCGGGCTAAATTCTTAAATAGTGTTTTCATTGCATTCTAATCAATTTCCAATAAAATTTTTATTTTTATATTTCTTAAAATACCAAAAATGTTTAAATTGTAAAATTTTTTGTATTATTTTTTTAATAAATTTTAAAATAATTTTTGGCATTATTTTTTTTATCACATATCTTGTGAATTTATATCTTACTATATTATCTTTACATAAAAATTTTATCAATTCTTCCTGATAAAATTCATTAACTTCAATTTTATCAGGAAATTGTAAAACTGCTTTCATCTTTAATTTAAAAAAATAATTAAAGTTTATATCACAATGTTGACCTGATGCATCAAACCCAATATTTGCAGTAAGGGATTGCGTTGGACATAGTGTTAATCCACCATGAATCCTTTTACTTGCGTGCCACCTAATATCCCAACCTGGATATTTACCCTTTTTGATATTTGAAAGCATTGAATAATAATTAATCGCACCACCTAACTCAAGCTTTTTCCTTATTTCTTTATCTGAAAAAATAGATAAAAGTTTATCTACATCAGGCTCAAATAAATTCCAGGCTCTTTTCCAAGTACCCCAACCATATGTCATTGTTTCTTCAGTGAAAAAAGCTTCTAAATCTTGATTATTATTTAATCCTAATTTAATAGGATAACATAAACCTGAAATTTCCATAACCTTTTCTATATTCTTATATTTTTCAAGAGCTTTATTCATGTAATCTAAAGGTTATTTATTATATTTTTTAATTTTTATTGCTTATAGATTTAATTATATTTCTTGCCCTATGAAAGTAAGTGTTGTTCAAATTTTTTTCATAAGCCTTCTTAACTATTTCTACTCTTTTATTGTCGTTGTCTAAATAATATTTAATTTTTCCAATAAGCTCTTCAATTGTATTGAATATTACAATTTCTTTATCTTCTTCAAAAAAATCAAATATATTTTTATTATGCTGGGCTATTTGTAAAGCGCCTCTGCATGCCGGAATTTCGAATGTCCTCGCATTTACGCCGCTTTTTACCCTTTCATAATTATCTAATAGTAAATTTATAGCAATCTTGGCATTTGAATAGATGTACTTTTGATCCCTACTTGACGCCCAACCTTTAAAATATTTTTTTAGTTTATAATTGTCGGGAATATGTTCTTCTCCACAACCATAAAAAGCAAAATTATCAAAGTTTCGCGCAATATTTTCTAAAATTTCAATGCGCTCATAGTGAAACTTTGTTAAACTGCCAACAAAAACAATGTCAAATAAAAAATCATCATTTGGAACATTATACATAATTTTGTCATTATACGCGGTATTTATTATGTAAATATTTTTGGTAGAAATATTATTCTTTCTAAATTCTTTATTAATGTCCCCTGGCGTCCAAACAAAATCGTATTGAGGTAATCTATTAAGATGTTTTTTAACTACCATTTCGGGAAAAACTCCAAACCACTCCGAAATAAGAACTTTTCTATCAGCATATTTTTTAATAACATCTGGTATTATAAAATCGTTCAATTCTGTAAATATAAAATCAATTTTATTTTTGTTTATATATTTAGCAATTTTTTTGCTGAATAAAAAATTATCTAATTTGCCGATATTTAAACGATTTATTATTCCTCTAAAATATCTATAAAGAATTCTATGTTTAAGCCCGAATTTATAATTAAAAAAGAATGACTCGTCTGGAATAATAAACACTTCATTTCCAGATTTTCTAAAACCATCCGCAAAGCCTGAAAAAAAACAGTCATTTTCCATGTATACTTTTAAATCGCTTACTTTTACCCCTTTAATAAGATGCAGTTTAAGCTTTGTCAGAACAAGTATATTCAATTATGAAACTCCTTTACCGCTTTAACTACGAAATCTAAATCATTTTCGCTCAAATGGTCGCCAATAGGCAAACTCAATAACTCCGAACTAAAAGTATTAGCAATAAAATCATCGTTAGTCTGTCCTAAGTATGCATACGCCTTTAATTTTGGGAGGCTTATTGGATAATGTATCCCAAGCTGTATGCCGAGTCCTTCCAAAAACTTTTTTAATTCGTCTCTTCTTTTTACCCTAAGGGCAAAAATATGATAAACGTTCTTTGCCCACTCTTCTTTTTTGGGCAAGATAATTTCAGGTACATTACTTATACTTTTAATATAAAAATCGGCAATTGCAATTCTTTTATTATTCCACTCGTCAAGGTGCTTTAACTTTACTGATAGCACGGCGGCTTGAAGACCGTCAAGCCTGCTATTGCGTCCTTCAAATTCATGGTTATACTTTTCTATTCTCCCGTGGTTCGCTATCATTCTGCATTTTTTAGCTAACAAATCATCGTTAGTTACTATAGCACCGGCATCTCCGTAAGCGCCGAGATTCTTTCCCGGATAAAAACTAAACGTCCCTATATCGCCTATTGCGCCAACTCTTCTTCCTTTGTATTCTGCTCCGTGAGCCTGAGCGCAATCTTCTATAATTTTTAAGTTATATTTTTCTGCAATTGCAATTAATTTATCCATATCGCACGGATGACCGTAAAGATGAACACAGACCACGGCTCTTGTTTTTTTAGATATTTTGCTTTTTAAGCTATCTATTGAAATTGTGTAATTGCAAGGGTCGCAATCGCAAAAAATAACCTTATGTCCCGCTCTTGTAACTGCTTCAGAGCTTGCTATAAATGAATTCGCAGGCACTATAATCTCGGATTCTTTCGGCAATTCAAGAGCCTCTATGGCAATTTCAAGCGCATCGGTGCCGTTTCCCACTCCTACGCAATACTTAGCTTCTTGGTAAGCCGAAAACTCTTCCTCAAATTGTTTGACATATTTTCCGCCTATGAAAGCTGACTCTGTTAATACTGCCTTTATAGCCTCATCGATTTCGTTTTGTACCGACTTATACTGTTTTGTTAAATCCAAAAATTTAATCATAATTTAATTTTAGCCCTCACAAATAATTGACTGCTGATTTCTTGATATTTTTTTCCTAAATTAAATAAAGCGTTTAATTGTTCTTCTGATAAATCTAATTTAAACATAATATCGGAAGAAAATGGTTTTAACATATATCCGTAAGATTCTAATACTTCATAACCGCAGTTTTCAAATAATTCCTTAAAAGAGTTTAAATTAAATCTTCCAAATTGTTGAAATTTTTTATTTCTTTCAGTTTCGTCATATACGCTTTTTAATAAACCCATTTCAACCCCCATCTGTCTATGCAGTGACGTCACATTTGGAACCGTAGCTAAAACAATGGATTCGTGATTTATTATTTTTTTTATTTCAAGCAAGTAGTTTTCCGGATGTTCGAAAAAATGCAATAAACTGGCAATCAAAACAACTTCGTATGTACTTTCAAATTGGATGTTTTCAAGAAAATCGTTAAAAATAAAATTAACTCCTTTAATATTTTTGATAATATTGCAATAAATCTTACTTGGTTCAACAACATCCAATATCTTAGCAATATTAACAATTTTTTCCGTCATTACACCGTCAGCCGAACCAATTTCCAATACTGTTTTATCTTTTATATAATCTTTAAAAATATTAAATGCAAAATTAGTATTTACTATATCATAATCATTGTTCACTAAATATTCTTTAGCAACTTTTTCAATTACATTATCCATTGATACAATCTAATCTCCTGCATTTAAAACCCATTTGTCCCTAGTAACAAATAATTTGCTGAATTGTTCTTTATAATTATGTATTCCCCATTTTATGACTTTATCTCTGCTTGAGATTCCAAAATTCAAAAAAATAAATCCTTTATCGAAATAAAAGTTCACCATAAAATCGACTAATCCGATATCAACAACATTTTCTTTTTCTATACTTTTTGCTATATAAAATGTATGGACTATGAAGTCGTTTAACCTGAACATTATATAAGTAGCAATAACTTCTTTGCCTCTTTTGGCGGCAAAAACATCTATATCTGATGGGAATCTTTCTATAAGCTCAAAAAATTCATCGATTGTATGAGTCGGTTTTTTTTTATATTTAATTGCTAAATTCTGCTCAACTAATTTATAACATTCCAATATATCCGATTTTTCAACAACTTTTTCATAAGTTATTCCTAATCTAAGATAGCTTTTTGAACATAAATACTGTTTCGTAGTCTTCCTCAAGCCAAGTCTCAACCTAAACTTATTTATGTCTATAACGGTACTGATTTCTTTTGAGGATAAACTAAACCCTGACTGCCATAAAGTAAATGCTACATCTTCAGCGCCGTATTCAAGATTAAAATGCTCGCTTAAAATTATTTCAATATTTATATTCCCTAAATTATTATTGTAAAAATCTTTCATCAATTCCGCAATCTCAAATATCTCGGATAGTTTAATATACTTCTTTAATACTATGCCGCCATATGAACTGCCTGGATGAGAAATAATATTGTTATTCTTTAAAGCAGCCGGAAAAAGTGCAATAATATTTTCCTTTTCATCCAAGAATAACAATGAACAATCCTGAAACCTGTTTTTATGGTATTCCAAAAAATGCATTTTATGAAAAATAAAACCGTTTCTGGATTCTTTTTCAATAAAATTATCCCACATATATTTCATGCTATTTGTGTAGCTGACAACCTTCATAGCCTACTCCCCAGTTTGCATTTTTCGGGTTTGAATCTCAAAAAAACTTCTTTTCTTATTTCCATAGATTCATAAATAGCGCTAAGAAGTTCAACATTTTTCCGACCTTCTAATCCATCTACCAATAAACTTTTATTATTCAAAATGCAGTCAACAACATGTTCATAATAAGCCTGATGTCCAAAACCATAAACATTTGGAGGATTTACGGAATATTTTTCCATAACTTCGTTATCTGTACCGTTAGCTTCCTCAAAATTCCAGTGAACGATTTTATTTACGGCAAAACCTCCAACTTCAACGGAGCCTTTTTCTCCCAAAATAGATATAGAGCCTTCTAAATCTTTTGGCCTTGTAGCTGTAGTCGCTTCTATTATGCCTAATCCGCCGTTTCTAAACTTTAATATTACAGCAGCGGTATCCTCGGCTTCTATATCTGCCAACGCATGTATGCCCTTTGCAAATACCGAATCAACCCTGCCCATCATCCATTCCAACAAATCTATATAATGGACGGCTTGATTTGTAAGGACGCCTCCATCCATTGCCCAAGTTCCTCTCCAGTTGGCCTGATTATAATATTCCTGCCTGCGCGTCCATCTCACTCTTACGGTTCCAAGAAACAATTTTCCAAATCTTCCGGCATCTAAAGCCTCTTTTAGTTTTATAATAGGCAAATTAAATCTGTTTTGATTTACCACAAAAAGCAGACAATTGTTTTTTGCGCAAGCCATAATCATGTCATCGGCGCTGTCGATAGTTAAAGCCATAGGCTTTTCTACCAAAATATGCTTGCCGTATTTAGCCAGATTAATAACATGAGACGCATGGTTTCCGCTTTCCGTTAAAACCGATACTACATCTATTTTTTCCTTTTGCATCATTTCGTCCATATCTTTATAATATGGTATTTTAAATTGTTCTCCTATTTTTTTTGCTTTATCTACGACAATATCGCAAACAGAAACTAATCTTGCATTCTTTATCTGATTAAGACCTAAAAGCTCGGAATGTCTTTTTGCTATTCTTCCGCAGCCTACTAAAGCAAATTTAAGCATTTTCCTTCCTCCTTTCTTGATAATCCATAAATAATTTTATAATTTTTAAGGCACTGATTTTTTTCCAAAATTCTAAAGCATCTCCCCAGTTAAAATTATTTTTCAATATTTTTTTGTAATAAAAATCGGATAAAACACTCTTATCTATTAATTCATGACAGTAAATCCCGCTATTTAAAATATCTTCTACCCAAGGCTTAAGGTCTTTCTGCAGCCATTCTATTAGAGGAGAATTAAAGCCAATTTTGTCTTTTCTAAGCCTAACCCTGTCATCCAAAATCCCTTCCATCGCATATCTTAAAATAGACTTGGTATAATTTCCGTCTATTTTGTCATCATTATCTAATGAAAAAACGAAATTTACTATTCTATAATCCATAAAAGGCATCCTTACTTCTACAGAATTTGCCATTGACACTAAATCAAAATTTTTAAGTATTCTTGGTAATACGGTATAATGAAAATCTTTGTATAATTTCTTTTGTAAATGCGTCCATTTTTTTGGTAAATTTGTATTACTATCGTATTCTTTATTTTTAAATTTTTTATATCTTTCTTTTAAAAAGTTATATAAAAAAGTAGTTTTTATAATTTCTTTAAGAATATTACCTTTTGCTTTTGGATTTAATGTTAATTCCCTATATAATTTTAACATTTTAACATATTTCCTAAAATTCCAAATTTTAATATCTTTTAAAGCTTCAGTGATATACCAGTTATATCCAGCCAACATTTCATCTGCCCCGTGACCGTCCAAGGTAACTTTTATACCGTCGTCGTGTTGAGCCTTGTATACTCTATATGCCGAATCGGGAGAACCCCCATATATGGATTCAAACTTAAATAAAATGTCGTCCATTGTGTTTAAAAGGTCTTTTTCGGTGATTTCAATCTTTTTAAGAGGAGTATTTGTAGTTTTTGAAACTATCTCGCTATATATACTTTCATCTAAAAACATACCCGAAAAAGTATGCGTATAAGCAGTATGGCTTGTTCCGCTGATTTTAGATAATATTGCAACTATAGAACTAGAATCAAGCCCTCCGCTCAAAGAGGTAGCTATGGGAACGTCCGCCCGAAGCCTCAGTCTGCATGAATCTTCAAGCAAACCTAAAAATTTTTCTTTTTTTTCTTTTTTTGATAATTTTAAACTTACGATATTATCTGCAGTATCCCACCACTGACTAATTTTTACCGACTTTCCGTCAAATTTCAAAGTATGGGCTGGAAGAAGATTATGAATATTTTTTAATATAGTTTTGCCGCTTGCCTCTAAATCAAACGGGTCCCTTAATGCAATTTCCAAACCTTCATTATAAATTTCTATTTCTTTATCTGGATATGCCAAAAATGCTTTTAGTTCCGATGCAAACATAAATATATCGGAATCATAATAAAAATATAAGGGTTTTATCCCGAATCTGTCTCGGTTTAATATTATGGATTTATTATTGCTATCATATATCGCTATAGCCCACATTCCGTTAAACTTATTAAAACAGTCTTCCCCCCAGTGGATATAAGAACAAAGGACCACCTCCGTGTCAGAATTAGTTTTAAACCGATAGCCGAGTTTTTTTAATTCTTCTTTAATTTCTATATAATTATAAACCTCACCATTATATATAATCCACAGACCGCTTTTCTCAAAAGTCATAGGCTGCGCTGCATGTTCTAAATCTATAATGGCAAGCCTTCTGTGCCCAAACCCTACATTATCGTCAACAAGCAACCTACCGTCATCAGGGCCTCTATGATATAGCGAATTATTCATAACTTCCAGAGATTTCCTGTTGACTTTATTGCCTTTTGAATTATATATCCCGACTATTCCGCACATAATTATTAATTTTTTTTAATAAAACACTATTTATTAAGCGCATATTTCAACCTTTGAAATAATTGTTTTTTCATTTAGCAAAATTTTCCCAATTAAATTTTTAATATTATATTTAAATTTGTTGTTATGGATATAATTATTTTGTTTATATTCAATATAGTTATTACAATTATGATCGCCAAACCCTTCGATATTATAATTATATTTTTCCATTAATTCAAAAATTGTATATCTTTCAATGCCCTGAAGCAATGCAAAATCATCAGAAATTCTCATTTTGATAATATTATTAAATTTTATATTTGATTTTTTATATCTACCAATCGAATTCGTCGATATTTTTGAACCTGGAATATTTTTCCAAGAAGCAAAATAGTCCCCCTTTTTTTGTTCTTCTTCATTGGGATTCAGAATTTCGTCATAAAACTGTATTCCTAAAAAAAAACAAACCGATTTAATTATTTTAACAGGAGAGCAAACCAGTTCTTCATATTTTATTTCTAAAACATTTGGGTGATTTACAAAAGGCTGTATAGAAGCCACCGACGATAACCATGTTTCTGCAGCATCTAAAAAAGATATGCCTCGTCCCATTAAAGATATTATTACATCTCTCGGATCTCTTATTATATGTATTATTTTTTCCATAGGGAAATATTCTAAAAAATATTTTATCAAATAAATATTTTCCGGCGTCTTTTCTGCCCAAATTATTTTTTCTTTGTTTTGCTTTCCAAGAATTATATTTTTTAATGAATATACAAAATCATTCAATTGTTTTGAAGATTCTAATATTTTCCACATGTTTTGTCTGTCTAAGCTAAATGATTCTAAATTCCTAAAGATACTCCTGTCTTTGAAATAAGGCGCACTTGAAATTCCAAATCTTCCTATTAAATATTTCCGTTTTTTAATAAGATTAAAGTTTTCAAAAAGAATATTTTTAGAAAATAACCCTAATTCTTCGCCGCAAAATACATTAGGATGTCTATTAAGTATATGCGCTAACAATGTCGAACCTGATGAGCCGGAAGAACATATATTAACAATCATTTTTGTTTGCCGCTCCATAACCATTTAAATAAGTATGCATTCCAAGTAAATGTCAATTCTTTACGAAGAACGCTGTAAAAAGGGGCCAATAGATATATTGGTAATACATAAGAAATTATAGTTGCATAAGCTGCACCAATTATGCCATAATATTTAATAAAAAAAATATTTAACAATATATTCAAGATGGCCCCTAAAATTCTAAACTGCAATCCCACTTTCTGCATATTTTCGGTAATTAAAAAATTTCCTCTTATTGTTCCGTGAAAAACTATAATTCCTGCCCATATATACACTTGCAAAACCTGTGCTGCTTGAACATACTCGCTGCCGTAAAGAAAATTTACAATCCAGCCGCTCAAAAACGTTGTCGCCAAGGCAATAGATACTGACAGTAAAAAGAATAAATCATAAACTTTCTGAATCCTCTGAAAGTATAATTTTGAATTTTGCTTTTTAGCATTAACTATTGCTGGAAATATTGAACTGCTTATAACCATTGGTATAAAATACCAAAATGTGCTTAACTTAACCGCAACGGCATATTCTCCTACTGCTTTATTATTCAACATTTCTTTTATCATAACCTGGTCAATTCCCATATATATTGTTATTGCTATTCCTGATGCTATAAGCGACCAACTGTCTTTCAGCAAGTTTTTAGCTGTTTGTTTTGAATACTTCCAAGTCAAAACACTTAGCTTATTTTTTAAATAAAAATATAATAGAAATATTCCTTTAATAAGCTGTTCGATAACTACGGCTACTGCAAACCATATGACAGACATACCTAATACAATAAAAATCACCCTTGCCGCATATGATGAAAGACGGCCTAAAACATTTGAAATGCCGGAAAATTTTGCTTTTACTTGAGACTGAAAATAATAATCTATTATATTAAAATTAGTAAAAATCTGACCAAAGGCTATTATCATTACTATAATTTTATCATAGGTCGATGTATGTATAATTTCCAAAACGACAAACACAAATATTAATAATAAAATAGAGCTAAATAACCTTAAAAAAAAAGATGTGCCAAGAATGTTATCTCTGCTTTCCGGCTCTCTTATGATATTTCTTACTATTATCTCATCAAGTCCAAGAGTTCCAACAGCGCTAAAAAGACTCACAAAACTAATTGCAAAATTTAATAATCCATATTTACCTGGGCCTAAATATCTTGCTACCCATATGCCTATGAATAAACCAAAAAAAATACTGACTATCTTGTCTGCCATCAACCAACCGGTATTAAAAAAATACTTTCTAAACCCTTGATGACCGATTAGAGATTTAAGTTTATTAAGCATTAATATTAATTGCTAAATTACAATAACTCAAACTCGCAATGTTTTGATATTTTTTATGCAATTTTATTTTATAATCTATAATTATTTACAACATACAGTTGTGAATAACTTCCCTTTCTTTTAAATAAATCAATATTTTATCGACAGCATCGTCGATAAAATATTCTGCCGTTTTAATTACAATTTCTGGATTTTCCGGAGGCTCGTACGGCGAATCTATACCGGTAAATCCTTTGATTTCACCAAGAAGGGCTTTTTTATAATGCCCCTTAACGTCTCTTTGCTTGCAGACTTCTAAAGGTGTATCGACGTAAACCTCAATAAATTCTTCTTTTTCAAACAAACCCCTAATTGCTTTTCTGGTGTCTTTGAACGGTGAAATAAAAGCGCATAAGGTTATAATGCCGGCATCTACGAACAGTTTTGCGACTTCTCCCACCCTTCTCATATTCTCGGTCCTGTCTTCCGGACTAAAGCCTAAGTCTTTGTTTAAACCGTGCCTTATATTGTCTCCGTCTAAAAGATACGTATGATAGTTAAGTTTATTTAACCTGAGTTCCAATGCGTTAGCTATGGTAGATTTGCCGGAACAGTTAAGGCCGGTAAACCATATGACGCATGGCTTATGATTTTTAACTATGCACCTTTCTGCTTTACCTATATCCGTCTTCTGCCATACGATATCTTCAGATTTAGTATTAATTTGATTTATACCAATCATATGACTTCCTTATTCCTTCGTTTAAAGGGATTTTCGCCTCCCACCGCAATGCCTTTAATCTGCTGACGTCCAAGAGCTTTCTCGGCGTACCGTCGGGTTTAGACGTGTCGTGTTTTATACCGCCTTCATATCCGGTTACATCTTTAATCATAAGCGCTAAGTCTTTAAGTTTAATATCTTCGCCGGTTCCTATATTGATAAGCTCCCCTATGTCTTTATAATCGTAATTGTTCATAAGAAACAAACAGGCGTCCGATAGGTCGTCAACGTAAAGAAACTCCCTGTAAACCTCTCCCGTTCCCCAAAGAAGGATATGGTCATTAAATATACCTGCTTTATTTAAAATATGCTTAATGGATTTTTCGTCTTCAAGATTTATTTCATTATCTAAGTTGAAGCCTAAAGGGCGGGTTTTAATATCTTTTATTATAAGTTCAAAATCTTTTTTTTGAAGAAGTTTTCCGAGATGAAACTTCCTTAAAAGCGCCGGTATGACGTGGGCGGTTTCAAGATTAAAGTTGTCGTTCGGCCCGTAAAGGTTTGTGGGCATAACGGAGATAAAGTTAGTGCCGTACTGCTCGTTGTAATACCTGCACAGTTTAATAGCCGATATCTTCGCGACTGAGTACGCCTCGTTGGTAGGTTCGAGACTGCCGGATAAAAGGTATTCTTCTTTCATGGGCTGGGGAGCAAGCTTGGGGTATATGCAGGAAGAGCCTAAATTTAGAAGTTTTTTAACTCCGGACTTGTAAGAAGAATGTATAACGTTTAAGGCGATGGATAAGTTGTTGTAGATAAACTCGGCGGAGTAAGTGCTGTTCGCTAGTATGCCTCCTGCTTTGGCAGCGGACAGAAAGACGTAGTCGGGCTTTTCGGAAAAAAAGAAGTCTTCGGTTTCCTTCTGCCTTCTTAGGTCAAGCTCACTGCTTCTTTTATATATAAGATTATTAAAACCGTCTTGGGTAAGTTTCCTAAGAATAGAAGAACCGACTAAACCGGTATGTCCCGCTAAATATACTTTAGAATTTCTATCCATCAGCATCCTTCCCTCAGCTTCTCGTGGAATGAATAGTCGTGGTTAGTATAATTAAAGCCTTTAAGGCGTGAGACTTCTATGCCTTCGCCTTTGGGAGTAATACTTTTAAGCTTCATATCGTAGTCAACCATAATCTTGACAAGTTCCGTAAATGTTACCTTAGGAGACCAGTTAAGCTCTTTAATAGCTTTAGAAATATCTGCCTGTAAAAACTCGACCTCGGTAGGACGAAAATACTTCGGGTCAACTTCTATAACGGTTTCGCCGGCTTTTAAAACGGCATTGTATTTCTTGTCGAAACTTTTTATTATTCCTTTTTCGTCTATGCCTGCGCCCTGCCATTCAATCTCAATACCCGCATAATTAAATGCGGTGTTTACGAAATCTCTGACGGTATGACTATCGCCGGTTCCCACGGCGTAATCCGAAGGCTTGTCCTGGGAAAGAATGAGGTGCATCATCTCGGTATATTCCGGAGCAAAGCCCCAGTCTCTTTTTGCGTTTAAGTTGCCAAGGTATATTTTTTTCTGATTTCCGGTCAGTATATTGGCTAAAGCCATAGTTATTTTTCTCGTTACAAAGGTCTCTCCCCTGCGCGGGCTTTCATGGTTAAATAGTATTCCGTTACAGGCAAAGATGTTATATGCTTCCCTGTAATTAACAGTTATCCAGTAGGAGTAAAGCTTGGCAGCGGCATAGGGGCTTCTGGGATAAAACGTGGAAGTCTCGTTCTGAGGCGGAGGAGTAGAGCCAAAGAGTTCCGAAGTAGCGGCGTTATAAATTTTAGACTTAACGCCGGTAGTTCTTACCGCTTCGAGAAGGCGCACCGTTCCGAGTCCTGTAACGTCGGCCGTATATTCCGGTATGTCAAAGGCTACGCGCACATGGCTCTGGGCGGCTAAGTGGTATATCTCGTCGGGATTAATGCCGTAAAGAAGATTGGCGAGACGGGACGAATCAGATATATCGCCGTAATGCAGAAAGAGGCGCGCGTTTTTATCGTGCGGGTCAACGTAAAGGTGGTCTATCCTGTGGGTGTTAAAGGCCGACGCCCTTCTTATTATCCCGTGAACTTCGTAACCTTTGGACAAAAGGTACTCCGCAAGATACGAGCCGTCCTGACCCGTTATGCCTGTAATAAGAGCTTTCTGCAAACTTAAACCTCCAAAAATACGATAAGATTATGAATTAATTAATTAATAATTGATATAATTATTTATTATATTATTTATTATTATGCCTGTTTTTGTTCTTTTCAATAAATTCAATAAAAAACGCAAGAAAAATACCAAAAAACAATGCCGAAATTCCGGATACGGCTACGATGAGTTTTTTATTGGGTTTAAACGGCACTCTCGGAGCTAAGGGCTCGGAAACTAAGCTGAACGGCAAATACAAACGGTGCTTTAAGTCGTAATCTACTTTATAAATTTCGGTTTTTAAAGCACCAACCTCTAGTAAAAAAGACTTCGGATGAACATAAATAGACAGAAGTTTTCCATTTTCTCCCGTACCTTTAACAAGGATATTCAAATTATCCATTATATAATCCATTTTATCTAATTCTTTAATTAATAGGACTTTTTTATAGAGCAGATATTTTTTGTTTTTAGCGCTGAGAGCGGTAAAATATTTAGAATCGTTAATTCCTTTTAATATACCTTTCGCTGTAGATTTAAATCCTTTAGTTTTATGAACGTATATTGTAACCGAAATCAAACCTGAGTTTTTAACCTGCCTGACGGACAGAG
>JAJZJW010000032.1 GCA_021809845.1 bacterium | reverse complement strand
TTCCGAAAGGCATTATATCCGGTATTCTTGCTTCTTCCGAAAATCTCCAGATGTCGCCCCAGGATTTTAATTCCGATTTTTCTTTTAATATAAATCTTAATAATTCAAGGCAAAGCTCCACATCTACAAGAGCACTGTGCCTGTTAATAAGCTTTTCTCTAATTTGATGTCTTTTAGACTCCTCGCATAAGGCATAACTCAAAGCTCCAAGATTATGTGAATCTAAATGCGGCCATAATTTTCTTGCCATAGGCAAGGTATCAATTAATCTTATGTCGGGCTTTCCTATGACTTCCCAATCGAAGTCTATATTATGCCCAACGAGATATGCCGTATCTTCCGGCAATTTAAATTCCTTTGCCTTAGGACAATTTTCTAAGTCGCAATCTAATATGTTGTGCGTAGCCATAGCGCCGAAACTTATAGGTTTTCCAGGATTATAGCGGTTATTAAAAGTTTCCTTTTGTTCGGCAAAAGGACTGCCGTTTATAATAATGCCGGCGGCTTCTATTAAGACAGGCTCGGTAATCCCAGTAGTTTCAGTATCAAACACTATAACCTTACTCATTTTTTATGCCCCCTTGAATATATAGCGAAGTTTATCTGTCGTTTTGTCCGCCTTGCGGACGGTCGGATTGATATTAGCCAAAATAAAATCTTTGACTAATGTATTCCTTAAATTAAATTCTTCCTCATTAGGTTTCGCCACTACCGGAATGACTTTTATATCTCTAAAATAGCTTGTTACTTCAATGAATGCATTCCGAAAATCAATAACATGTTTTGCATAATTATTTATATCTATCGTTGCTTTTCTTAAAGGATCGTTTAGGGATTTATTTAACAATGGAGTAATATCGCCCAGTAAGTCTATATCAAAATAAAAAATATAGTCGTAAGGCTTTATTGATTTATTTTTATAGGCATTAAGAAGTATTGTAAATTCTTTATGAAACTGATTTTTATCTTGAAGCAAAAGAAATGCGAGATTGTCGAATACGCCCCTGTCGCAAATCATAATACCGTCGCCAATAAGGTTTTCTGCGACGGCTTCCCGCTGTCTTTGAAGCTCGCAAATCTTTTCTCTAAACTTATTAATATTTTCTGCCGGCAATTCAGGATAAATCTCGGCGACTTTTCTTGAAGACTCACTTAAAACAGTCAAATTTTGTATTTGAGCATCAAGATAATTTTCTATACAATGAGTTTTTCCGGATACCGCCGGACCGGATATACATATTTTTTTAATCATTTTCTTTTACCTCAATTTATGACTTTTTAATAAATATTTGTCAATACATTAATTGATATTATTATACGTTTTGAAGCTCATTGCAAGCACTTTTTTCCGAAACTTATTCCTTTTTAAATTGAAATAATTTTTTGTAAGCCTGCTATAGTAAACCTTACTTACGCAAGCTATATTATGATATCCGGTCGCATAATCTAAAAGAGACGGATAGTTATTATTTTGCCAAGTCTCTATGAAATTATGCCAAAATATAGCCTCGCCGATTTTTATTGCTAAAACAGGCCTTGTTAAGAGCTCGTTATAAGAATTTATTTTGTATCCTAATTTTTGCATTTTGGAAAGCGTCCAAAACTTTATGTTAATTTGAGGATAACCATAGTCATATTGATTATAGATACCTCTATTAAATTTAAAATTATCGGATTCGGTTAAAAGAACCGCAATATATAATTGCCGAAAATCCCTTTTAACCGATTTACTTTTTAAAAGAACGGTGCCAGGATTACATAAATATTTATTGTAGCCGCAAACCCTATCATTAATATTTTGCAATGATTGCGACTTAATAATCTCTTTCAAGTCCGCTTTGCGGACAATCCTGACCGTCTTTTTTTTATAATGTTTCTTGGCTTGTCCGCTTTGCGAATAACTGACATAAAAACCTGTTGTTAAAATAATAAATGTAAAGAGAAAATAAAAAAGATTTTTAAGCATTATAACCTCGCTTTTGATTATTTATATAGCGAAGTTATTTTAAAATTTCAGGATATGCTGTTATTATTTCGTTTAATTCTTCTCTTATTCTTTCAGATATTGATTCCGCTATATAATCCCCTGCATTGTTTATGAGATAATCTTTGATTTTTTTAAACTGCTTATCTGTAAGCGTTTTATCCATAATGTCTTCAAAATTACTTTTATCGAACCACTGAGGTACAAACAAGTCTTTATGCTTTTCGTTTAAATCCATTTTTAATCTCCTTTTTTGTCCGGCAAGCGGACAGGCTATTTTTTAAATTAAGCGCCCTTCCCTTAAATACAAAATGGGTTCGGAATATAAAAATTTCTTTATATCCAAAATTTCAAACCATTCTGAAGCGAGATGGTCTTTAGGAATTTCTTTGTAATAATAGCGCCCATCATCTTTTTTTAAATATATTGCTCCGTGATAACTTGAAGATAAAGGTTTATAATAATAAGCATAAATCGCGTCATCTTTTATGTCGTTGATTAATTTTTCAATAAAATCTTTATTCGTCATCTTGCGCCTCGCTTAAATTTTACAGGTTATTATATATAAGCCGCCTGTTTTTCTGCATTCACAAGCACGAAAAACGGCTTACCGAAAATATCGTAAAACTCCCTCGTCTCAAAAGCTTTTGCTTCGCCGTTTTCGTATGTGAAATATACCTCGTCGTCCTCTATGTTTTCGACGGCTCTTCCCAGTAGTATAAAATTTCCGTTTTCGGCTTTTTGATATATTTCGTACCTCATTTCAACTCACCCCCTTTATATCTATAGCGAAGTTATTCGTTTTCCTTAAAAAACTGACATTCGCATTTGCAATTTGCCACATCGTCGGCATAATAATTGAATGCTCCGCCCGGCTCTAAATCGTTGACGGTTTCGTCGTTGCATTTAGCCAATTCGTAGTTTTCCTCAAAAAATTTGCATTTCCGACACTGTTCGGTTTCAATTAAAAGCATTTTGCGCCTCCCTCTTTTTTTTATAAATGCTCTACGTTAATATATGGAAATTCCTCGAATATATCGCTTATAATACCCGATATTTTTTTATCCTGAATGTTTTCAAGTATTACGGCCTCTTCGTCCGTTTCCCACTGGTCGCTTCTGCTGATATCGAATGTTACTGTCCCGCCGTTTTCTGTTTTTATTATTACAACATCGCACCAGTTGTCGTAATCGTCTTCGTATTTTAAGACGACTAATCTTTTGATATTTGCGTTTAAATGCTTTTCTAATGCCTCGACGTCTGCTGGATGTTCGGCTCTGTAATAATTTATAAAATCGCCGTCAATCTTTTCCTGCGTTTCCTTAACTAATTTTTCCAAAACCCTTAACCTTTTTACCTCGTTTAAATAATTTTGTTTATTTTGCGAATCCATTGAATACTCCCTATAAAATATAATTAAATTATTCTTGGTATATTGTGATAGCGAAGTTATTGTTTCACGAAATAATCCTGTATGGTATCCTGAATAATATCTGTGTCTAAATATTCTGTATCAAGATATCTTTCGAGGATATTTTCGGCTATTGCGGAAACGGCGTCGCTTAATTGTTCCTTGCTATATAAATAGCCCGTTTCCTCCGCAACGTCCTTAATAGTTCTTATAAGTCTGTCGTTTGCAGGTATTTCGTACGATATCTTTATTCCTTCGCCGGATACTTGTATATCGATTTTGTCTATCCAGTCTTCTAAATTTTCAATTAATGCTTCGATACTATCAATATTGTCGTCTAATTCTTCCGAATCAAGCATTTTCTCTATTAGTTCGCTAATATATTTTGTTTTGTCTTTAAATTCTTTAAATTCCGCTCTGATAGTATCTAAATGGTTAATTATGTAAGCTTTTGCAATATCGTTCTTGTATTGACATATATTGGTAAACGGATTATCGTTTTCAATGCTTGGCATAATTCCCGGGCCGTGCAGGCAGGCGTAATCGTTTAAATCGTCATCGATAATGTCGTGATAGAGTATGCCTTTAATGTTTTTTATGGCAATTATAATTTCTTTTAAACTTTTTCCGTTCATAATGACTCCTTTAATGTAGTTAAACAGTTTACAATACAGAGTTAATATACTCTTTAATTTCATCGGCTTTGTCTTCGGGAACGAATATACATTCAAGTCTTTTCACTTTGTTTGGAAAAACTCTGAATGCTTCTATTGCTCCGTCCTCGCCTGTATAAATTAAATCAGCCGAACCGCTTACGATATATTTTGCCAATAATTCGGCAAATTCTTCGTTATCGTGAAATTTGCCATAATAGCCGTCCATCTCTATATCATAATCTTTTCCCGTGGAACAATTGATAACGCTGGTTATTGTAGCATCGCCCATACCGCTATCTAATTTAGCAATTTTTTCGTTTAATTCCTTGATGTTTTCAATTTTAACATCTGAACTAAATTCATAATTAAATGTGCTTTCGTATCCCATTGCGATACCCCCATATAAACATAATTAAATTATTCTTGTTTAAAAATTTTGGTAGTTTTTGCGAATTAAGCCGCTTTCCTGAAAACTGTAATATCCTTTTTTTGAAACTATTATATGGTTTAATATTTTTATTTTTAAAATCTCCCCTGCTTTTATTAGCCTGTCCGTTACATTCTTATCTTCAGGGCTCGGTTCAAGGCTGCCTGACGAATGATTGTGGACTAAAATAATATCTGCCGCTCTATCCGAAATAGCTCCAGCAAATATTTCTCTCGGATGAACTATGCTCTGATTAAGCGTGCCTATAAAAACAATGCGCCTTTGTATGACGTTGCGCGCACCGTCAAGCGTTATCGTTATAAAATGTTCCTGCTTTTTATCTTTTAAATCGTCGGTTAATTTTAGGACGTCGTCCGAAGACTTAATCCTTACCGTTTTTAATTCTTTGATAACTAAAGTTTCGATTTTCATTTTATTTTTCCTCCGCTTTATCTTTATAGCGAAGTTGTTCGCTTTACAAACAAATAAAAACAGCGATTAAATTAAATTTTTGTCCGCACGGCGGAAATTATTTTCTTAATATAATATTGTATTTCTTGATTATCTCTTTAAAATCCTTATTGCTGATTCTCTCCTCTTGGGTATAAATCATTCGGTCGCCCGTATTATCCACGATATACTTGAAATATCCCCGTCTATCCCTGCAAATTATCAAAATCTTGTTTTCTTCAAAGTCAACTTGAATGCTTGCACCTTTTGAAAATGTGCTGAAATAAAATACGATTTTTCTTGAGTTCCATTCTTTAAAAAAATAATTAATAAATGGCATACCCTCCCCCCCCCCCTTTTTATATTAAATGTTTGTCCGCAATGCGATTTATCAATCGTCTTCGCCAAATATAGCCAAGTTGTCGTTTAAAAGTAAATAGTAATGCCCATTGCCGCAGTTTTTGTATTCAAGCGAAAACCAAGCTCTTTGAACTTCTTCCGTTGCGTTTACTTCGACGGAACAATCATATTTATATCGCCAAGAACAGATATATTTTTCTTTGTTATCTAAAGCCTTCTTAATTTCTGCTTTGTAATACTCAGGTATTTTCCAAGTATCAAGCGTTGTCGTTTTATAGCCCGATATAGAATTAAGACCTATATCTCCCGCCTTTTGCCAAGCATTAAAATGTGATTTTATGTTAGCGTCGTTTAATAAAATTGCTTCTTTTTCCGGAGTTAGCCTTCTCGTCAATAAATCGTTCCAGACGTTAGGATGTCTTTTTTCGACTGCTTTTTCCCATTTTTTTAGTTCAAATATATATTTTTCCGCCGCAGTCATATTTTTTGCTTCGTTTTGCTTTTGCAATACAAAATATAATATACCTTTTTGTATTAACTCCGTAATTTCGCTTTCGTATTGCATGCCTCTTCTTCGGCTCTTTTTCCACATTATCATTAAAGAGCCTAAGGTAGATATTGCTATTCTTTTTATTATGGTTTCGCCTCTTTCGTTTACCCACTGAATTTGTTTCGTTCCCGATGTCTTTGTCATTAATTCTCTTAACTGTTCTTTGCTGTCTATCTTTAAAAGCATTCTGACCCCCTATTTTATTATTATTCTTATGTCTATATAGCGAAGTTTAAAGCTCCCGCCGTTTTCGACGGGAGCAGTTTTAAACTATATTGCTAATTTTCCGTTTCCCCTTTTATAAGCCTCGCCGCCTTCTCAGCAGCTCCCGCCGCTTTTACTAACATCGTGGGCTTTTCTTTAAAAACCCCCGACCATCCTTTTAAATACGCCGCCGTATTGTCTTTAATTTTCCCTTTTCCCGCAATAAACAGCGCCGTAAATTCTGCGACAAGCTCCTCAAAACTGTAATTAACATCCCCAAACTCGTTATTTTCTATTTTTCTGTTTAATGCTTTTGCCGTGCTGTGTCCCGCTTCGTGTGCTAAAGAGCATAAATAATCCCTGTAAGATATAAATCTCTCTTTCGGAGGCATTGTTATAAGGTTTTGATTAAAATAAAAGCTTGCGCTGTTTCCGCCGTGTTCTAAGTTTATCCCTGCTTTTGCGATGTAATCTAATAATGTTTTTTCGATATTTTTATCTTCCTCGTCCGGATTAACAGGTTCTTGCTGCGGTATGAATTTGGAAATATCGCTGTCAACGGCGTTTTCGTTAAAAACGTGGTAATATTTTAAAACTGCATAGGTTTCTTTTTCGTCTTCTTTGTTTTCTATTTCTTCATTTTTATTTTTTTCGACTACGGAGTAAAAAATCGCTATGCCGCTTTTAGCTCCCTTTTTAATATTCAGGCCTTTTTGTTTTGCCTGATTAAAAGTAAGCCAGTAGTCTCCTGTCTTTAATAAAACCCTGTTAATGCCTCTATAAAAGGCTTTTGTTATTAAATTGGCGGGGGCTTTCATTTTCCAAGTTTTTTGCCAAAAAAGCTCGCCCGATTTTTCGATGTCTTCGATAATTTGATTTGTAATAATTTGATACACATTCATTGCTTTTACCTCCGCTTTGTTATTATTTATATATAAATAGCGAAGTTAAAGCTTTAGAAGCAGTAATAAGAAACATAATCGTTTCCTTGAGCCTCTGCGACTTTTACATCGTCCCTTAACGCTCTTTTCGTTTCTTTGCTTATATCTTCGTCCCTTAACGCTCTTTTTAAATCTTCTATAGGCATTTCAATTACGCCCGATGCATTAAAGTTAAGCTCGTCGGTATTTATATAACTTAAAAGCTCCCCTATCGAAAAAGAATATTCGTATTCAAGCTTTGTAATTCTGTGCGCTCCTACTCCCATTTTCCCCCCTTTTATTATTTTTTTAGACGTTAAAATTTTTTAACTAAATTTTTCCTATACTTTTTTAATATGCGATATTCAGCATAATCGCATATCTCGTTATTGAAAAAAACTTTAACTTCATTGCTAAGGGACAAATACTCTTCTTTTAATTTGTCGTTTCTAAAAAAATAAACCGTTTCTTTGCTTGTATCGTCAACACTCGGCAATAAAATGTAATAAGAATTTTCTTTCACAAAATCTAAGAGTTTTGAATAAAAAAAATCGTTTAAAACGAAATCCTTATAATCGGGCGGAGTAATAAGACTTTCTTCGATAATATCCCTGTCGCCGAAAACTCCGTCAAGAACCGCTTTATCCCTGTCAAAAATTAGCATTTTTAAATCCCCCTTTTTTTTTATAGACACTCAAGTTCGAAATGAGCTCGGGAGAGCTCATCGAACGACATATCCAGACTTACCCTAATTACCTTGTTATGCCGAAACAGCATAACCGTTGTTTTATTTTGTTTTGTCTTTTCTATTTACTGTCTATGTTTATATAGCGAAGTTATTTATTTTTTTTGTCCGCATTGCGAAAGTAATTTTCATATTCTTCTTCGTTTAATAAATATTGCCTATATTTAAATAGGTCTTCTTCAGTAAAATCAGGAAAATCGTCAGCAAACGGAAAATCTAAATAATCGTTAATTTTTATGTCTGGTATTTGATAGCTTAAAAGCTTTAAGCACTTATTTAAGGTAAAATGCATACTCGATAAACTTAAATATTCATCTTTCGTATGCTCGTTATAAAATCCCACTGATAAATTAACATTCAACCTTGAATATCTTTCAGTTAGTTTTAAAACATCGGAATAGCTCCCGATTTTTTCTTTATAACCTAACTTTTTAAAAACCCCGTTTATTTCTTCGGCAGCATATCCGTAATTAACAAATTCTTTAAATCCCCGTCTATCTAATCCGATGAAGATTTTATGATTTACATCGTCGAAGTCTCTGCAAAAGGCGTTAACTCCCGCCTTCGTAGTTTCTTCGTAATCAGTTAATAATATCGAAGCTCCCGATTTTGCAAGGTTATATGCAATCCATATCCCTGCCCTATCATCTGCCCCTAAAATGCCTTTTCTATTATAAATAAAATCGCCGTATTGAGTTATATTAAACTGATTATCTCTTTTAACCGTATCGACGTGCGCATTAAACAGCACGTCGATATATCTTCCTTGTAGGTAAAAATAATTTTTTTTATAAATACCGTCTTTAAATTCTTCTTTAAACCTATAAAATATTTCTTCTTTCGGCATTATTAGAAATTTTTTAATCATTTTATATCTTCCTTTTATAATCAGCTAAAGCCTCTTTAATAGAACCGCAGCAGGCTATATGAGAATTTCTTATATGTCCTTCTTGTCCGCAAATCGGACAAATGTATTCTTGATTTTTTAACTCTTCGTAAAAACTATCCTTTATCATAACGGTCTTTAAGTTTTCCTCTTTGGTATCCTTAACGGCAGTAAAGGGGTCTAAATATGTCCCGTATTGTCCGCCTGCACAACCGTATTCTTTTATTTTGTATTCATTTATACCGATTAATTTTGCTATTTCCCGCCTCATTATCTCACTGTCAAACTGAGAACCGTAATTTTTGAAAATCATAAAACCTTTTTTGCCGTCTTTGTTGTAAAAATATAGCCAAGCCCTGCTTGTTTTTTTCCCGCCCGACTGCGAAAATAAAATCGCCGTACCTGACATTAAAGCCCATTTAGAAACGCCGTGCGAATAACATCCGCCGTCTGCAAAACAGGATTTATACGTTGCAAAATCCGACGGACTTAACATATCTGCGGGATTAGTGGATATTATAAAATCCGTTTTTCTATCGTATGCGCTGGATGCGTATAATTCAAAGTCAGCAGTAAACGAATATCCCGCCTCTTTAGCTTTCTTTACTATAAATCTTGTAAATTTTTCGCCGTCCGTAAGCTTGTTTTTTATTATTTCTTGCTCTGTTATTTCTTGTCTTACAAAATTTTTATAGTATCTTTTTAAATTTAACAAATCCCATTTATCTAATCCTGCAGGTAAATTTATTTTAATCCTGTAATTATTTTCTTTGCTATGCCCTAATAATCCCCTCGTCTTTTCTTTAGCCTTATCTAACGTGTTTATAAAAAAATCGTTTAGCATTTTTTAAGCTCCCTTTTATGTCCGCAATGCGAACTTTTTAACTTCGTATATATGTATAGCGAAGTTAAATTAACCATAAATCCCCGCTTTTCTTTTAACCATTTCCCCGTAATTTTGCAAAAAAACAACTTTGCCTTGATGTTTTTCCGCCCTTATTTTTTTCTTCATTTCTCTTGTCAATGCGACTTTTTTATTTACCACTAATCCGCAAACGTATTGCCGTTGCCAAGACGGCATTTTTTTTACTTTTTTATAATTTATTTCAAGCCCGTATTTGCTAATTTGCTTAACGATTAAAGATAAAGCATTTTCCATATCGTTATAATTATTCCCTGAAAAAGTTATGTCGTCTGCGTACCTTGTGTACGCAATACGGTTTTTATTCAAATTTCTTCCGACTTTATAATCAAAATTTTTAAGATATAGATTTGCTATATAGGGACTCGTCGGCGCTCCCTGCGGAAGCCTTTTGCCTTTGCCGTCTTTAAAATCGTAAAAGCATAATCCCCATTTTAATTTTGCTTTTATGACTGATTTAGCTTTTTCTAATGTTATGGATGGAAAAAAATCTTTTATATCCACGGAATAAACCCACTGTTTATTCCTGTGCGGTATAGCATTTGTAATTATACTTCTGTTAGGCGTGAAACCGTGCGTATATGGACTTGCAGGATAAGACTTATAAAGATATTTTAAATAATCTTCCTGCCTTTTTTTCGTTACAGGGTCTGGGGCTTCGATATGCCTCGTTCCCCCGTCTTTTTTTGAAATTTCAAAAACCTTATACATCTTAATCCCCCTTTGGCGGGATGTTAAAATCCCGCCGTTGTAAATAGACACTAAAAGTAAGCGGTGGCGGAGATGATTCGTTTTGGTAAAGCGTGCGCCCCATACTTCTCTTTCTATAGCTTTACCATACGAATCTTATCCGCGTGAGCGGATGCCTGATAAAGCTAAACCTGACAAACTCGCTATGCCGAAACAGCATAGCTGTTGTTAAATCAAAGTTGTTTTTCTTTTTACTGTCTATTAATTTATTTTTTCTTTATATATAAATAGCGAAGTTATATAGCTTTAATTTTAATTTCATACCAAAAATCTTTACCGTACACATCGTTATAAATATCAATATCTTTTGTTAATATATAGGCTATTCTTTCTTTCAAACTTTTTATATTAACTTTACCGTTTTCACTTAAAACTATTGTCAATCTTTTAATAATTACACCCCATATATCCTTACTCCAATCGCAACGATAACTTATTGCTATTTTTTTATTTTTCATAACTTCTTTAAATTTTTTTAAGTTTTTCTTTTCTAAATATCCATAACATAATAAAACTTCGTTGTTCATTTTTTTTTCTCCTTTTAATTATTAAAAAGAGCTGCTAAAAAAAGTTTTAATAAATAATATCTTTTAGCAGCTCCACAAAGTTAAATTTCAATATAAGTATTGCAGTTGCATAATCTAATGTATTGCCTAACCTCTTCTCTCCTTAGATACTCTTTAAGGGTTCTTTTTAATTCCAAATTTAATATCGCCGCTTCCTGCTCTCTTTTTGCGGCTTTTATCTCTTCTTTTTTTATTGCGATAACTGCTTTTAATCTGTTGTTGTTTATTTTTTTTAACAAAATGTTTAAAAAGTTATAAAATTCTTTACCTGATTTGTGAATCGCTATTTCTAATATTTCTTTTTCTTTATCCATGATAAATATCTCCTTCAAATTAAATAAAAAATAATGCTGTTAATAATACAATAAAAAAACCTATGCTTCCCGCCGTTTCTATTTTTTCTTTAGTTGCCGTTTTCATAATGCCCCCTGCCCCTCTTTCGAGGGGCTTTTAAAATTAATGTTGAAATTAAAAATCAAAACTTATATCGTCAAAACTTATATCGTCAAAGTCTTCGTCTTTAAAATTGGGATTAAGCATATATTCACACCGTACTAACTCTCCATTTATTTCATTCAACATAAATCGTTTTGGTTTATACATAAATTACCCCCGCCCCTCTTTCGAGGGGCTTTTAAAATTAATTAATTAAAATACAAATGCCATTTGCAGGCCTTCCGTTTCCGCCTGCGCTGGCTGTCTTTTGTTGTATTTCGGTTTTATATTTATTATTTCTTCTTCGGCGTCTTCTTCGTCAAACATTCCGGCGCTTTCGTTATAGGTTTTCCAAGATTTAGCAGGTATTAAATCCATTAATTCGGTATGTTTTCCGTCTTGTGAAACAACGGTATTTAAAGACGATGTATAACAGTTTTTCAAATCTAAAAAACTGATTATTGCCCTTTCTAATTTATGCTCAATTTTGGTTTTGCTTAAAGGCTTGTAATTTCTTGCAGCTCTTGCAAGCGTTAAAAACAACCTGTATATTTCGCCTGTAAGATTTTTATTAAAGGTGTTAAAGCTTTTTTCATCCGTAAAATTAAAATTAAGATGTTCAGGATAATTTACGCTTTTTTGCGTTATCTTTTCGACAATATATGCTTTAATATATCTATCCATAAGCAAATCTTTATTTATTACTTCTTCGTTCATTTCTTCGATTGCCATATTAATAAATGTTTCAATGATTTCGATTTTCATTCTTTCCGTCTCCTTTGCCATCTGCAGGCTTTAAATAAAGTTAAGTTAAATTAAATGTAAAATTTGGTACATATTGAAAAAAACAATACTTAAATCAAACACTATTAAACTAAGTCCAAATAATCTATTCATCTCTTTTCACCTCCTCAATTTTTATATCGGGTAATCCTGAGTGAGCCCTCTTAATTTTTTATTTTTTATACAATTTTGCTTTTTTTAATTTTTCAACATTTCTTATTATCGGTATAAACCTTCGTTCGCCCATTTCACAAATCGTGAGGTGCTGCGGCGTTTACGAGGCGCAAAAATTATGACAACGTCTTTTTGTTGGCGTAATTTTTGGCTTTTAGCCGAAGTGCCGCAGCTAACGAACGAATGGGCGAACAAGGTTTATACTAATAAGAAAGAAAATTAAAAAGCAAAATTGTATTAAAAATAAAGCTTTTAATCGCGGCGGTTTTATGCCGCATCCGAATTAATTTAAATTCCTCAAGTGCTTCTGTTGGAGTGAGACGTGCGGAGCAAAGTCGAACGGAAACTTTATTGCTTTTAAATAAGTAGTTATTCCTCACTGCTAACTCGGGACCTTAAATTTGTCCCGAGTGATCGTCGTCGCAAAAAAAATTTCAAGGAGAATTCGATAGGTTTGGTCACAGAACGGTCGTTATGAGACGTCTTTCCAAGTTATCAATCTATTCGTCAACGCCTGTGAGCAAACCTGTCGTAATTCTCCGGCAGACGGTTAGGACAATTAAACACTCTGAGTTTACGACGGGTGTTTAATTGTTCGTTAAAACCGCCTGTGAAATTTTTGCCTAACAGACGGGCGCAAGGAATTTATGACGCAGCGCCACGTAATACCTTAAGTGTTTCTGTTGTAGTGAGACGTGCGGAGCAAGTCGAACGGAAACTTTATTGCTTTCGCTGTGGAGTGGAACGTCAGGATTGCCTTGTTTATAAAAAAGATAAAAGTGCTAAATTGAATTACGTAAAAAATGACGATAAAATTCAAAAACAAAAAGGCAATCCGAAGTGAAACGAAACAGCATCAGTTTTTATTTTGCCCAAGACGAAGTCTTGCTTTAATGGCAAAATAAAAACTCTCAACTACTCCCCCTTGCGAATAGCGAGGGGGTGAGGGGGGTGTCTCACGTGTGGCTTCAGTGCGAGATATTGACTTGCAATACTGCAATTATAAAAAGATAAAAATAAAATAAAATAAATACAAAGAAAAGAACGAAAGTCAATATCCGCACGGTGTAGCATTTGCGGCGATTTCTTTCCGCTTAAATCGCCGCAAATGCGTGCAAAGAGGTTCGTAGCCGTATCGGTTTTTAAAATAAAACACGCTTTTTCGTTTTATTTTAAAAACCGAAGGTTTCACCGCTTCACTTTAAGGTGAAACCGGTAGGCACGAACCTCGTATATTTTTTTTTATTTTTTATGTTTTTGCGGAGGCTCTTTTATGCGGTTTTACTCCTCTTGAGTAAAAAATATTGCAGAAAACCACAAACTACCATTTAAACTTCTGCAATATTTTTTATGAGCCGCAGCAATAAAAAATAAAAAAAAATATACAACACACACATACAACTTTGTCAGGGTTTTTTAATCTTTAAATTTATTAATAATATTAAGTAGTTAACAGGCTATAAACTCCCCTATTTTCAAAGGGAATTAAAGAGGGGATGTAAATTGCTTTTTTTGATACTTTTTTATAGTCGAAAATCGAACGTATTTTGCATTTAAAGGCGACGATTTTATG
>JAJZJW010000014.1 GCA_021809845.1 bacterium | reverse complement strand
ATCATCAAATTTTTACATTAATTTAATGCAATAACGAAATAGAACATAATATCATCAAATTTTTACATTAATTTAATGCAATAACGAAATAGAACATAATATCATCAAATTTTTACATTAATTTAATGCAATAACGAAATAGAACATAATATCATCAAATTTTTACATTAATTTAATTCAATTTTAACAAAACCTTCATAATAATGAAATATTTTTTTGTTAAATTTATTATATAGGCTATATATGCACTATGAAGTTAAATAATTATCACTCTATACTCGGCTTTTCATTGGTTATATTGTATTCTGCTACATATACACACAATATATAAAGTACACACAATATATAAAGGTTAAATAATTATCGCCGGATAGCACATACACATAATTCACATAATAATATATATAAGACACATAATACAAATAGAGCATAGACTTGAAAAATTATTTCAGCTTAGAATTATAACACAGACTAATAAAATAAACTTATAGCCTCAATTTAAAAGGATTGAAAAATGGAACTAAACGTTAAAGTATTAGAAAAAACAGATAATTTAAAAAGTAATTTAAATCTTAAAAATTTAAATAACAATAAAAGCAATGATATAAAAAGTAATTTAAATATATCCGAAAAAGATATCGGCGAATTATCAGAAAAAATAATCGAATTTGAAAATTTAACCGATAAAATAAATGCTATTAAATCCTTTAATGATGAAAAATTAAGAAATTCAAAAATAATAGAAGCCGAAAGTGAAATTAAGAATTTATGCAATGCCGGTTTTATAATAAAAAATAATAATGATTTTTTGATGAAAACTTATGGTTTAATAGACGAAAAAACTTTATACAGCATAAAAAATATGACGCGTTCAGCTCCGGTTTCCGAAAATCCAATAGTAGAAATTCAGGGAATAAAATTTCATGAAATGACAAAATATGGCAGGGACATCGCAGTAAAAAATATATTAATTTCGCAAAAAAAATTTGAAGAAATTAATATTAAGAAAAATATAAACGGTTATAGTCTTAACAACGAATTTAAACTATCAGATTTTACTTTGAAAAATTATTTTGATTTAAAAGAAAACGGCTTTAATATAAATATTGGAAAAACCGCACCTGGAACTATATCATTGGTTTCAAAAGCAGATAACGGAACAATGACAAGAACAAGAACAAATAAAAATAATAATTCTTTTAAAAAAGAACGCGGCAGTCAAGACAATTCGCTTATATTAAATAATAAAGACTTCAAAAAAGAACGCGGCAGTCAAGACAATTCGCTTATATTAAATAACAAAGACTTCAAAAAAGAACGCGGCAGTCAAGACAATTCGCTTATATTAAATAACAAAGACTTCAAAAAAGAACGCGGCAGTCAAGACAATTCGCTTATATTAAATAATAAAAGCTCTAAAAAAGAACAGGACGACGGGGTCGGTTTACATGCAGACAATTTTTGCAATTTTAACGATATTAAAAACAGGAACGCAGGTAATTTACAATTGCCGGACACCTCTTGTAATACAATCCATACAATTACTGATACGATAAAATATGAATTACTTGAAAAACCAAGCGTGTATATATGGAAAAATAAATCTGACAATATTGAAAATATAGTTTCTAAAACTCTTCCTGAATCAAGCAAGCCGCTCCTCGGCGCACTTAATTATTATAAAAATTATCTTGACGGATTCAAAAATATAAAAATTTCCATTGATAATAAAAAGATAATGGAACTGGAATCTCATTTTAACTGGGACAAAGTAAGAGACTATATCAAGAGAAGAGACTACGAATACGCAAAATCAATTCATTCACAAATAAATATTAGCAAAACGCAAACTTTTGGAAAGCAAAAGAGTCAACATACAAACACAGGTTTAGTTCAAAATGCAGATGGAAAACAAATTCCCGTACAAATTCATCACATAAATCAGCTTCAAGACGGCGGCGACGATAATATTGCAAACTATGTGGCGCTTACCGAAGAACACCATAAGCAAATCGACTCATGCGATGTTTTTATTGACAAAAATTTATCTCATTACAGAGAATTTAATTTTGAAAAGAATATAGAATCAAACAGTGCCAATTTCAAACAAAATACAACAAACGAAAAAGAAATCAAAAATTTACTTGATACCATCGGCAAACTTACTACACCCGAAAAGATTTTACTCAATGAGATTAAAACAACGGTAGAATCAAATTCTTCTTGTAGATTAACAATGGCGATAAATAATGAAAGCGCATTAAAGTTAAAATTTACCGATTATAAAACTGATGAAGATTTTAGAATATATTTATTAAAAAATTTGTCTGATAAAGAAAAAGCCGTCGCATTTGCAGGTTTAAATAATTTTATAAAAGATTTAACGACTTGTAATCAAACTTAATTTTAATACGGCAAAGGCTTGCAATTCATCCTCGCCTTGTAGAAGACTGGGTTTTCTTGCAGGTTTTTGATAAAAATATCAAATATCAAAATTTTGCAATATTCTTAATATTGCAAAATATTAAATAATATTGGAGGGAACACATGAATTATTATTATGAATTAAATAAACTAGTCAAATTTTATGAAGGAATGCAAGCATTTCAGAAAAATGCTGAAAAATTTTTGTCTAAAAATGACAACAAAAATAATAATAGAGATAATGGTAAAGATAATGACGCAAATACAGAATTGAGATTAAATTTATTAAAATCATACTATATAAACGGGAACTTTGCGGCAATCAAAGCGCATATAGATAATTACGAGAAGAGCTGTAATATTGACGAATTCGTTGAAAAATTTAAATTAAATCTTCTTAAATTAAACACAATAAGTATAAATAATGATGCAAATAATGCGCTATATTACGATTTTTATAACGATAATACCTATAATATGGTTAATAGCAGTGCGACTAATACTGCAAATAGTAATACGAGGAATAATGCAACAACTGATACTGCAAACAATAATTCGGAAAATATGCAGAAGAGCATAAAAAACGTGAACATGACTGATACATTTGTGAAAAAAATAATTTATGAATATTATAGCGTTATTATAACTGGCAACGAATACCTGAGTGCTTATGATAAATCTACGATAACAAAACAAATCCTTACTTATTTAAAAATATTTAAAACCATTGATTCACTGAAAGATATAACGTTAAATAAAAATAGAAGCTGCCTTAAATCCAATTATATTTATAAATATAATTATACCCCGCTTATTTTTGATTTATGTAAATATTTATATGAATTTAAAGAATATGAAAAACTTACTTTTTTTTATAATATGATGAATTTTAGCAAAAAAATATACAATGATTTTAAAAATTCTTGCATAATAGATGTCACCGTCGATTATATTGAACAATATACCGCACACCGGGCTTCTAAAACTTTTGAAGAATTTGATAAAATTAATAATAAAAACAATTTAGAATCTGAGAAAATTAATGTTGGAGAAGATAACGCTGCCTACAATAATATTAACTCAAAGTTTTTTAATATTTTAAATATGTGGGAATCAAGAACTAAAAATTATTACACTAAGGATGAAATTTTCTTTAGCTCTGCTATGTTTATAGCAAACGAATATATACCGGTGCTGTCTGAATTCTATAACTGCACAGGAGATGATTTTAGTGCTCTAACCGCAACCACGGCAAGTTCGATACCGGGGTCAATGTCATCAGAATTCGATAATCGCATGGGAGATTTTGGCAGCGGCTTAAACCTTGAGAACCATACCTATGATGACTGCGATGACATTCATGATTTACATGACAATCATCGCCAAGAAGACAGTATATATAGCAAAAAAAGTGTAAAGCACAATAGCTGCCGCATTAAAAATAGTTCCAACAAGTTTAGCAGCAGATTCATTAATGGCAATAGTAATCCCATTTATTATAATTATAATACAGATTATTTAAACGGAAATATATACACGAATGACGACATTGCCGGCGTTATTAAAGCCAATTATTCTAACGCGCTTAAATTATTTAAAAAAGCTATTGCACTTAATAGCTATAATCCCGATTATTATTATAACTATGCAGAGTGCCTTAAAAAAACCGGCAAAGCAAAAGATGCCGAAATTTTTTACAAAAAAGCCTTTGAATCTGCTTAATAGTTTTTTTGTTGATATTATTTATAGTGATATTATAAAAGATTTTATTTATAAATTATAAAGTTGATATTATAAAGCGATATTATAATTATAGAAGATATTATTTATAAATTAAATAAATTATAATGTAATTATTGAATTTAATTAATTGGAAATGATACAATAACATATAAAGATTTTTATCTAATTCGTACATTATTTTAAATAATTATAAATAATTCAACAAATATTATAAAAATAAAATAACATTAAAAATAGGACATACTAACTATGAATTCCGGTTTTCCTTATATCAGACCGAGAAGATTAAGGACTTCACAAAATTTATTAAAATTAGTAAGCGAATGTTCACTTGACCCATCAAAATTTATCATGCCATATTTTGTAATGCACGGCGCAGGCAAAAAAGAACCGCTCAGCACAATGCCCGGACAATTCAGATATACGATAGACGAGCTTCTAAAAGAACTTAAAAATGTCAAAGATTTAAAAATTGGCGGTATACTTATTTTCGGCGTTCCTGAACTTAAAGATGAAATAGGTTCTGAAAGCTATTCCGATAACGGCATAGTTCAGCAAACTTTAAGAGCCATAAAAGAAATTTATCCTGATTTAATCGTTATAACGGACGTCTGCCTATGCGATTATACATCTCACGGTCACTGCGGTATAGTGGACGCTCATGGTTACGTTAAAAATGATGAAACACTCGAATATCTAGCTAAAATCGGCGTATCGTATGCAAAAGCCGGAGCCGATATAATAGCCCCATCCGATATGATGGACGGCAGGATTAAAAAAATCAGAGAAGCTTTAGATGACGAACAGCTTGTTAATATTCCTATAATGTCTTATTCTTCAAAGTATGCATCAAGTTTTTACGACCCGTTCAGAGATGCCGCAGATTGTACGCCAAAATTCGGAAACAGAAAAGCCTATCAAATGAATCCGGCTAATTCAGATGAAGCTGTTCTTGAAACAGAATTAGACCTTGACGAGGGCGCCGATATTATAATGGTAAAACCGGCATTAAGCTATCTTGATATAATATACAGGATAAAACAAACCTTTAAAAGGCCTTTAGCCGCTTATAACGTCTCTGGGGAATATTCAATGATTAAGGCTGCTGCGCAGGCAGGATATTTGGACGAAGAAAAAGCTGCTATTGAAATGTTGACATCTATAAAACGTGCCGGAGCGGATATAATTATAACGTATTACGCCCTATATGCCGCAAAAATTTTAGGAAATTTATGAAAAACTTATAAATTAAATTTTGATGCCGCAAAAATTTTAGGAAATTTATGAAAAACTTATAAATTTTAATTCCGTCATCTCTTCTGCTGCATACTTAACACCCTCTCTTCCGAAACCGGATTCTTTAACGCCGCCATAAGGCTGATGGTCGGCTCTGGTAGTAGGAATATCATTAATTAGTACGCCCCCGGCATCGATGTGTTTTATGCAGTACATCGCGTTTTTCATATTATTTGTATAAATACCCGCCTGTAAACCGTATATTGAGTCATTGACATAATTAACGGCTTCTTTTATAGTTTCAAAAGTGACAATGCTAACAATAGGCGCGAAAACTTCAAGGCAAGATATTTTCATCTTTTGATGAACGTTGGAAAAAATAGTGGGCGCCAAAATATTGCCTGAAAAACTCCCGCCTGTTTCAAGTTTTGCACCATCGGCAACCGCTTCTTTTATCCAAGAAGATACACGTTCCTTTGATTCGTTGCTGATTATTGGACCTATATCTGTCTCTTTGTCTAACGGATCGCCTACTTTAAGTTTTTTAGTTTCTTCTACAAAATGTTTTATGAAAGCTTGTTCTATATCTTTATGAACATATATTCTCTGAAGCGATATACACACCTGACCGGAATTATAAAAAGAACCTATAACGGATTTTTTAGCCGCTTCGGTTATATCGGCATCTTTGTCTATAATCAAAGCCGAATTGCTTCCAAGTTCCATAGTATACTTTTTTAATCCGCCCTTTGCCATGATTTCTCTGCCGGCTTTAGGACTTCCTGTAAAACTTATCATTCTTATTTTATCATTAGAAGTAATTGCTTCGCCAGTGTCTTTATCGCCGTACAAAAGACATATCGCTTTTTCCGGCAAACCTGCTTCCAATAATGCCTGTACTAAATAGTACGCAACAACCGAACCGTTTATGGAAGGCTTAAAAACTATTGCATTACCGGCGGCTATTGCAGGAGCTATTTTATGCGCGGGAAGATTTATCGGAAAATTAAATGGCGTAATAGCCGCAATAATTCCAACCGGAACACGCGTATAAAAAGCCATTTTGTTTTCATATCCTTTTATGGCATCCATAGGAACAGTTTCGCCATGAAGGCGTTTTGCCTCTTCTGCCGCAAATTTGAAAACATTCATAACTCTGTTGACTTCTACTAATGAATATTTATGTGCCTTCCCTACTTCAACTGTTATAAAATGTGCTATTTCTTTTGAATTTTTCTCTAAATTAAGCGCAGTTCTTTCAAGAATCTCCGCCCTTTCAAATGCATGAAGATTTTTAATTTGCTCAAAACCATCTTCTATGGAATCGATAGCAAATTTTATATCATTTCTTTCAGGTTTGCTTAAATATGCTTCTATTTCGCCGGTAAAAGGATTAATGTCTTCATAAAAATCATCTTTTTCAATCCACTTGCCGTTAATTAATAATGGGTATTTTTTTATCATAATAGTTTTTAGTTATTTTTTTTATTTTTTATTATAGTTAATTGTTTTATTGTTAATCTTTATATTATATTAGTTTTAGCTAACCGCGTTAGATATAGTTAATTGTTTTGTTGTTTTTATAATAGTTTTAGCTACCGCGTTGCATCATTATGATATTGGTATGTTTAGTTGTAATGTTGGCATGTTTAGCATAATATAAGTATAAGAATATATAGTATATCAACAAAAAAAGAAAACGAAAAGAAAATACAGTCTAAGTTTTGAACGATACTAGTACAATATATAGCATATCAACTTTATCAATTATATAATTTTGCAGGAAATTAATCAAGAAAAAACGCTGCAATTAAATTTAACCAAAAGGGGATAATGATAAAATTTAAATTAATGCAGCGTTTTTTGACAAAACAACAAAACAAGGAGGATATTTCATAAGATATCGCTATCTATATTAATAATTATACCATATAAAAACAATTAGTAAAGAGTTTTTTTTATTAATTAATAAAAATTATTGCTATGATAAATTAAATAATCTATCGACAAATAAATAGAGTAAATCAGGGATAGATAATATTTAACATTATAAAGGTTATAAGGCGGTGATAAATACTATTTGATAAATTTGATAAATTGAGGACAGTAAATTGTAGACAGGCACTATTATTTAATATGCTCTAAAATCAATAAGTTTCTGACCTTAATTAATTACCTAAATTGATGAAAAAATATGATATAATACATTTATTTAAGCGATATCCGAGAGCTGTTATATATATAAAATAAATAGGTGACTGCCGCTAATTTACTAATTTACTAATTTAAATAATTTTTAAATATACTAATTTTAATTTATGAATAATTCAAAAAAAGCTGTCGTATTATTCAGCGGCGGTTTGGATTCATCAACCGTTTTAAAAATTGCGTTGGACAAAGGATACGACGTCATTCCTATTTCTTTTTTTTATAAGCAGAGACACAAAACTGAAATAGACCACGCTAAAAGAATAGCCAAATATTTTAATATTAAAAACCACATTATAATAAACTTGGATTTTAGCAGCATTAAAGGCTCGGCTTTGGTGGATTTTAATATTAACGTTCCAAAAAATCAAATTAAAATTCATACCGGTTCAGACCCTTATTCCTTAACCGATAATTCAGAAAAATCGGAAATGAGTGCACAAAAAAGTAATATGCCAATAACCTATAATACTGCTCTAATAGACGGCAATAGCAGGAAAGACGATAATAACATGAACGACAATAAAATGCATATCGATAAAATTGACAGAAATAAAATTGATGATAATAAAATCGATGGAAATAAAATGTATATTGATAAAATGAATGTTCATAAAATGGACAAAATCAATTATGAGCAAAAAGATAATATACCAATAACTTATGTTCCTGCAAGAAATACAATTTTTCTTTCATATGCTATCGCGGTAGGAGAGGTTAACAATGCCGGCGATATTTTTATAGGCGTGAACTGGATTGACTATAGCGGTTATCCTGATTGCAGACCTGAATATATACATGCTTTTGAACAAATGGCAAATCTTGCTACAAAAGCTTCCGTTACAGGCGCATTAAAATTTAAGATACATACGCCGCTGATAAATATGGGGAAAAAAGACATTATAAAAAAAGGAAATGACATAGGGGTTCCTTTAGAAATGACTCACAGCTGCTATGACCCAATTAACGGTCTTGCCTGCGGTGTTTGCGATTCATGCATATTGCGAAAGAACGGATTTATAGAAGCAGGTATTGAAGACCCGACTATATATGCTAAAAGCACAAAGTAGGTGAAATGTTAAACATAAAAAAATAATTGATTATTTATCAAATTAACAATATAATACAAATTAACAATATAATAAATAATATAATATTATAATAGACAATATAATACAAATTAACAATATAATAAATAATATAATGAAATGAAAAACAATATAAAATAAATTATGCATGTAATAAATAATACAACATTATAATAGACAATATAAAATAAATTATATATATAATATTAAAATAACAGATTAAAATTTAGGAGTGTAATTAATGATGAAATTATCTGATTTTTTCACAAAAGATTTTAAAAGGTTTAAAAGCAGCGAAGCTTTTACGCTCATTGAACTTGTTATGGTTATTTTGCTTATAGGAATTTTGGCTGCGGTTGTTCTGCCTAAGTTCGTGAACTTAACCGGTTCTGCAAACAAAGCTGCTTCGCAAGGAGTAGTCGGGTCCTTAGGCGAAGGTATTACAAGCCAGATGTCAAAAAATTTGGTAAATAATGATTTATCCAATTATGTAGCCATTACCGGCTTTAATGCAACTACGGCAGGAAAGATAACATTTGAGCCAACACTGCCGGTCACTTATGCGGCAGGCACCAATCCTTACGCCAACCCGTTCTTATTACTGCCTAATTACACTACGCCTGTAAAAGGAACAAGCTCAGGTACATCTTATAATATAGTAACAACTGCACCGACGGTTCCTAGTACAAGCACTCCGGGAAATTCATGGTGGTTAGTTTATAAAAATGGTACGATTACAGGTCCTGGTACTGCTGCAGGTTTAAGTGCCGGATTAACTTGCGATAATACATCAACAACGAATCCAAACTTTGTTGCGCCTACTACAACAGTGCCTATCAATGAATTTACCATGCAAATAGGTAATATAGATTATGTTTACACAAACGGTTCGGTAGAAGACAGCTACGCTTATTATATGGTCGTGTCTGCAAACGACAACATAGAAGGGTTTTATATGACCCCTTGTCAGTCATAACAGTCATAACAGTTATAACAAAGGAGGTCGAAATTGAATTACGACCTCCTTTGTTTATTGCTTGCGGTTTTACTGTAATTTAAATTACTGCGATTTAAGTTTAGGATAGAGCAGATGCCTTTTTTATGAAACGTGTTAACGAATCATCAAATTTGTCATTTTCAATTAATTCAGGATTTGAAATGATTTTTTAATAAGAGCCAACGAAATATTTCTTTCTATTATTTTTATTTTAGCATGTTTTGTTAATTTAATTTTAATGCTCATTTATTTTAATATTTAAGACAGTTATAATACTGTAGGATGTTTAAAATTTTTATCGTCTTTTGCAGGATAATCTATTGTGTAATGCGTGCCCCTGGATTCTTTTCTTAGCATAGCCGATGTAATAATCAAATTTGCAACCTCTGCAATGTTTCTCAGTTCTATTAAATCTGAAGAGATTTTAAAATTCCAGTAGTATTCTTTAATTTCGTCGATGAGGTTATCAATACGTCTTTTAGCCCTTTCAAGCCTTTTATTGGACCTTACGATACCGACGTAATTCCACATCATCCGCCTTAATTCGTCCCAGTTGTGGGTTATGACAATAAGCTCGTCACCGCCTTCAAGACCGAAATCTTTCCATTCGGGAAGATTATTATTTTCGTTTTGTCGATTTAAATTTAAATCAGGCGATTTATCATTATTGTCAGGTTCAAAATCATTAAGAACTTTAGACGATTTTCCGAAACTTGCCATTTTTCCCATTGTAGATTCATAGGCTTTTTTTGCGAAAACACAGCCTTCAAGCAATGAATTGCTGGCAAGCCTGTTTGCGCCGTGAAGTCCGGTGCATGCAACCTCTCCTATAGCATATAAATTTTCAACGGAAGTTAAACCGTTTTTGTCCGTTAAAACCCCTCCGCAAAGATAATGGGCAGCCGGAACAACCGGTATCCACTGTTTTGACATATCAATGCCGAAACTCAAAGTAGTTTTAAATATATCAGGAAAACGTTTTTCTAAAAATTCTCTTGATTTGTGGGTCATGTCAAGATATACACATTCGTCACCGGTTTTTTTCATCTCAAAATCGATAGTTCTAGCTACAATATCTCTCGGAGCAAGACTTTTTAAAGGATGTACCGTGTCCATAAACGCGGTTCCGTCTTTAAGTCTTAAAGTACCGCCCTCCCCTCTCAGAGCTTCAGATATGAGAAACGACTTAGCTTCAGGATGATATAAAATTGTGGGATGAAATTGATAAAACTCCATATTTGCAACTTTTGCGCCTATCCTGTATGCAGCTGCAATACCATCTCCTGTAGAAATATCAGGATTTGAAGTATAAAGAAAAACTTTACCTGCTCCTCCCGTTGCTATAACGACAAAATCCGCGCTTACCGAAACTACTTTATCACTATTCTTATCTAAAAAATAAGCTCCTAAAACTTTATCGGGCAATTTTTTTTGTTTTTTTAATTTATGAGACGTAATGAAATCTACGGCAATATGATTTTCGAAAATTGAAATATTGCTTTTACTTCTTGATTTTTCGACTAATGCTCTTTCAATTTCTCTGCCCGTGATATCGCCTGCATGCAAAACCCGCCTCTGCGAATGTCCGCCTTCCCTTCCAAGGTCAAAAGTTTCTTTATTTTCTTTGTATCTTGCAAAATTAACGCCCCAGTTCAGCAAGTCATCCACGACAGACGGTCCTTCTTCAACCACCATTTTCACAACTTCTTCGTCGCACAAACCGTCCCCCGCGCTCAGCGTATCTTTTACATGAAGGTCAACGGAATCTTTAATATTCATAACCGCAGCGAGACCGCCCTGAGCATAATTAGTGTTTGATTCCGCCTCTTCTTTTTTTGTAAAAATGCCAACTGAAACATTTTCTGGATATCTAATTGCAAGACTTAATCCTGCAATACCGGAACCAATTATTAACACATTAAAATGCATTGTTTTTGCTTTTAACCTTTTTAATTAACTTTATTAATTAACTTTATTAACTAACTTTATTAACTAACTTTATTAACTAACTTTATTAACTAACTTTATTAACTAACTTTATTAACTAACTTTATTAACTAACTTTATTAACTAACTTTATTAATTAACTTTTTAACCAATTTTATTAATTAACTTTTACACAACTTTTAATTATTTAATTACATTATTATTTATTTATCAGCGTAAATTCCATTTTAAAACAGCCTTTCCTTTAACACCCAAAATAATAAGTTTGAGCCATTTTGTATGTTTAGTTATAAGCAGTTCTTTTTTCCTCTTGTTATAATATTTTGGAAACTCAACAATATATTGTTTTGACCATTTTGTAATATACGGAAAAAAAGCTTTTAGGAAGGCTCTTTTTTGTTTCGCCGGTTTAATTGTTAAGGGCAAAACATTCTCTCTTGTATTATTGGCAAGATATATCATCCATATAGAACGGTTTGAATCAAGGTTATTATTTCTGCTTTGCGGAGTATATACGGATATAAAAAATTTTATATGTTTATCTGATTTTTTATATAATTTGCGCAGCATTTTTTTAAAAGCTTTACTATTAAGCATATAATATTTTGCATATTTCTTTGAATAAGCATATATAAACCGCTTATTAAAATATGTTGCGCGTAAAAATATAATAGTGCTTAAATTTTTAAAATTATAAACATCTGTCTTTTTAGTAAAATGGTTTAGCGCCTCGGCATAATTATTATAATGTATAGCTTTTTGACGAGTTGCTGCATTGTTGATTTTATTATTGTTGTTATTAATTTCATTGTTTATTCTATTTTTGCTATATGCTGAATTATTTTTTGTGATAACTGCACAGCCGGACAAGCTTACAGAAATGACCAGAATGATAATTGTATAAACTGCAAATAATATAAAATACGGTATTTTATTCATAATAAATGTCAACCAAGCAGTATGTTGAACAGCACAACACCTAAAATTATAGACTATGGAAAATTATATTATATATTATTCATAATAAATAAAAGTCAATTAAGTACTATCTCAGCCCTTGTGAAAAGGGAGACTAAGCTGACGCCGTTTTCTAATAAATTTTCCTTGCCACCCTCTTCCCTATCGACAATGCACACCGCGCTGTCAATTATATAACCTTCATTTCTCGCGTTATTTACGGCATTTAAAATTGAACCGCCTGTAGTAACAACATCTTCAATAATCACTATTTTAGTATCTTTTTCAAGAAACTGAACAGGTTCTATCATATTGCCTTTTCCGTATCCTTTTCTTTCTTTTCTTATAACAACCGATTTTAAAGGTTCATGAGCTAAAAAACTTACAATTAATATGGAAGCAACCAGCGGCAGTCCCCCTACAGGAACCCCGGCAATGACTTCAAATAAGGACTTGCTTTTGAGGGCTTTCAATTCATTGTACAACAATTTTCCAATATAATAGAGATAATCGCCGTCAAAAGAAATTCTTCTTAAGTCTATATAAAAATCGCTTTTCCTTCCTGACACTAAGGTAAATTCTTTCTTCTCGTAACATAAAGTCTTTATTGCATTTAAAACTTCCAGTCTTATTTCGCTGTTATTTAAATTTGATATATTTGAAATAAAAATATTATTTTTATTCATTATCTTTTATTATTATTTTTATGATGTTAATATATAATAACTTATGTAATTTAATCATATAAGCTATTATATAATTTAATTATATAATTTCTTTACTGAATAATTTCAATTGACCGTAATAATCGTTTCCGCATTTAATATCTTCCGGATAAGCTCCTGAAAAACACGCTTCGCAAAAATTAATTTCATTTCCGACTACTTTTCTTAAACCGTCCAAAGTTAAAAATTTTGTAGAAGTGGCGCCTAACTGCTTATTTATTTCGTCCTCAGAATATTTTGACGCCATAAGTTCATCTTTTACCGGAGTATCTATACCGTAGTAACATGGAGAAGAAACCATGGGCGAGCTAAGACGAAGATGTATTTCTTTAGCCCCAGCCGCTTTAAGCATATCAACTATTTTTTTAGATGTTGTTCCTCTGACGACAGAATCATCAACTACTATGACTTTTTTCCCTTCTATTACATCTAAAACAGGATTAAGTTTAATTTTTACGCCAAAGTTTCTTATTGCTCTTTTGGGTTCTATAAAAGTCCTGCCTACGTAATGATTTCTGGTAAAACCCATTTCAAACGGTATGTGAGATTCTTTAGAATAGCCAAGAGCTGCCGGAACTCCCGAATCAGGAACAGGTATTACAATATCGGCATCTATAAATGCATCTCTGGCAAGCTGTCTGCCCATTGCACTGCGAATTTTATAAATTGATTTGCCGTTGTATATACTGTCGGGACGTGAAAAATAAATCAATTCAAAAACACAGTATGAATTTTTTTTCCTTTCGAACGGAAAAAAACTTTTCATGCCTTCGCTATTAACAAGTATGACTTCGCCGGGTTTAACATCACGTATGTATTTTGCGTTTATTAAATCTAAACTGCATGTTTCAGATGCAAAAACTATAGAACCTTCAAGTTCTCCTATGACTAAAGGACGAAAACCAAAAGGGTCTCTTGCGGCTATCAGTTCATTTTCAGATAAAAATAGGAATGAATAAGCACCTTTAACTTTTTCAAGCGAACTTATAATCCTATCAACTAAAAATCTTTCTTTTGACGATGCTATTAAATGTATGATTACTTCGGTGTCCGAACTTGAATAAAATATTGAACCTTTTTCTTCTAATTCTTTTTTAAGAATATTTGCATTAGTTAAATTTCCGTTATGAGCAACGGAGATGGAACCATAATAATAATCTGCAATAAGCGGCTGCGTATTTTTTAGCAGCGTCTCTCCGGATGTAGAATATCGTACGTGACCGATAGCATGTTTACCTTTAATTTTGCTGAGAGTAGTTTCGTTAAATACATCGTTTACCAAACCCAAATTTTTATGAAAATATATATTGCTGTTATCAGAAGAGGCTATTCCGCATGATTCCTGTCCTCTGTGCTGCAGCGCATATAATCCTAAATATGTTATATTTGCGGATTCTTCGTTGTTATAAATACCGAATACTCCGCATTCTTCGCTTATTTCTTCCATTTTCTTTATTTTTTTAACTAAAATATTTTATTAAAATATTTTGTTGATTAATTATTGTTTATCAAATAATTTTTCTACTGCGTTATAATATCTCTCTTTCATTTTATCACTTTTTAGTTCTATTATGTTATTAAATTTTATAACATCTTTTACAACTGTCCCTATTTTCTCAATTTCAATATCTGCATTTTTTGCAAATTCATAAATTTTATTTCCATTCGAATGGCTTGAGCTTACAACAAAAGCCTGTTCAAATTCGGAAAATAAAATCATGTCGTTTCTAAGTGTATCTCTATGAACTTCCACAACTACGCCCAAATTTTCATTTGATGAAAGTGCCGGCTCCGTCACCGCCGTAAAAAGACCGCCCTCACTAATATCCGTGGCGCTTTTTATCAATTTTTCATCTATAAGAGCGCGTAAACAGCTCTGAAGTTTTAGCTCATAGTTTATATCTATTGACAGAGGCTCCTGCATAAAATCGTTGTGAACAAGTTCCATGAATAAACTTCCGCCAAGGTTTCCGCGTAGCCTGCCAAGCAGGTAAATATTATCGCCTTCGTCTTTATAATCCGAAGTGACAGCTTTATTGACGTCGTCTATATAACCCACCATCGCAATTACCGGAGTAGGATAAATTTTACCTGCGCCGGCGGTTTCGTTATAAAGGCTGACATTACCGCTGACTGCCGGAGTATTAAATTTCAAAGCGGCATCTGTTATGCCTCGTATAACCTCTTTAAACTGCCACATAATTTCAGGGTCTTCCGGACTGGCAAAATTAAGACAGTCGGTAATAGCAACAGGTGTTCCTCCGCATGCCGAAATATTTCTCGCGCATTCTATAACAGCTAAAATTGCCCCTTTATAAGGATTAAGATGACAATATTTTGAATTGCAGTTTGAATTTAATATTATACCGCGTTTATTATTTTTTATTTTATCTATTTTATCTTGTTGTTCTTGTTCATCTTTTTGTGTCTGAGGACTATGATGTTGTTCTTGTTTATCTTTTTGAGGCTGCGGACTATTATTGGTCAACTCTGCTAATCCATCGGTTAAAGCAACAGAATTTAAAGCAGCCGAATTTGTTGAATTAATTGAAACGTTAAATTCTTTATATCTCAGCACTGCACAGGACGAACCGGGACCTATAATGGTATTAGTTCCAATCTGATAATCGTACTGCCTGTAAACAAAATGTTTGGATGAGATATTCGGATGAGATATAATTCTTTCAGCAACGGAATTAAAATTTTTAGGCATTCTATATTCATCGGGCAAAAACTGTTTCATATCTTTTATATATAATGGAATTGCCGATGGTCTATCGTAAGATGGACCATTTACAACTGCCTCTACCGGCAGCGTATGATACGGCTTAGATTTATAAATAAACTGGATTTCTTTTTCTTTGGTGACCTCGCCTATAATAACACAATTTAAATCCCATTTTTTAAATATTCCCTCGAGCTCGCCGTATTTTTCTTTTTCACATGCGATAAGCATTCTCTCTTGAGATTCTGAAAGCATAATATCAAGCGGTGTCATACCGGTTGCCCTTAACGGAATTTTATCCATATTTAAAATCATCCCTTTGCCGCTATTTTCCGACATCTCAAAAGAAGAGCTGGTTAATCCGGCTGCACCCATATCCTGAATGGAAACGATAAGTTTTTTATCCATTGCCTCGAGGCAAGCCTCAAGCAGCAATTTTTCCGTAAAAGGGTCTCCAACTTGAACTGTGCTTCTTTTTTTGTCTTTCGATGCATCAAATTCACCTGAAGCCATAGTAGCTCCGTTGATTCCATCCATTCCGGTTGCAGAACCGACATATACTACAAGATTCCCCGCTTCGCAGGCGGATGAAAGGAATATAGCGTCTTTTTTAGCTATTCCTATTGTAAAAGCGTTGACAAGTATATTGTTGTCATAGCACGAATCGAACACAACTTCGCCGCCGACAGTAGGAACCCCCATGCAGTTCCCGTAAAATCCTATGCCTTTTACTACTTCCGATAAATAATATGGCGTTCTTGGATGATTAAAATTTCCGAATCTGAGAGAATTAAGATTTGCTATAGGTCTTGCGCCCATTGTGAAAATATCGCGCATAATCCCGCCAACTCCGGTTGCCGCGCCTTCAAATGGTTCAATAAAAGAGGGGTGATTATGGCTTTCCATTTTAAACACAAGAACATAATCGCCGTCAAATTTTATGACTCCGGCATTTTCCCCCGGACCTATAATAACGGCATCGCCTTTTGACGGCAGATTTTTAAGATGCATTTTTGTGCTTTTGTAACTGCAATGTTCCGACCACATTGCCGAAAATATACCCAACTCAAAATCGTCGGGCTCCCTCTGCAAGATATCATTTATCTTTTTATATTCTTCAAAAGACAACCCAAATTGAACATATTCTTTGTTCTGCGGTAAATTACCGTATGCGATGATATTTGTACAATTATTGCGCCTATTATTATCGACTTTATCGCTTTTATTACTTTTACTGTTATCAGTTGTGAGCATATTGTCTTTAGTAATCCTGAATTATATATAATTTATTCATTGCATATAATATAATTAAATTTATTTTTTATTCTTATTTAATATAGGTTAATTAAATTTATTTATTTTTTATATAATAAATAATAGAATTAAATATTTTTGCTCCGTCGCCGCTGCCTAATATTTTTTCTGAAGCTCTTTCAGGGTGAGGCATAAGGCCCATTACATTAAAATTTTCTCCAAATAACCCTCCGATATTTTCCATAGAACCATTAGGGTTAGAATCGTCTGATATAACACCTTCTTCATTGCAATACTGGAAAGCTATGTAACCTGAAGAAAATAAATAATTCAATTTTTTTTTTTCGACAAAATAATTTCCGTCATGATGCGCTATAGGAAGTTTTAAAATCGCATCTTTTTCCATAAGACATGTAAAAGGATTTTCATGACTATTATTGCGGTTATTACCGGAAATATTTTTAATATATATATCTTTACATTCAAATTTTAAAGATTTATTTGTTAGCATTGCTCCTTTAAGCAACCCTGATTCTAAAAGTATTTGAAATCCGTTACAGATGCCAAGAACAATGCCCCCGCCGTCAGCATATTCTTTTATAGATTCCATTATTCTGCTTCTCGCAGCCAAAGCGCCGGCTCTTAAATAGTCACCGTAAGAAAATCCGCCCGGTATGACTATAAAATCATAATTTTTAAAATTATGGAACTCGTCTTTATGCCACAAAAAGGATACATTAAGATTAAACACATCATTTAATGCATAATAAACATCCATATCGCAGTTAGAACCCGGAAAAACAGTGATACCGGCATTTATTTTTTTATTTTTCATCAGAATTAACCCGATATTCAATTAATCTCAATATTTATTAAAATTTTCAATAATTAATATAAATATAAACGCAATTGTTAAACACAAAATGGTGATAGCGCTCAATTAAGCTCAATATTAAAGTTTTCTATAACAGGATTAGATAATATCTTTTCAGAAATTTCTTCTAATTCCTTGCTTAATATTTTTTTATCTAACTTTGGTATTTCTTCTTTTGTTGAACTGTTAATGTTAATATTATCGCCAGCAGCGCTATTAGCATTTATTTTAATATTATCAATTTTATTAATTTGCTTAATAGTTAATTCTATATGCTTTCCTACCCTGACATCTTCAATATTAGTATATCCTGATGATTTTAAAACAGATAAAACAGCCTTGCCCTGAGGATCTAGAACCTCATCTTTCAGAGTAACCTTAACTGTGGCTTTTACGGCGCCACCAGCCAGCGCAGCAAATGGAAATATTGATAAAGACCTTTCGAAAATAAAATCTATATTTTTATAGTAATTGTTAATATCAAATAAACTGTTTATTTCGGTTTCGCTTAAATATTGCAAAACATCTTCGTTATTTTTCAACAGAACTGCAAATTCTGTTTCCGTCTGTATAGCTTGATGGGCAAGTTTCTGAACGATTTTATATGCATCTTCCCTAAGCATTCCTTTATCTATCATGGCAAGCAAAACTTTTTGCGAAAAAATAACCCCTTTCGTTAACTGCATATTTTTAAGCATTCTGTCTTCATGAACGACCATATTGTCAACTAAATTAATAAGCTGATTTAGAATATAATAAATTAAAATTGTAGAGTCAGGTGTTATAATTCTTTCCACAGAAGAATGGGAAATATCCCTTTCATGCCATAATGGAATATCTTCAAGAGCCGAAATTAAATTTGACCTTAAGACTCTAGAAAGCCCGCAGATATTTTCGGAAACGATAGGATTTTTCTTATGCGGCATAGCTGATGAGCCTTTTTGTCCGGCAGAAAAAGCCTCTTCAGCTTCGGAAACTTCAGTTCTCATTAGGTGTCTCATTTCAAGAGCTATCTTTTCACAAGATGCGCCAAGCGAGGCAATAGCATAAAAACATTCCGCATATATATCTCTTTGAATTACCTGATTTGACAAAATAGGTTTCAAATCCAAAATATCAAGCGCTATTTTTTCTACTTCAGGAGGAAAATTTGCAAATGTTCCAACTGCTCCCGAGAGTTTTCCGCAGGAAACGGTTTCTATAGCTTTATTTAGTCTGGAAATTCCTCTATAAATTTCTTCATAAAATATAAGAAGTTTAAAACCAAATGTTATAGGTTCTGCATGTATTCCGTGAGTTCTGCCCATCATAGGGGTATATTTATATTTAAGAGCTTTTTGTAATAAACTTTCTGCAAGGATTTTAGCTTTCGACAGATTTAAATTAAGCGCCTGCCTGAATAATAAAGAAAAAGAAGTATCGCCTATGTCGGAAGATGTTAGACCGAGATGAATATATCTCGAATCTTCGCCAACATATTTTGCTACGTTGGTCAGAAAAGCAATAACATCGTGCTTTGTTATTTTTTCTGTTTCTTCAATTTCTGCAACATCAAATTTTGCGTTTTGTAAAATATTGTATAATGATTTATCAGGTATCCTGCCTATTTTATTATAAGCCGAACATACCGCAAGTTCCACTTGAAGCCATGTATTGTATTTATTTTCTAACGACCAAATACTGCTTATTTCCGGCAAAGAATATCTATCTATCAATTTATTTTATCCTCTATATATAATAATTAGTTAAATATAAAATATAAGTTTTTAAGAAACTATACAATATCATTCAGTTATCACAAAACATATTATTTCTTTTAGGTATCTTTTAGGTGTATTGAAGCATTCTGCTATTACAAAACATGACATTTCTGTTAGGTATATTGTAATACATTAATTATTTCTTTGTAGCTATGGCAATTTTATAAAGTCCGTTTTTAATAGCAGAACTCATGACTGCCACAACACTTGAGACTTTTGATGCTTTATCCGCTTTTATTATTATGGTCGGGTTTGCTCCTGATTTTTTAAAAAAAGATAAAATTCCGGAAAGTTTTTTTAAAGTTATTTTTTTCTTTTTGTAATACACATTGCCAAGCTTTGTAATATATATAGTAATCGGTTTTTTTGCAGCAGTGGAAGATTTGAGCCCTGACTTCGGAAGGTGTACCTTAATCCCTGAATTGCTCGCAAAAGTTGTAGTCATCATAAAAAATATTAATAAAGTCAAAAAAACATCTACCATATTTATAACATTTATAATAGGGTCACGTTTTTTTCTTTCCGCAAATTTCATTTTGGTTTTTTAATCTTTTTTTATTTTTGATATCAGCGAAGATGCCATATCTTCCATTATTCCGGCATAATTAAAAGCTCTCGAAACAAAATATTTATAAAACAAAAAACATACAATTGCAATTATTAAACCCATTGCCGTCGAATATAATGCCTCAGATATGCCCAAAGCAAGCAAATGAGGATTTGCTATCCCGCTGCTGTAAGAAACGGCACTCAAAGCTTTAATCATGCCAACAACAGTTCCAAGAAGTCCGAGAAGCGGCGCAATAGTTGTAATTGCGCTTAAACCCTCCAAATTTTTTTCAAGCTCGGAATAAGCTCTTTTCCCAGCCTCTTCTACTTCTAATTTTACCGTATCTATAGAATTTTTATAATTTTCTATTATTGAGAGATAAACCCTTGCTAAAGGCGTCGTAGAATTTGAACAAAAACTCCTTGCTCTTTCAATATCGCCTTTTTTTAAAGCATCTTCGATATTAACTATTAAATCCTGAGGAAATATTTTAGTCTTTCGCAGACCATATAATCTTTCGATTATTATTGCAAGACCTATAACAGAACATAAGATAAGGGGATATAAAAAATATTCCGATATTAAAATTGTAGAATTAAACATTTATTTAATTTTCACCTGATATGATGTTCACAAAAAAAATAACTACAATGAACATACTTTGTTAATTTAATTAATTGTTATACATAATATTTAACCCTTATCTTTTTAAATTCTTTTATGCTTCTTAAACTGTCGTAATCCTTTATGCCGGTGAGTTCTGCTATTTTATTTATTGTATATGCGGCTTCTTCTTCATTTTTTGTATGAATCATGGTAAAAATATTATATTCCCATTTCCCCGGATATATAGGTCGCTTATAGCAATGAGAAACCTCGTTTAGCGAAGACATTATTTTTCCGTTTCTATCGGCTTCATTTTCTTTTGATTTCCATATACCCATTATATTATAGCTGAATCCTGCTTTTTGGTGGTGCAGAACGCATGCGAACCTGCGCATTTTTTTTTCTTTAATAAATTTATCAATTTGGGACAGAAGTTCTTCCTGGGGAATATTTAAATTTGAAGCTGCATTTTTAAAAGGTTCGGGTATAATTTCCAAATCTTTCTGTAATTCTTTTACGCAATTTTTTTCAAATTCGCTGATATTTATTTTAGAATCTTCTATAGCATCATCTTGAGAAAAATATTTAAATGAAGATGCGGCTTCGTTCTCTCCTGTCATATCAAAATTGACACCTATTTTAAATAGTTTCAGTGTAGGAAGGATGAGATAATCTTCCGCGTCGGCATTTTTTGCTATGAGCTCTATTTCTTTATCAAAATATTTATTTGGCGGCAGCGTGATGGTAAACCATATATTGTAGGAGTTGTTTCTAAGATAATTATGGCTCACTCCATTATGAGCATTAATAACGGTTGCCGCGTTTTCTACTTTGTCTTCCGGAACCTTAAAGGCAACAAGGGTACTTTTATATCCTATATTATGCGAATCAAATATAGCGCTTATCTGTCTTATCACCTTTGTTTGTTTCAAGTTAGTAATTTTACCGATTACTTCTTCTTCGGTTATTCCAAGTTCCGAAGCTATTTTCCGGAACGGTCTGATGGAAATAGGAAAATCAGTCTGCAGGATATTTAGAATCTTTTTGTCTATTAAAGATAAATCTGGTAAAGATAAATCTGGCGAAACGGATTTCATAATATTTTATTCCTTCTATGATTTTGTTGACTTAAATAATAAATACAATAAAAATAAATAAAAAAATAAAAATAATGCAAAACAGCCAAATATAAAACACTCTATAATATTTGAGTATATAGTATTATTAGAGCACTAATTAATATCCGATACTTACTATATCTATCATTATAGATTATCGAACCAATCTAATCAATAAAAAAATTTATTATGAATTATATTATGAATTTTAATCAAAAAATATTTAAGTTAATTAAAACAATAATAAAACAACACGATGAGAATAAAAATAAGGGTTAAAACACAATTGAGTTAATTAAAACAGTACTAATATAACACAATTAGAATAGAAAATAGGCGTCAAAAAAAACAATAAATAATGAAATTGATTAACAAATGAAAGAAGAAAAGGAACAAACAAATGAAGGAAAAAAGGAAAGTAATGGAAAAGAAAAGAAAAAGAACGCTTAGAAGATTAAATAAAATAGAGTAATGTCAATCTTCTAAGCGTTTAAAAAAACTTATCAGCATCGCTGCTCGCAAAAAAAATACATATAGAAAAACTAAATTCCCAAAGATTTAATAAAATACAAAAATTTTAATAATCTTTTTCATTTAACTAATTGATATCTCTATATAATAATTATTTTGGCAACAATTATTTTGCATCAATTATTTTAAAGATTCCAAATAAGCAGCTAAAGTATTTACCTGCGATTTCGGCATACTTTTATGATTCGGCATAATTGCCATAAACGATTTGCCGTTAATTGTAACAGTGCTTCCAGATGCAAAGTGAGCACCAGGGGTCACTATCTGAGTTTTAATCCAGGAAAGACTTCTTTGACTGCCTACATGTGAAAGATTAGGTCCAACTGAACCGCCTTTGCCGTTAATGGTATGGCAAGCAATACATCCATCAGATTTGAAAAGCTGCGGACCGGTAGCTGCGAAAACCACTGTTGATGTGAATGCAAGAACACCTAAACTTAAAACTGAAGCAGTTAAAATTTTTGATTTGATTAATTTTGAAAATAATTTTTTCATTTTGAATTTTCCCCCCATTTTTTTAATTTAATACTTTAATAATTTAATAATTTAATAATTTACTTTAACAACTCAACTTTTTTTTTAATTTAATTTACTTTACTTTACTTTAATGACTCGAGATAGCCGGCTAATGCATTTAATTTTGAAGCTGACATGCCTTTATGGCCCGGCATAATCGCCATAAATGATTTGCCGTTAATTGTAGCAGTGCTTCCTGATGCAAAGTGAGCCGATGGATCTGTAATCTGAGTTTTAATCCATGAAAGGCTTTTTGTGCTGCCTACATGTGAAAGATTAGGTCCAACTGAACCGCCATTGCCGTTAATAGCATGGCAAGCTACGCATCCCTCCGAGCTAAAAAGCGAAGCACCAGAAGATGCAAAAGCTAAAGACGCATTAAGCGCAACAAACCCTAAAATAATAATAAAAATGCCTGTAATTTTTTTCATAATTATTCATTCACCTCCTTTTTCCGTTATATTTTTATATCGTAAAAGCTATATAATCAATTCTTTGTTTTTAGTTTTATTTACTATTGTCTATTATACACTAAATCGGCACAAGTTTAAATATTAATAAGTTATTTTAATAAAGTCAATACTTTTTTTAATAAAGTCGCTACTTTTTTGCATTTCATTTAAGTTAAATATAGAGTTAATATATTTTTAGAAATATAAAAATATTAACTTATAATATCTAAGATTATAATTTATTCTATTTTAATATTGATGTAAAATATAAATAATAAATATCTTTGTATTTCCATATTTAATGTATTATAATACGTATTTCAACATTTAATACATTATATACAATATGCGACAATACGCATAATTTTAATATTTAATCTATTATACATATATGTATAAAATACGTATTATTTTCGTATTTAATGCTTAATAGTGTAGGAGTATAAAATATATTGCATAAATTCTAACTGGCAAAATAGGTGTGCTTTCTATAAAATGGTTGTTAACTAAATAACATTTTATAGAATACTGTTTCAATTATAAAAAATAAAGATAAATTGAATTTTATCTCAAAAATATTCTAAATTCTAAAATAATATAATTCTAGTTAATTCTGAGAGCTATGAATAAAGTATTTTTATATTTGTATATAGCAAGCGTAGTATTTTTTTTTAGTTTTTTAATCACATTTATAGGTTCATTTATATTTTTAAAAATTAAAAAGGTAAAAGTTAAAAAAAAGATTTACCTCACATATTTGTTTATTTTTATCATTCTTCTAATAATAATGATAATATCAGGAATAAAAATCGGTGCAATCTAATTAGCAATTTAATAAAATTAATTAATTAATTTATGTTTTGATAGTATAAAAGTTTATTCTATTATAATGTATTATAATGCACCCTATAATATAAAATAATAAACTATGAATAATAACTTAATTTATAATGCACTCTTACGATATAAAATAATAAACTATGAATAATAACTTAATTTATAATGCACTATATATAATATAATGCATTATAAGAATAAATAATGGACCAACACCAATAATAGAAGCAGTAAGTAATAAATTGATAACAATAAAATAACAATTTTATTTACTTAAAGGAGTGTTTATAAAATGTTTGCTACATTTAAATCGAGATTATATTTTGCAGCCATAATGATGTTTGTAGTAATTTTAATAGGCAATTTTATAATTATGGGGTATATAAATTCTTTTAAAAATTACTCCTATACGCAATCTGTTATTGGTTCAACGATATCTTCCCTTCTAAAAGTTCAGAGAAATACAATAAGTATTATATATCTTTCAAAACTGAGACAAAAAGATTTAAAAATAGCAAAATTAGAAAAAGGGAAGAAAACGTTTAATTTATCTGCTGTAGATAAAAAAATATTTGATTTAAGAAATGCAATAAAAAAAGCCCGCATCGACAACACACTATCTATCAATGGATTTACCACCGGATTCAATCATGAAAATTTTAAAACCGTTTTTGGCGTCAAAAAAGAATATTTAAAAAAACCTTCAAGCAAACAGATTAATATTAAAATGCTACAGCTTAAAAAATTTATGGCATCATATAGACCTAATATGATAAAGCTATTAAAAAATCCCATTAAAACGGGACCGACGATTAAACCCGATTATTTTAAAACAAAAATCGATGCAATAATAAATAACCTAAACTTTGTAAAAGGAAAAATAGCAGCAAAATCTTCCGCCAAGATTAAAATGCTTATTAATTTTTTTGTAATTCTCCCTATCTTTGCATTGCTTCTATTGCTTGCTATAAGTTACTATTTTAAAAAATTCTTAATAGATGAATTAATCAGCACGACAAATAAAATAGGTGAAGTTGCAAAAGGAGATTTAAGAACTAAAATAAAAATAAACGTGAATCCCAAAAATGAAATAGGTCTGCTCGTAAATCACGTTAATATGTTAATAGATTCGCTAACCAGCAACGTAACTTCCATTACTCAAGCCGTAGAATCTGTATCGAGCTCCAGCACCGAATTAAACGCATCATCTTCAGAACTTGAAAATGCTATAGACCATATGAAAAAAAACAGTTCATCGATAGTTGAATCTATTAAACAATTAACCCTTGCAATTGTTGAAATTGCGAAAAATTCCAGTAACGGTGCTCAAGAGGCAGATTATACCCAAAAAGCCACTGAAGACGGTTACAATGCCGTTGAGAATGTTATTAAAGAAATCACATCTATTGAAAAATCGGTAGATAACGCTTCAGATGTCATAAATAAACTAGGCGTATCTTCCCAAAAGATAGGGGAAATTATTGCCGTTATTAATGAAATTGCAGATCAGACCAATCTGCTTGCCTTAAACGCCGCTATAGAAGCGGCACGCGCAGGGGAACAAGGTAGAGGATTTGCAGTAGTCGCTGATGAAGTGCGAAAACTTGCCGAAAGAACAACAAAAGCTACAAAAGAAATAACTAATATGATTTCCTCCATTCAAGAAGATACTTCAAAAGCTGTTAAATCAATGAGTTATGGAAAAGAAGAAGTTAAAAACGGCGTAAACGTTGCTAAAAATGCAGGTATCCAGATTAATAAAATTAAAGTGCTTTCTGTTAAACTAAAAGATATGATAACGCTAATTGCAACGGCTGCCGAAGAACAGTCTTCGGCAACGGAAGAGATATCCGCATCGTCGGACAGTATTTTGCAGTCTCAAGAATCTGCCGCATCCAGCGCGGCACAGGTAAAAATAGGAGCAAACGAACTGTCAAAATTGGCTTCGGAATTGTCTAAGGTAGTAAATATATTTAAAATTAACTAATAATAGCAATGAATATATATAAAAATAAATAAATAAATAAATAAATAAAAATTTTAAATAAAGTTAAATATAAAAATTTTTAAAATTGCTTTAATTTTATAGATAAAATAAATGCAGAACGATCAGAAAAATATTAAAAAAAAATTATTTCTAATTATTTTTATTTTTATAATATTTTTTTTAACGGGCTCTTCTATTGCATTCATGTTCAATAAACCGTTCAGATATACCTTTAATAAAAATATATTAGTTCCTTTAAAAATCTTTACGCTGTCGATATTTAAGATAAAATCTGTCAAATCTTTAACTAAAACGACAATTAAGCAAACTAACACTGCCGATAAAACTGTTCCCGTTCGCGATAATATAATTAAATCTCAAAACTATAATAGTATTAACAATAAAGATAGGCATAAAAATAGTTTAAAAATCACGATGCCTGCTAACTTTATATATCCCTACCTTTATCGCGGTATATATAGAAAAGGGAATAATTTGCTTAGTGTAATAATGTCTAAGCTAAATTATATGCCGCTCAAATGTATTCCTTTTAACGCCGCAGAGAACGGCAAAAATTATATTTACATTAAATATGAACATAACAGATATTGCAGATGGAAATGGCGTTGGAAAAATCTGCCGGATAATTTTATAGAAGATTGGAAGCCTGACTATTTTTCGACTATATTAGAAGGTGCAGTTATGAATTTTCAACATCAGAACAAACTTCGGATAACCGGAAGAGTTAATGAAAATGTATGGAAAACAGCTTTTAAAGATTTAAAAAATAATAAAACAAATAAATACGGTTTGACTATCGTATGGGTTAACAAAACCTTTCCAAAAACATTGCATTTATGGAAAAATGGAAAAAATCTCTTGGTTTCATTTGTCAATACAGGAGTTTTTGACGCTCCGACATACAACGGAATATTTCCGGTCTATAAACGTTATTTTGAGGCTACAATGTCTGGCAAAACGCCGTGGCATCAACACTATGATGATAAAAACATTCCTTTTATTAACTATTTTGATTTTGGAGAAGCAATTCACGGATTTCCAAGGGGTATGTACGGCATGAACAAAAGCTTAGGCTGCTTGGAACTTCCTATTAGAAATGCATGGATAATCTGGAAACAGATAAATTACGGGACAATGGTGGACGTTATTAAAAATACGCACATTAAACCTGCTTTTAAACAAAAAAATTATTTGCATCCAAAAATTAAAAATTTTATACCGGATAAAAATTTTTTAAAATATTATTTACTCAGCAAAAAAGATTCTAGAAATAATATCTCTTTATTAAATAAAAAAAATAATAAAATAATAAAAAAAATAAATATTAAAGAAAATAAAAAAAATAAATACCTCTATTCAAAAAATATTAACGTTACTAAAACTGCTATAAATAATTACGACAAAAATAGCTCGGCTCTGCCCGATAAGCACTTAAAATTAAAATTTATATATGTTGACAATAGTATGACATTCCGAGACGCTCCTGTTACATCATTAGTTTATTTTAAATTTAAAACCAACCAAAACAACAGCAGATATAATTTTTTTAAAAAAATTATACTCACTAGCGGAATTAATTACGGTGGAAAAATAGATATACTCGCTAAAACATCGGCTCAAAATAAATTATTTTTCTCCGATGTTAAAAATCTAAAAGGAACATATATAAGAAGTATCTACTCATTATCAAAATTATCAAAGAATTTTGATAAAAAAGATATAAAAAAATGTCTGACTATAAAACAGATAAATTCCGGAATACTGAGCAATATTGCTGTAAATAATAAAAATAATACCTTATGGTTTATTTCGTATTTATATTCATACACCAAAAATAAGTTTAACAACTACTTATGCAAAATTAAAATTAATGATAATCATTCCCTATCTTTGCAGAAAAAAGTGCTGCTTAAAAACTACGTTTCATATCTGACTTTTGATACAAATGGTAATTTGCTGTTAAGCGGATTAAAATTTAGAAACGGCCGCGTTGTAAATTATATTGAAGAAATTAAAAATAAATTTCTAAATAAAAAATTAAGCAATAAATACATTAAACGGTTGTATGCTATTTCAGGTAAATTCTCTTCAACAATGCCGATTGTGTCTGAATATAAAAATACTGTATGGGCGCTTAAACATTTTTATTACAACGGATATGTTTACAATCGTATTCTAAGAATAAGAATTAAGCATCGCTATATAAAACGCAAGTATGTAAATAAATATACAAATAAAGATGTAAACAAGTATGTAAATATATCTGTAAAAAATATCGCAAGCATTAAAGGTTATATAGGTAATTTATCTGAAAGCAGCAGAGGAAATTTATTTTTTATTAACAATATCTTAAAACATGGAATTTTTTACAAAACCCTCTATGAAATCAATACAAATTCCCGTTCATATAATCCCGTCAGACTATTAAGATTTAACGGAAAACTTAACGGCGTGGCAGGCAGCGTCGCTATCTTAAATTAAAAACTCTGAAAATATATATTTTCAACAAATTCTTCTTGCATTTTTCTCTATATGCAATATAATAAAAAATCGTGCTTTTATTTTTTAATATTATAATGTATATGGAGGTTAAAAAAAATGAATTCTCTTGGAATACACCTGCTTTTAGAGTTAAAAAAATGTAAACCGTATATTCTTGCGGATTTACAATTTGTAGAAACAGCTATGCTTGATGCCGCAGTAAATGCAAAGGCCACAATAGTGGAACATAAGTTTCACGAATTTAATCCATTTGGTATTAGCGGAATGGTAATAATTGCTGAATCGCATCTGTCTATACATACATGGCCTGAGTATGATTACGCTGCGGTTGATATTTTTACATGCGGGGATATAATCAAACCGCAGATAGCAGCTCAATTTTTAATTGAAAGATTTGGGTCTTTAGAACCGCAAATGATGGAAGTTAAAAGAGGACTCATTTCGATGTATGACCAAAAGCTGCCGCATAAAGTAGTTTGCGAAGAGAAGCTAGTCGCTCGTTAGCGTTCTAAAATTTTATATTTATTATTTTTATTATGGAAAAAATGTGTTAATCTAATTGGAATTATTGCATTTCGTTTATAGTATAATCATTAAGACAGCTGAGCAAGGTTATTGAGCTTTATATTAATTGATAACATTATATATGTATTGTCTTAATAGTTAAAACATTGTTGCAAAGTTTATATAATATTATATTATAGACCTTTACATTAATTGACAATATATATGTTGCCTTATTTCCTTGCTAATTATTTATGCAATATTCCAATTAGATTTTATTCTTTCTTTGTTTATTTAATTGATAGTTTATTAGTTCTTTATTAACTTAATTATTTATTATAATCTATATTTTATTAATCATTAAATAGTTATTGCTGAAAACGCCGTATGGTTCAATAAGCTGGGTTTTGCCTTCTTCTGTTTCAGTAAAATCGGAGAGTATATTTTTATATAAATCTTTGGTTAACGGGTCGAAAATATTTTCATTTATATCTAATAAAGGCTGTAAAACAAATTTACGATTTTTTAGTTCTTTATGTGGTATATTTAATACAGGAGGACGCGAAATAACAATTTCGCCAAGCAGGAGTATATCTATATCTATTTCTCTGGGACGATATTTACTGAATAAATCCTTGCCCTCATTTTTATAGTTAAACTTTCTGCCTATCAGTTTCTCAATATTTTTAACTTTAGATAATAAACCGTCCCCGATGTTTTCATACCTATAACCGTAATCGGCATAATAGGTTGTTATTTTATTGCCATCAATTTTCGCGCTTTTAACAACCCTATTGTTGTTATGAGTACTGCTTCTATCGATAAGACTGCCATTGCCATTACCGCTGTAACCTGTATCAATTTTATTTTCGTATTTATAAAGAACTACACAATTTAGAAATACAGGGATGACTCCCCTTATACATTCTTCTTCGCTGAAACCTACAGGAGAAGTTTTATATACTCTGGAAGCTTTAACTAATTTTAAAACCCCTCCATTATCAAATTCTATTAGATTTATTAACGAAATTGCATTTATTAAATTGACTTCTTTATTTCCTAAATTGCTCCCTAAACCTAAATAAACATCCATTTGATATTTTACATTTTTTTTATTGTATGTTTAATATAGTTATATATTAAGGTTGAGAATTTATGCTGTTATTGTATGTTTGTATTTTACGCCATTCTTTCAAGAGCCTCTTTTATACGGTCTTCGCTAATTGTTAACGAGAATCTTATATATCCCTCGCCGTACTCGCCGAAACCTGAACCCGGTGTAACGACAATTCCTTTATCATTAAGCAACGATAAAGCAAAATCCTTTGATGATACGCCTGCCGCGGGAACTTTTGTCCACACGTAAAAAGTTGCATCGGATTTATAAACGTTATAGCCGAGATGTTCAAGACCTTCAACTAAGAGCTCTCTTCTCTTTCTGTATATTTTATTATTCTCTTTAATAGCTTCAAGTTCATTATCTAAGCCGTATGCACCTGCCAGCTGAATTGCCTGAAACACGCCTGAATCCAGATTTGTCTTTACCGCTCCCAACCCGCTCAAAATTTGTTTATTTCCGCAAACAAACCCTATTCTGAATCCTGTCATATTAAATGTCTTAGAAAGAGAATGAAACTCAATGCCCACGTCTTTTGCTCCTTTAACGGATAAAAACGACTCAGGCTCAGCATCCCCGGTAAATACTTCCGAATATGCAAAATCATGCGCCACAATAAAACTATATTTTTTTGCAAGTTTAACTACTTCATTAAAGAAAAACTTGTCGGCTTTTGCAGATGTAGGATTATTAGGATAATTCAAAAACATAATTTTGGTTTTCTTAAGCACATCTTCCGGAATTATGGATAAATCCGGTAAAAAATCATTTTCTTGCTTGAGAGGCATAATATAAGGAATACCGCCTGCAAAAATAGTTCCGGCGTTGTAAACCGGATATCCTGGGTCAGGAATAAGAACAATATCTCCCGGATTAACGAAAGCCAGAGGAAGATGTCCTATTCCTTCTTTCGAACCTATCAAAGAAAGAACCTCTGTTTGCGGGTCCAAAGAAACATTAAATCTTTTGCTATACCAATTTGCAGCAGATTCTCTGAATTTTAAAAGACCTTCGTAGGAAGGATACTTTTGATTTATATCTATCTCGCTTTCTTTTTTTAATACGTTAACAATAGGTTTTGGCGTGGGCAAATCAGGGTCTCCGATACCAAAACTGATAATATCAATCCCTTTTGCTTTAACTTCCTGCTTTAGCCTGTCAATCTCGGCAAAAAGATAAACTGGAAGCTTACTCAACCTTTCAGAAAATTTAAATAAATTTTGGTCTGAATCGTCTTTATGTTTCATTGGTATTATCTTCTCCTATTCCTATAAGGTTATAAGGTTTTATTCTACAAAATTTTTTAATGTGCCTATATTTTCGATTTCAATTTCAAATGTATCTTTATGATTTAATGCGCCGACTCCTGCGGGAGTTCCTGTTGAAATTATATCTCCCGGATAAAGAGTCATAATAGATGAAATATACTCAACCAAGTCAAAAGGGCTAAATATAAGGTCAGATGTATTAGAAGACTGCTTTAATTCAGCGTTCAAATAGCCTTTAAGCTCAAGATTTGAAGGATTGTTTATTTCGGTTTCTATATAAGGACCCAAAGGAGCAAAAGTATCAAACCCCTTAGCTCTGGTATATTGAATATCCTTAGCCTGTAAATCTCTTGCCGTAATATCATTTAAACATGTATATCCAAATATAAAATCTTTGGCATCTGATTTTTTTACGTTTTTTGCAGTTTTTCCTATAACTATAGCTAACTCAGATTCGTAATCAATTTTTTTTGAGACGTCGGGCATAACTATACTGCCTAAATGAGGTATAATGGCGGATGACGGCTTGATAAAAAGAAGAGGCTCATCAAGCAATTTTTTTTGCATTTCCTGAGTATGGTCCTTATAATTTAAACCAACGGCGACAATTTTAGTAGGTTGAACAGGCGGTAAATATTCAAGCTCCGTTAATTCATATTGTCTGCCGGTATAATCGAGATCGCGAAAATCAAAGTCTTCTATAACATTAATAAATGTTCCTTCAGGAGATAAAGTTCCGTAATATGTTTTCATCTCTCCTTCTTTATGCCTGAATCTTCCAAATTTCATAATAAATCCTTATAGTGTTATAGTGATATGTAATAAAAATAAATGGTCAACAGACTAAACTAGCCGCCGCTCCAAACGCACTCTAACCATCTAACTACTCGCATTAGCAGTTCTAACTATGGCATTTACCGGTTATTTTATCACAGAATACTGTCAAAATCTATATAATTTAAAGGCAATGCTTTTAAATACTTAAAATTTTCCCGTTCATCAGCCGAAAAATACGGAATATCTCCTATTATTGGTAAATCGGTAAATTCTTTTAGCACTTCTTTATTAGAGAATACGCTTTCATCATTTTCATTTCTTGCATTATTTATAACTATTCCTGCAAGTTTAATATTGTTATTTTTCGCATAATTAATACTTAGCAATGTATGATTCAGCATTCCAAGCCCTGCTCTAGTAACTATTATAACTTCTGCATCTATATACTTGGCAAGGTCTATCATGAAATGTCCTTTTTTAAGCGGCACAAGCATGCCTCCGGCTCCTTCAACTATTAAGATATCGTAATTACTCTGTAAATCATAAAAACTATATAAAATATCTTTAATACAAATTGACTTATTTTCAAATTTAGCTGCAGCGTGCGGAGATAAAGGATGTTCAAAAGTAAACGGACATATTTTTTCTAAATCTTCCTTAATATCAGATTGTTTTTTAACAAAAAAACTGTCAATATATATCTTTGAACCGTCGCAATTTAATTTAACACCTGTTTCTATAGGCTTCAAGTATCCGGTTTTTTTACCGTAATATTTTAAGCCGTTAATTATTAAGGAGCTCACAAATGTTTTGCCGACATCCGTATCAGTTCCTGTTATAAAAAAAACACGCTTTTTTACTTCCAAAACAATCCTCAACCCAATCCCAATGTTCTTTATTATCTATTATCTTTTCTCTATTATCAATTTTTATTATCTGCTATTAATTCTCGGACCTCTATACCCTATATTTAATTATCTTTTCTCTATTACTAATTATTTATTTTCAATCTATAATCAATAAATCAATAAATCAATCTATAATCTATTTAATATCTTATTTATATTAAAAAGATGCCGGTTTTTAATATAAAACCAGAGCCGGCTGAGACGATGCTCACTTGCCGATTTCTTAACAACTTATGTGGCTAATAAGTTAATAAAGTTAATATCAATAAGTTAATATCAATCTAATTTTAACACCGCTTTAATTGCCTTGTTAAATTCAACAGGGTCAAATTTAACAATATACAAATCGGCCCCGGAAGATTTACCTTTGGATTCGTTTTCCGTTCCGCTAAGAGAAGTATGCATTATTATTGGTATAGCTTTATACTTATCGTCAGCTTTCATAGTTTTTGTGAAAGTATAACCATCCATAACCGGCATCTCAACATCACAGATTATGGCATTAATACTATATTTTCCTGAATAGACAACATCGAGCGCTTCTTTCCCGTTTTCCGCCATAACCGTTTTAAATCCCTCTTTTACGAGGGCGTTATTCACCATTTTTCTCGCGGTTGAAGAATCGTCGATTATAAGGACATTTATATTGCTTGTAATTTCTTTCTTTTCCGCATTTATTTCACCTATTTCTTTTTTATAAAATCCAAGTTCATCGACAATAGATTCAAAATCTAACAAAAGAAGCAAATCATCATTTTCTATTTTTATTATTCCGGTAACTTTTGAATCTTCCTGTGAAACTGATGACAATTCGGTTTTATTAATATCAATCCACGACACACGTCTTATTCTTGTAGTCTCATGAACAATAAAACCAACTTTGACTTTATTAAATTCTGTAATAATAACTTTAAAATTTTTCTTTTTCAAATTTTCCGGTTCCGCTAATCCCATCCATTTTGGTAGATTAACTAAAGGAACTACAAAACCTCTCAGATTAAACATCCCTTCTATAAATTCATTGCTGTTGGGAACTTCAGAAATATCTTCCGGCATTTTAATTATTTCAATGACTTTGGCTACATTTATTCCGTATATTCCTTCATTTATTTCGTCTCCATATTCTTCTAACGAAAGCTTTAAACTGCTTTCTCGGGAGTAACTGCTTTTATTGTCAGATTCTAGACCATGCTGTTCTAATAAGCCATTGTTGTGAGAATCATCAGATAAATCAGACGAACCTGCTTTTGATTTATTGTTTATAATTTTATCAAATATCGCATTAGGCTGCTCATTGATACTAAAAAGCCTAAAATCAACAAGCTCCATCTTATTCTGTCCGACTTCCAATATGTTTTGTCCAGCGTTTATAGGTGTTTCTTTGGGAATATTATTACCTATATTTCCCATATTTTTATCCTCGTTTATTTTGTAGTTTATTTTATAGTTTGTTATATAATTTATATTATATAATTGTAGTTTATTTTATAGTTTGTTATATAATTTATATTATATAATTTATTTTAAGTTTATTTTATAGTTTGTTATATAATTTATATTATATAATTTATTTTAAGTTTATTTTATAGTTTGTTATATAATTTATATTATATAATTTATTTTAAGTTTATTTTATAGTTTGTTATTTATCAAGCTATAATATATTATCTATTTAAGCCATTATATTATAATATATTATCTATGTTTTTTAAATAACTAGTCATCAATCCATGGATTTTCAGAAACTTCAATATTTTCACTGTTTTCATCTACTGACATAATTCTGTTTCTGCCTCTGTTTTTAGCATCATATAAAAGTTCATCAACTTTTTTTAAAAAAACTTTTGCTTTATCTTCAAATTCTTTTGAATAGGATATTACTCCCATACTTATAGTGATTTTTCCGGTATCTTTTATATTAATTTTAGAAATTAAAGTTTTTATTTTTCTTGCAACATCTAAACAGCTGGGCAGCTCGGTTTGGGGCAAAACAATCATAAACTCTTCGCCGCCATATCTTGCAGCTATGTCAGATTTGCGGATATTATTTTTTAAAATTTTTGCCACCTCTTTTAATACTATGTCGCCCTTATCATGACCACAACTATCGTTAATTTTTTTAAAGTGGTCAATATCGCACATAATTAACGAAAATATCGTACTGTACCTTGAAGCCTGATCGAATATATTTTCATAAAAACTGTCAAAATACCGCCTGTTATATAAACCGGTCAAACTGTCAGTCATCGCTATATCGTCAGAATTTTTTTCGAAAAATATTTTTTTATACCTGATAATAATCCAGACGATGGTTATTACAGATACGAATAAGATAAATTCTAGAATAAAACTTATATAAATAAAATTCTTTGCACTAATAAAAATAGATTTATTAATTTCTCTTAATACATCGAAATCATTATAAATCAGAAAATTAGAACTAATAAATAAAATAACAGAAACTAAGCAAATCTCAACTATGATTGATAAAGTTAATATATAAAAATATTTTTTTTCTTTATCCATCATATCTAACCATAATAAATAATAAATATAATTTTAGTGATTGACTTTTGTTATTTTTAAAATTAATTTAACATTAAATACTAATATTGTCAATTAAATAACAATTTATGCTAATAACTTTTAATAAATTAAATAAAATGCCTATAACAAAATAGCTTTTAATTTGTTAATTTCTTAGCAAAATAATAAAAAAATAGCAGTTCACGCCATTAACTCTGCATTACCTCTAATTAAAGAGGTTATATGCTATTATAATTATACCAAGTAATTAGAAGTAATAAGAAGTAATTAATGACAGGCACCTATTTTTTAGTTATGAAGCAATTAGGAAGTTGTTCTTTGGTCAGGCATATTACTATAAAGGACGGATGCTTATTTTTTAGTTAACATAGATAATTAATGACAGGTACATAAATGCAATTTTAAAGGTGAAAGAAGCGGTTAAGGCAAACGGCTTTGGCGTAGCAGTAATGACCGAATTTAGTTATTTGCATACCTGTAATATATACTTTTAATTTCGTTTTTTATGTTCACAAATGCTGAAACGATGTTGGGGTCAAAATGCTGTCCGGAGCTTTCAATTATTATATTATAAGATTCATCAAAATCAAATGCTTTCTTATAAGGTCTTTCACTGGTAAGAGCGTCAAACACATCGGCAACGGAGGTAATCCTTGCACAAAGAGGTATTTTGTCACCGGCAAGACCTTCGGGATAGCCGGAACCATCCCACTTTTCTTGATGATATTTTGCTATAAACTTGCCTACCTCAAAAAAGCCTCTTTTCCATTTGGTTGTTTTATTTATATTATCTAATATTTCATATCCTATTATTGTATGTTTTTTCATAATTTCAAATTCTTCAGGCGTCAATTTGCCTTTTTTTAAAAGAATACTATCCGGAATCGATATCTTTCCTATGTCATGGAGAGATGCCTGACTGTAAATGTCTGCTATATATTTCCCGTCTATGGAAAACTTTTTGTTTTTAGAAAGTTCTTTTGCTATTGCCTTAGAGTAAGAGGATACTCGAAAAATATGATTCATTGTTCCTTCGTCTTTTTCTTCGACTATTTTTGCAAATCCTAATATTATTCCTTTAATAAGTGTGCTTACAAGCAGAGTTTTTTCATAGGACGTAATAATAAACTTGCTTAAATATTTAAGTTTTTCTATATCTTTAATATTAAATGCATTTTTGTCAAAAGAATTTAAAAACAAAAAACCCTTAAGTTCGTCATTATTGTATATAGGAAACGTCAAACTTGAACGCATCCCTTCTTTGTAAATTAATCTGGTTGACTTAGAGGCTGGATGCAATTCTAAAACCTTTTCAATATCATTTATAATTCTTATATCGTTTTTTTTAAGATTTTTAAGAGAAACTTCCGATAGCGGCTGACTAAAACCGGCTTCTAACATAATATTTTTCGCATCGGAGAATGCAACATTAGCAACAACATTATTATCTTTTATATTTGCGAACGACAGTCTGTTAATTTTGATAAAACCCTTTAAAGAACTAAACATAGATTCGGTTAAATCCTCTATTGTTATGGCGGATGTCAGAAAGACGGCTTCTAGATCTTTAAGCTTGTCTTCTAACATTTTACTGTCGGTCACATCGCTAAAACTTGCAAACCTCGTAAATTTACCTTTATAGCATGTTGTAGCAGCCTGAAAATTGAGCCATACATTCGTTCCATCTTTTTTTAAACATTTAATAATATAAGATACCGGCTTTGATTTATTTTTATTTTCTCTTAACCCTTCGTTTATGGTTTTTTTTATCTGGTCATGATAAGAAGCGTCGGCTATATCAAACACGCTGACTTTCTGTAATTCACCTTCAGAATATCCAAGTATTTCATCTGCCTTAGTATTAGAAAATAAAATTTTACCTGCATTGTAAAGTATAATGCCGGAGGTCAAATTTTTCGATATAGTATTAAAAAGTTCTTTCTGTTCTTTTAACTTTGTTCTATCATTTACTAAAAAATATAGGAATGTTAAAATTATAAGTATAAACAATACGTTGATACCTATAAATATAACCATGGTCCGATACTCCGCGGTCTTTGTTTCTCTGACCGATGTTATCATGGCCTTGTTAGCAAAAGGTTGAAAATACGGTGTGTATTTCTCTAAATTTATAACTAAATAATCCGCAAACATTTTCCTTGATATTTTTTTATAGTTATTTAGGTATGTCGATATAATCGGTTCAGCTATATTATTCCAGTATCTATTTATTTTGTTCGATAACGGTTTAAAAAATTTTTGCAAAGATTTATTATTATGTATCGTTTTATTTAGAGCTTTTATATTTAGTTCTAATAAATCGGCAAGATGTCTAATTTTTGCCACATTTTTTCCTATAACAACTTTATTAACCTTTTTATGGTTTTGTTTCTGGTAAAGCGAAATTTTTTGAAACAACGTGTCTAATTTTCTGAAATCGAATATTACAGTATCGGCAGCTGCGTATATTTTGTCATTGTAATGCTGCATATTTTCTACGGGTTTTACAAAGAACAAAAAAAACAACATTAAAAAAATAATATATATAATTACTAGGAAAACACCCGTCAAAAAAAATCTGGATTTCAGCACAGAACCTATTTTCATATTATTGCTATTTATTCACTCCTTTCTATATTTTTTTACAATATATCAAATTATCATAATAATGTATAGCTAATAATACTTATTATTTAAATTATGAATCAGCGACGGATAAATTAGAATAAAGTAAAAAATTGGCGTCTATCCCTAATTTACTAATTTATCTAATTTATGCTAATTTAAATTGGTGCTTATCTTTTAATTTATATAAAAATTGGCGTTTGTCATTAATTTACTAATTTATCTAATTTATGCTAATTTAAAATTGAAAAAATAATAAAAAAATAGTATAATTATCGAACATGGATAAAAAACAATTCAACATTTTGATTAAAGAAAAATTTAAAAATATAAACCTGATTGCGGTTTCAAATAGGGAGCCCGTTGTCCACGAATATTCAGGTAAAAAAATAGTTTCCAACCGTTCCGTTGGCGGTCTTACTATTGCTTTAGAACCTATAATGCGTGACCTTAACGGAACATGGATAGCTTATGGAGGCGGAAGTGCCGATAAAGCAGTTATAGATAAAAACAATAAAATTAAACTTCCGCCCGGTGAAGAATCATATTCGCTTAAGAGATTATTCTTAAACAAGGAAGAAATAAACGGATATTATTACGGTTATGCAAACTCTGTTTTGTGGCCCCTTTGCCACATAGTTTATAAACAGCCCGAATTTAATTCAAAAAATTTTGAAATTTATAAGGATGTAAACAAAAAATTTGCAGATTCAGTCATAGAAGAAATTAAATCGATAACAGTAAATAAAAATTATACGGTTGGCAGCCAAAGTTCTGATAATAGCAACGCTGTTCCCGGCAGTCTGCCGTACAACGATAATCTGCAGGATGAAGCCGACAATGTCATCTGGCTGCAAGACTATCATTTAGCTTTAGCCGCAAAATATATAAAAGAATATGATGAGTCATTAAAAATTGCTATATTTTGGCATATTCCGTGGCCGAATCCCGAAGTTTTTTCAATATGTCCGGAAAAAAAAGAAATTTTAGAAGGATTGTTATCTAATGATTTGATTGGTTTTCATATTTTATACCATTGTCAGAATTTTCTTAAAGCATGCGAATGGGAGCTTGAAGCCCAGGTTAACTGGGCTGATTACTCCGTTACATACAAAGGTCGCAGAACTATTATTAACCCATTTCCTATAAGCATAGACGCAAGGTCTATATATGATTTTTCAACTAATATCGATATAAACTCGGAGGAATTTAATGAATTAAAAGAAATCGTAGAACCGTCTTACCAATTTTTGGCTCTTTCTGTTGACAGGATTGATTATACCAAAGGCATAAAAGAAAAACTGATGGCTATCGACCTTTTTTTAGAAAAATATCCTGAGTTTATAGGCAAATTTGTTTTTTTACAGCTTGGCGTTCCTTCGAGAATGCATATAGCAGCGTATAAAGAATATTATGATGAAATAAACAGCCTGGCTGAACAAATAAACTGGAAGTATAAAGATGATGACTGGCATCCAATTATTTTATTTCTGAATCAATTGGATTTAAAATCATATATTTATTTTTATAAAATTGCTGCCATTGTAATTGTAAGTCCGCTGCATGACGGAATGAATCTTGTTGCAAAGGAATTTACAATGTCTGATACTGATTACAATGGAATGCTCGTGTTATCAAAATTCACTGGTTCTGCTAAAGAGCTTTCAGACGCGGTCTTAATTAATCCGTACAATATTGAATGTTTTGCAGATTCAATTAAATATGCTATAGAATTAAATCCGGAAGAAAAAAAACAAAGAATTTCCAAAATGCAGAATATTATACTTGATAACGATATATTTGACTGGGCATACAACTTCCTTTCCAAACTTAAGACTATCTGAATTAAGGCAGAAAGGCGGTATATAAGTATTATAACACTTTATACTATCTGAATTAAGGCAGAAAGGCGGTATATAAGTATTATACACTTTATACTATCTGAATTAAGGCAGAAAGGCGGTATATACCTGATAGTACTATCCGAATTTAAACAAAAAGTTAGACAATACCAATAATATTCAATGACTATATAATGATTATATTAAGTTATTCTATATTAAGTTAAATTACATAACTATAATCAAATAATTAACCAGATTTATTTATGAATGCAAATAAAAATTCCGGCAATAATAATAACAATAAGCATAATAAATATAAAAAAATATCATATTATCTTGCGGGCATTATAGCAACATTATTATTTTTGTCGGGGCTTTTATATGCGATACCTTTGTATTCAAAAAATCTCCCAAAACATTCTTACTCAATAATAGAAGCTGTTTTACTGCTCGTTTTCGGCATTTTAATTATAAAACTTGTTCAACAATTATTTGTTAAAATTATTCATAAATATATATCGGAAGACAGATTAGGTTTTTTAAAATTTATATTAAATTTTACATCGTATTTTACGCTTTTTCTATTAATTTTTTCTTCATTAGGCATTGATATTTCAAATATTCTTCTTGGAGCTACATTTTTAGGCGTTATATTTGGTATAGCTTCCCAGACTATCCTTTCAAATTTACTATCCGGATTTACTATATTATTTGCAAAACCGTTTAAAATAGGCGACAGAATTACGATAGTAACCTGGCAGTGGGGGCTTCTAATGTCCACATATCAGCACGAAGCGGTTAAACCCGGTTATACCGGCGTCATTAAAGATATAAATATTTTATTCACAACTATTAAAGAAGACAGCGGTTTTATCATGAAAGCGCCGAATAATATTTTAATGCAGTCATTGGTGACAAATTATTCAAATATCAATAAACGATTAGTTAGGGTCAGATTTGAACTCGATAAAACAATTGATTTCGAAAGTTTTAAGAATGAACTTAATGCTTATTTATTGACAAAGCCCGATATTATTGAACAAACGCCTCTTCCGATAATAAGAATTATAGATTTATCTCTAACAAGCTATTTTGTTGCTGTGGAAGTTTTTACCCCTTCTATTTTTGAAGACCCGGTGAGAAATGAGGTGCTGTCATACGTCCTTCAAAGACAATCGGAAATATTAAGCAAACCTTTGTTAAAATAATTAACAGGTTATGATGGGTCTTAATTTGATTTAATGTAATGATTAAACTGGTTATGATGGGTCTTAATTTGATTTAAATTTAATATGAGGTTATACTAAATTTTTCATTAAATTTATACCGTGAGAGCTTAAATAATAATAAATTAATGTATAACAAATAGTGCTTGTTATTAGTGGCACATAAAAGAACAAAAAATCATTTCGCCTGTTTTCCACTAATCCCAAAATTAAAGAAACAAATAAAGTGCCCACAAAAAATTGCCCTGCAAAAAAACCAATATAAGCTCCTTTTTTTACCCATTTAACATTAACTTTGCTTAATTTTTTCTTAAAAAAATTAAATTTGCTCAGATACTGTGCAAAATAAAAAATCAATATACACACTAGAACTTCGGAGATTATTATGATTAAAATAGAAACAAAAGGGTTCAGTTTTGCAACAGTAATATAGGCTACCGCTAAAAACTTACCGCCGAAAAACGGATTGACATTTATGAGAATTAAAATCAGGTAATCTAACATAGTATATACATTTGGGTTATTTTAAGACTTTTACTAAGACCTTTACTTTTATATTATTTTAAGATTTTTACTTTCTAAATATATACTCTTACTTAATTATAGTCAATAGGATTTCCATTATATTAATATTATTAATATTATTATTAATGACATTTCATTAAGTAAAATTTAAAATTTGCAAGTTAGCCATTATCTTTATTTTTTATTTTATTGCTATTTTTATTATACGGGTTTTTAATATTTAATTTATTATTTTTTTTGCGTTATTAATATTTAAATTATTATTTACGTTAATAAAGACCTATCAATATTAGTTAAACCGCATAAGGTTTTTAACGGCAATCTCAAACTGTTAATGGTATTATAAATTCCCCAGAGCATGGCGGATTAAATTCCCCACCCAAAAATTAAATTTTAAGTTAATATATCTCTTTATTTTAAAATTAATTGTAAATTAATCTTTAAAAAAAGGAGATAATAATTGAAGGGTATTGACATGATTTATTCAGTAAAAACTTTAATTGATCAAGGAAAAAACATCTTAAAAAAATACATACTTATTTTTGGGTATTTCAAAAGAATTACTAATAGAAAAATTAAGCTTTTAAAATTAAATAAATTCTCAAAGGAAACTGTTCTAAATTCTATTTCAGTTTAGTATAATTAAACTAACCACTAAAACAAAAAGGAACTGACACAGAATTTAGAATTCTACAGCTCAACTCTAAATGAAAAATAAATCTCTAATCGTCCTATCTATGCTGATATTCGCCCTTTGGGGCGTCGTAGCACGGACATCGCAGATGCCTATCGCCACGATACTTTTATTTTCTCAACTATCAGAATAATCATCGGTAATATTAGAAAAGGAGCCATTAATAGAGGAATGACGACACAATATTTATTTGTTTACGGAACATTAAAAAAAGAGTTTAACAATAAGACGTCGCGGTATCTCGTTAAAAATTCCGAATATATAGGAAAAGCTACATATCAAGGAAAACTGTATATGGTTGACTATTACCCCGGAGCAATCCGCTCATCTAATCCCGGAGATATAGTTTACGGCGAGTTATTTAAACTCAAAAATCCTGATATAGTTCTATCCGCCTTAGATGAATACGAAGAATGTTCGGACAAATTTCTTGACCCCAAATTATTTTTAAGAATAAAAGATAATGTAAAAACGGCAAAGGGAGAATATATTACATCATGGATATATTTATATAATTTGCCGGTAAAAGAATTAAGGCAAATCGAAACGGGAAACTTTACAATATATGATATAACTGCCGATAAAAATATAATTTTACCGTTTTCGTAAAAAAAGAAGAATTAATCTTGGTCCTCCATTCCCGCATTGCATTAATGTTAGGAACAGAACCGCCGACCTCGTTACAACAGTACGGGGATTTAGGCTGGATATGGCATCAGAAAAGCTGGAATTACTGCATTAGAGCGGAAAAGATGAAACCAAATCAAGAGCTATTAAATCTGCTAAAGCAGTGGAGAATAAATTTACAGACAGCGTATGGACCGCTCCGAAGAACCCGCATTTATTACCTTAAAATTACCGCTTCGCTTTAGACCTGCGGTCTCATGAAATTTTTTTAGAATTTTATGTGCATTTTTGTGTCTAAAATTTACTAAAATTTATTAAATTTTAGTAAAGTATCAGGAAATATTTTTAAGATATGATTGCTGTGAGAGGCTTAAATACTGCTGTTTTAAATGGAGCGGGAAACGGGACTTGAACCCGCGACCCCCACCTTGGCAAGGGGATACGGTAAAATTAATCAAACGGGCTTTTTACCTTCACTTATAGATTTATTAATGTATTGACGGCATTATGTATTTTACGATATTTTCTATATATTCTTATGCTTTTGGATATTTTGTGTGACAGTCGTGTGACAGTAAAAAATATATTTGTTATTTTATTATAATATAAATTTACTATAATATCTTTTGATTTTACTATTATCGTTTTACTATTAAAAAGTTTTAAAAATAGGCAAGACAGGACAAGACGGCAAGACAAAGCTTATACATACTGCATTTGTTTGTCTTGCTCTTGTCTTGTTGTCTTATTCAATATTATTCAAGCATCGTTAAATTCATTTATGCCTATTTTTGCTTGTTTTAAAATTCCATGTAAAGTGCCGATAGCTAATTTTTTATGCAACGGAACAACGCAGCCTATTTCGCCGCTGTCAGAGTATTTTTTTAGCATAACATGGCTTCCTTTCTGGCGAATTCTGCTAAACCCTAATTTTTCTAATTTTTTTATAGCGTCCTCGCCGGAGATATTTGCTAACTTAGGCATTAACTGCTACCTCAAAGGTAGTTGTGATAGGTTTTGAAAATTCTTGATTTAAAGGAAATTCTTCAAGGTACAATTCGGTGGATTCTTTGAGATTTAAGATTGCTTCTTCAATCGTATCTCCTTGGCTTACGGTAGAAACTTCGGGGCATTCGGCGACATATAAATCATCTTCTTTATGAATTACAGCAGTGAAAGTTTTTACGGACATATATTTTTCCTCTGTTTTTATAAATATTAATTAATGAGCCTATATACTATTAATTTTTTAGCTATGTCAGAAGCAATTTCCATTGTTTCGGCAATCGTCCTTCCTTGAGCAATAAGCCCTTGAATATCATCGGAAGTAGCCAGATATAAACCTTCCGGCAATTTTTCTATATTTATATTAATAATCTTTTCCATATGATTTTTATTATACCATAATTTATATTTTTTTAAATAATTTAAAAAATATAAATAGTTATTCTTGTTTATTCTTTTTAAGAACTGAATGGATAGAGGAAATACATTTATAAGCGGCAAACATTAAATCATTATTGTTAGATTTAAAAATATCTTTTGTCATAACAATCATTTTTTCAAGTTTTTTGTCCTCTTTTTCAACAGATTTTCCTGAAGAAATATCGCTTAAAAAATAATTTATATCGGTATTTAAAAACCCTGCTATTTTTGCAAGGTAGTCTAAAGGTATTTTAATTTTGCCGGTTTCATAACGCCAAATCTGGACATACTCTACATCTAATATTTCTGAAAGTTTTTCCTGCGATATATTCAATTCTTTTCTTTTATTTTTAATTTTAAGACCTATGTTTTTAAAAAGGTCTAAATCTTTATTTCTCGGCATTTCACTTTTTTAGAATTATTTAATTTAATTTATATCTATTATTGTAATAAAAAGTTAAAAATACTATTACATATAACGCAATTATTTTATTGACTTATTTCTTTATTAGTAATATTATTAGATAAAATTATTTAAATATTTATTGTAATATTTTATAAAAATTATTATTATACATATAATTATGTATTAAATTAAAAAACTAAAATCTTATTTGCACAATATTAAATGAAAATAATAAAAAAGATAACAACCGTTGTATTTTTTATCTTTATTTTAGCTTTTTCTTCTTTAATTTTTTCCGGATGCGGAACAATGATGGGGCAAACCCCCCATCAATTTATAATTAATTCTACTCCTGAACATGCCAATGTAGCGTTAAATAACCCAAATTTAATTATTGGTCAAACGCCGACTTCTTTAAAATTAATCCATCATTGGCATTTTCAATGGACTAATACGCATCAAATCTTTATATTTTCAAAAAAAGGTTACAAAGTTGCTAAGTTATTTATCTATATTGTGCCTAATACTGCTGCAAATTTAGAAGATTTGCCTTTAGATTTTCTAACTTTTGGTCTTAGTGGATGGGTTGACACAGAAACCGGCGCAGATTATCAAATATGGAATCAAGCTAAGCTTTGTTATGCAAATTCTTATGGTAGTTTTAATCAATGTGAAAAAGTTACTATTAACCCGCAAGGTTTTAATATTAAAATGTTGCCTCTTAATCATTTAGAGCATATTAATGATATAGCTGAACAAAATAATAACCAAATTAAAAATTTATCAAATAAAATTATCGTGCATGAAATATTTTTACATTTACCGCCAAAATATAAACGTGTTTATAAATTTTCGGTAAATAATGATGCTAAAATAGCAGGCAGTTTTAAATCAAAAAATAAAATAAATCTTTTTATATTTACCAAACACGAATATCACGAATTTTTAAATAACAGCGGAAGTTATGATAGTATATATGATTCTGGGCATGTTGATTCTTCATCGTTTAGTAAAAAATTGAATAATGGAAAATACTATTTAGTTTTATACAACGGCAATAAATCACGTTCTACAACGATTAGTATAACAAAACATATAATAATTTATAATAACAATTTAATTAGTAATCCTAAAATTGTTAATGATAATTATTTAATAAGCAAAAGTTGGCATAATTTTAACAAATTACTTCATAAACAACAGTAGATTTAATCTTTTGGAGGAAAAATGAAAATGAAGAAGATATTAATTTTTCTTGTTATTATTTTTATGTTTAGCGCTATCAATGTTTATGCACAATCTATGTCAAAATATGGCTATCCATCTAATTACCATCCAAGCAAGAAAACAACTACTACATCAAACTCTGGCTATCCTGTCAGTCAGAAGCAAAATAATAATCAAAATTATTCAAATATAAATCCAGCAATATTGTCTGTGAATAATATGTTAAGCATATCCTTTTCGGATTTAGGTTTAAATTATGGGGAATACAACGATGGGTCTGTTGCGAGCATTAATAATAAATATTTAGATACCAATAACGGTTCTATAAAAGGATTTAATATAAGCGGTTCAAACACATATTATAATTGGTATACTAATGTAAATTTTAGTTATTATACAGGTAATGATACATATTCAGGTTATATTCCATCATATAGCGGAACCCTTCAAAATCCTCAAATAATAATCTCGCCTCTTACACAAACAAGCAGCAGTAAAATATATAATTTCAATTTAAAAATTGGCTATATGTTCCCGATAACTAATAAATTTGTTCTTACGCCTTATGGAATGATAGGCTGGCATATATGGGATAGAGGAGACAATACTATCCAATATGCACATTACTCAAATTTGTTAGCAATGGTCGGTATTTTAGCTCAGTATGCAATTGCGCCAGAACTCGTTGGCAATGTGGATTTAGGTTATGGAACAACATTTGACGCTAAAGCAAAAGAAAATCATAATATGAGCGGTGGCGCACTTTATTGTCAAAATACAGTAAGTTCGTGCAATCCTTTTCTTATCGGCGAAGATACTATTACTTTTAACTTAGGTTCTAAGGCTATATACAACCTTTCAGCAGGTTTAGATTATAGATTTAATAATAACTTTCATATTTTTGGCAATGTAAACTATGAAAGATTTGAATACGGGCAGTCTTCTACCGTTTATTTAACGCCTACAAATATATATAACAACGACGGCGTTTTAGTAAATAAATTACCAAATAATTATACAGAGCCAAACAGTGTAACTAATGAAATAATTTACAGCATTGGTATAGGATATTCATTTTAACGGATTATACAATATAATATGTTATAAATCTTATTTGCACGATAAAAAATAATACCGATTAAATTTACTTTTAATATATATGTTTGTATCAAAAAATAAATATGCCTTTAAAACTGCTTAAAACAGCCTTAAATAGTATGTTTCATTAAACCCTTGATATATAAGGGTTTGCGGGCTTATATATAACCATAACTAACGCCCGTTTCCTACGGTTTAAGTATGTTTTTAAAATATAAATCTTAAAAGTTCGCAATTTATAAAAATATTAATATGTATACTGAAACCCAGCTAACAGGCTATTTAGATGGAATACGAGATATTATAACAAGACCTGAAAAAACCCACCAGAGGTTTGGACATGGAGAAGCCACTTTCACTCCTGTATTTGACAGGCTCATTAACTATTCTGAATTAAATATAGAATCTGTTTTTCAAGAACAAAGCATAAGAACCGGCAATAGACCAGATTTTTCAATTTATAGTGACGACAAATTAATAGGATGCATAGAATGTAAAAAAACTTCAATAAGCCTTGATAGCGAAGACTGTTATAATCAAGTACAAAAATACTCAAAAGAATATAATAATGTTATATTGACTAATTTTATTGAGTTTAGATTGTATCAAAATTCAAGATTAGTAGATACTATGTTGTTTGATAACCTTTATAAAGCAAGTTCCGAAAATGTTAAACATTTTAATAATCTTATAGTAAGCTTTTTTAAATACGGCAGCCTTTATAATAAAAGACTAAATAAACATACAGATTGGATAAGCAAAAATGCAAATAATTATGGATTCGCATTTCCCACATGGGAAATAATATCTTTACTAACTGGCTTTTTTGTTCCCTCGGTTATAAAAAATATTATATTTATATTTTTATACAGAAAGTTAAAATCTAATCCTGATTCTTGGTTGGAATTAGTAGAGATAATGGCGTTTATTTTGATGATAACAATTGTCATAATGTTCAAAAATTTTAAAATATTTAATTTAAAAATTTTCCAAAAAATTTCACAACAATGGATATGGATGACAATCGGAACAATTTTAGCGGTATGTATAACATTTCTTTCAACAAAAGTGGCCGGTTTTCCGTATGTTTTATTATCTCCTACATTCCATAGTCACGTAAAAAATGATATTAAAATTGGTTTGTTTATAGGTATCGCCGTAATTTTCATTTTAGCATCGCTTATTGGTTATAGCGCACTTAAAAAGTATAAAAAGTAAAAAGAGGCATAAATGTTTACAGAGAAAAAAATAAAAAATTTAATTGCTGGTACTTATAAGAAGCTTCAAGATGTCAATGAATTTTTAATTGATATAAAGACATCCTGTGAAATCGATAAAAATAAGTTAGACGAATATAATAAATTAAAAAATGATATTAATAATCTGCTTGAAACGATAAATTATGATTTTTTACACATGGATGCGAACGAAAATGAATCCCCGGCTATAGAAATAGAACAAAATAAATATTATAATAATGCAGACGTGTTTTATAACAAAGGCTTAGCATATATAAAAAACAATGAACAGGAAAAAGCGCTTATTGAATTTACCAAAGCAATCAGTTTAGAACAAAATAACCCAGATTATTATCTTAAAAAGGGCGATGCGCTAAAGAACATGGAACGGTTTAACGAAGCATTGACAGAGTATAATAATGCTATTAGGCTCAACACGCAAAATCCTGATTGTTATATAAGTAGGGGTGATCTTTTTCATAAAATGAAGCTATATAGAGAATCTCTTTTGGATTTTGATAGGGCGATAATGTTAAATCCCAAAATTGCAGATTATTATTTTGCTAAAGGTAAGGTTTTATATGATTCGCGACAATATAATGATGCGATAAACGAATACAATAAAGCATTGGATTTAAAGCCCGATGAATCTCTTTATTATAACGCAAGGGGAAATGCCTACTTAGAACTGGAACAATATGACAAATCAATGATAGAATATGAAAAAGCTATCGAAATTAATCCAAATGTCCCAAAATATCACCTGAATAAAGGTATATGCTATGACGATATTAAAAATTATGATGAAGCATTGCGAGAACTTGATATCGGGATAAGCCTAAATCCGGAAGAAATTAGCAATTATTATTATATGAAAGCAGAAATTTTTTATGATTTAGAACAATACGAAGAAGCGATACATAACTATGATTTAGCAATAAAAGCAGATCTAAATAATCCTGACTATCATTTTGGAAGAGCTGATTCACTATCTGAATTAAAAAAATACGACGAAGCGCTTAAGGAATATGATATTGCTATCGGCATTAATCCCGGCTTTACAGATGCATATGCTGCTAAAGCTTGGACGCTTATAGAAACAGGCAAGTTTGACGAGGCGGAATTAATAATCAACGACGGTCTAAAAATTGACCCATTTTCTGATTATCTTCTTCTGACTTATTTTGAGCTGTTGGCTTTAAAAGGAGAAACCGCTGAAGCAATAAAACTCATAGAAGGGAAAGTTAAATTAAATCCATCTCTTAATGTCTTAATTTGTTATCAGATGAAATTAGATTTTGAAAATGAATCCTCTACGGATATTGAAAAAGAAGCGCTCAAATTGTATCTGGAAAAAAATTGCAATTCAAGATAAGAAAAATTAATATTTACAAATTGATGATATATTTATTAAATATAATGACCATTTCGGACACCATAGACGGATATTTTTAGATACTTGAAAACTGGATAATTTGGAAATATTTGACATATTTGACATCATTTTAAATGTCATTACTTTTATAATTTGGATATTTTATAACTATTTAATTTAATTAATTAATCAATATCTTAATTTTTTTTAATTGTAATTTTATTTTTTCAGATTTTTTACCTAATTTTACTATAAATTTTTACTATAAATCTATTGCTTTTCGATATTAAATCGGCGCATATAACCGTAAATACATAGCCGTTAATAGCCTTTTTTATCGCCATTATTATAATATTTTAATAGTTTTAATTTATATCACTTGACAATCATATTCACGCATATTAACATTGCACACCGCTAATGCAGATATTTACAGACTTTAGCGACAAAATTAACCTAAATTAAGTAGGCGTGTTTATGAAAATGATTAAAATCGATGTTGGCGGGATGGTGTCTGAAAAATGCGTTGATAAAATCAATGAGGCTATTCAAACTATTCACGGTATAAAAATAGTTGACGCCGTTTTAAATGAAAATGCCGTTTATATTATCATAGAAAACAATATCGATATAGAAGGTATTAAAAATATTATCAGGAAGGCAGGCTATATTCCGGGACTTCATATCAGCTGGGTTATATCCTAAAACAGCCTTGAAAATCTTTTACAACGGTAAAAACAGGCGTTTATTCAGGGCTGTTAATGGTTTTATATTAACCGCAAATCAGAAGCTTATAAATAAAGCCCCTGACGGCGACATCTCAAAAAATGCCTTTTAAACCCACACAAATGCGTTTTAAGGGCTATATGCTTTTAACGGCTTAAGTAGTTTATAGCCTTAAAATAAAAATTTCAATTTTACGGCAGGGTTTAATTCAAGAGACATTGCATATCTGGAATAAAGAGCACAGTTCATATTCTTAAGACATCCGATGTAATTCTTATTCTTACAGGCATTACATGCTATACAGAAAGCACTTAGTGGTATGTCGCTATCGTAATCCCATTTAAATTCTTTTTTGTAAAATTCTAAAATATCGTAATAAGTAAACCTTCCTAAATTATAATCTTTTAAATCATCAATAGTATTAACGGCTTTCAATCTAAGATAATAGTTATCATTATAAATATTTTTAGGTAATAATGATTTCCACTGTTTACTTTCTTTGTTATAGCTCGGTCGAATCCATCCTTCAAAACCAAGAAAAGATATAATATGCGAGATTATTTCTAAAGAGGCTTTTTCTTTAAGTATTGTTTTTATAAGCTTTATTATTTTTATATCATCGCTTGTTTCTTGAGGTCGTCCTTTGTTCCTCCCGCTTGTAATTATTATATCTTTAGGATACTTTTCTATCGTAAAGTTATCATTACAAATATTTTCCAATTTTTTAATCAAAGCTGGAAAAGCACTATTTTCATTTAAACTTTTAATATAGTTTTTATATATGCTAATTTTGTCATTGACTGGTTTAAAGTCCACGATATCAAGTTTTTCCTTGCTTTCCTTGCTTATATTTTTATTTTTATAATAATATTGCTGAACAAGCCTTGAGATACCAGAACCCCACGATTCAAAAAGAAACTCCAATAATTCCTCTGAACCGTCAAATTCTCTTATTTGTTGCCTTATAAGATCATCTAAAATAATAGAGTTTATTATAGGTATTCTCTTAAAAAATCCGGATAAAAAGTCTTTAAATTCCCCGCTTTTGATTAAGTTCCTTACCTTGTTAAGTCTAATTGCGTAATCGCCGTTAATACGGCAAGTTCTAATAAATATCTCCTTTGACATCCATTTATCCCAATCATCGTTAAAACACATTTCTATTATTTTATAGCATTTTTCATAATTTTTATCGTTTCCCGCTTTTGTTGTATCAAAGAACCCCCTTTTAATTTTATACCCCCAAACTATATTCAGATTGTCGTCTTTTAATGCCTCTATTTTTTTAATGTCGCTCTCGATTAAAGCATTATTTTTATGTGAGGTTATTTTTTTAGTTAATTCAAATATTGTCTTTAAGTTCTTTATATAACCACTCAGATAAATGCCTACACCCCTATAAGAAGATTCTTTACGAATATGGCTTTCTATCCTAAATACGCATATCATAAAAATTAAAGGCTTTACATCTATTTTTTTGTTTTCAAGGATTTCTAATAACCCGCTGAATCCCTTTTTTTCTAAGTTATTATATGCGTCATTATTCATAATTTTTTTCGCATTTTTCGTCTTTTTAAATTGCCTATTTAAGCTAAATTTAATGATGTATATTGACTATTATACATCATAAAGAAAGTAAACAAAAATTATGAAAAAATTAAGTTTCACGATAAAAGAATTTTCAAGAATTCACAAAATAGACCAGTTTTCAACTTACCGAGCAATCTGGAGCAAGAGAATTAAAGCGACAAAAATTGGCGGCAAATGGTTTATTTCTTTGAACGAATCAAATAATTTTAAAAAATACAAAAAAGGGGAGGTGAAAATAGCACATGCCAACTAAACGAGAGTTATACGAGGAAAACGAAGCACTGAGAGATATTCTCGAAGACGTAAAAACCCGATTAAACGACATCGATTCAGACGAAGACGATTCGGAAGATGAGGATGAGGAAGAATCTGAAGAGAGCGAAGACGAGGATTAAAACCGCCAAGCCCCTGTTCTGGCAGGGGCTTTCATTTTAACTTTTAAAACGGTTTTTCTTAATGACTAATAGTTTTCTACCTGTTAGCCCGTTTTAAAGCCTTAAAAGGCAAATTTGAAAGCTTCTTAATAACATTAATGAGACTTATTATGAAAATTAAAATCGTCAACATTTCGGACATTAAAATAAAGGAAAGGAATAGGCATTATAACGCTCCAAAAGCCAATGAACTCGCTAAAAGCATTGAAGAAATAGGTTTATTGCATCCGGTAATTATTAATTCGGATAATACCCTTATAGCAGGACTTCATCGGCTTAAAGCCTGTGAAATGCTTGGATGGGAAGAAATACCCTGTTCCTTGATTGACTTGAATAACGCCGAAGAACTTGCAGAGATAGACGAGAATTTAATCCGTGCAGAGTTAACCGAGATAGAAAAAGCTGATATACTCAGCCGCCGCAAAGAAATTTTTGAATTAAAATATCCTGACACTAAAAAAAGTGAGATTGTTAAAAAGAATTTAAAACAATTTTCTACCGAAAAGGAAATAATTTCACTTTCGGATAGAACCCGCCATAGCAATGATTTGCTTAAAATTAATAGTAAAAGTTTTGCAAAGACTACGGCAGATAAAATCGGCATATCCTCACGGAGCATCCTTCAATCAATTCAAATATCTAAAAATATTGCGCCGGAAATTAAAGAAAAAATTAAAGATACGGCGCTTGCCGACAATAAAACTGAACTGCTAATGTTTGCAAGGATTGAACCTGACAAACAAAGAAAGGTTATTGACATTATCGTTGACAAAAACAAAAAAGTTAGAGAAGCAATTTATCAGGTTAAAAAAGAAGATTTTAAGCATTTGGCAAAAGATGCCGAATTAGCAACAACTCAAACAGATTTAGATATTTCCAGTAAAGGTATAGAAAATATATTGCCTATATCTTCCGGCGATATATTTCAATTAGGCAATCATATACTTGTTTGTTGCGACAATACCTCACCTGAAATTATTAATTATTTAAAGCAGTATCATTTTGCCTTTTGTTTTGCCGATCCGCCTTACGGCGCAGGAATTGCCGATTACGACCTTAAACCTTTCGCTTGGAATCAGGATTACTTAACTGATTTAGCCGATATTGTGGCTGTTACACCCGGCGTAATGTCTATAAAATCGTTTATGCGGGCGACCTCAATGAATTATCGCTGGAGTATCGCATGCCATGCTATAAACGGTCACGGTGGCTGTCCGATAGGATACAGGCACTGGTATTACGTCGCTATTTTCAGCAATTTAAAAAATATCTTTAAGGGAGCAAATGACCACTTTAGCATAACATTTCTGCCTATACCGGAAGAAGATAAGCAAATTGCGGCGCAAAGACAGAAACCCGCGGGTTTATTGACTTACTTGTTAGATGTTTTCAGTTCACAGGGAGATTTTGTTTTAGACCCTTTTGCCGGAAGCGGGCAAACGCTTATGGTCTGCGAGGCATTGAATAGAAAGTGCGTAACGATAGAAATTTTACCGGAAATGGTGGAAGCAATAATCCGCAGGTTTGTAAATAAATTTCCAGATTTAATTATTAAAAAAATCGGCAATTTAATCGACCGTGAAGAGCTAAATGCTTTTAGATAGACATTTAAATAAAATAGCCCGTCTGTAAACGGGCTATAAACTTTGGGATAAACAGGTATGTTACGCCTTTAATCACAATGAGAGCATAACATACCTTTTTAGAAAAATCAAATCAATTTTTAAAAAAAACTTAGAATTGGAGGTAGTTATGAAAATTCTTTCATTTTTAGAAAAAAATAGAATTCAATTTAAAAGAATCGGACAAAATTATGTTTGCAGATGCCCTATCTGCAAGGGCGACAACCAACTGCATAGATGCAATGCCCAAATCAATCTAAATTTTAATAATATTTATTGCTATTCAGAAGGCAAAGTTTATTTTGCAAGCGATATTCAGTCTGCTGTCAGGGGGAAAGCACTGTGATGACTTCAGAACAAAAACTTATAGCGTTCAATCACAGAGAAAATAAACAGGATATATTTAAGGAACTGCTATTAAAGGAAATTCCGGTATTTTTATGGAATGCCGAAGCGGCAAGTTTTAAAAATATTGGTTTAAAGCAAGATGACAACAGCAGTTTTCATTTATTGTTCGTTATTAATGATGAAAGTTATATCGAAAGAAATATTATTGAAAAAACCGGCGAGATTATAAAATGGAAATGGCATGGAAAACAGCCCATTTTTAAACGTTTATCCGGCAATAAATTAGTATTTTTTGCCTCAGGCATTGCAGAATGGCTTATTTTAGACTGGTTGGGGCTGGACTATATAGTATTGCCGTCTGACAGCCATAAAAATAAGATTGCCGAATTTAAAGAAAAACTAAACAGAAAGGCTTTAATTATTTTGCCGGACAATGATGCAAACGGCAGTTTTAGCAAAGTAATAGAAAAAGTAAAAGTGGAGCTTAAAAATTCTTTTATTTTTACCGCTGATTTTTACGAAGAAAAAGACTTTAGGGATTATGTGAGAAATATAGCAAGCGATTACGATAGTCAAGACAGGTTTTTAGAGGCTTTATTCTATAATATTTATGTAAATGCGGGCGGCTCGGAAGCTAAAGATGAAGCAATAGACGAGACTTTCCTATTTGAAAAGATAAAGGAGGCTGCGCCTATTATATCTCCTTACGATGAAAATATTTCTAAAGAGATTATTTTTTATGACCGTGGTATTAAAGAATATGCAATCTTTGGCGGCAAAACTTTATGCTATACACGGAAAGATAAAATTTTAGAATATATCAAAAATTTACATTTTAAAAACGAATCAATAAAAGACGCAAATAAAAAGGCAGGAGTTTTATTACATGAATGTCCGTGTTATGAAGCTATATTAGACACAAAAATTCCGTTCGGGGTAAACGGCGACAAACTTAATATATTTAAGCCGACCTATATTATCGGTTATAAAATAAATGACGAAGACAGGCAAGATATCTATATTGAATATTTTAAAGAAAATTTTCCATATTCGTATATATTGCTGAACAATCTCTTTAATACGGAAGATAAACTATCATATTTCTTAAACTGGTTCGGCTATATCATAAATACACTCAATAAAACAAAAAACTGCATTGTATTAACCGGCGCACAAGGAACAGGCAAAGGTTTGTTTTACGAAAAGATTATACAAAAAGCCTTCGGAAAGAATTACTGCGTAAATCTTTTATCTCATCAACTTAAATCCAACTTCTCCGGAATGCTTCACAACAAATTATTTTTAGTGGCGGAAGAAATGGAAAAAAGAAATTCATACGATATTTTGGATAAGCTAAAAACCTATATTACCGATCCGACAATTATAATCGAAAAAAAATATGCGGATAGTTTTGAAGCGGAAAATCTCTTTAATATGATGATTTTCAGTAATTCAATTGCCCCGATAATAATAGAAGCGTCGGATAGAAGATATTCCATTTTTAAAAGCGATATACCAATTAAATCTGTTATAGATACAGAAGCATTAGTAGAAGGCTTGAAAGCCGAATCCGATAATTTTCTGAAGTCGGTTAAATCTTTAAAGTACAATACAAAACAAGCTTTGAGCCTTCTTGAAACGGATGAAAAGATAATTGCCAGAGAAGATTCTTATAGCAAGGTAGAATCGATAGCAAATAAGTTAAAAGATACAAGATTTGACGAGTTAATAGATGATTATCCCGAAGCAGAAATGTCAATAGAAATAATAAAAGATGAAATCAATGAATTTTACGGCAAGGTTAAATCATCGTCGCTAAGGGAATTCTTTAAGCAGATATTACCTGAAAATGAATTTAAAAAATTTATACCAAGGCTATACGTCTATTTCGGCAACTCAGGGCAAGACAGGATAAAAGGTAGCAACGGAAGAGACAGATTTTATAAAATAACGTGTAAATCGTATAATAGAATTGACCCCCTATCGTCATTTAGAATTGACCCCTTATTTTAAAACAAATTAATTTATAATAGCCGCATAAAGGCGGCTAAAAAAGTCTGCCTTTT
>JAJZJW010000073.1 GCA_021809845.1 bacterium | reverse complement strand
TGCATGCAGCGGTCATATCGGACACCTCAGCCGTAAATTTTCGGACACTAAAAACGGAGTAGTCGGACACTTTTTATATTATAATAATTAATTAGTATTATGCAATAAAAAAAATTAAATTATCAGCATTAATTTTCTAAACTCATCTTTGAATTTAATTCATTAGAAAAATCTTTTGATTTTATTTTTCTCATGCTTTCGCCTTTCAGGTTTATTTTATATGAGCTGTAAACTAATCTGTCTAAAATAGCATCCGCAATAGTCGGATCGTTAAAATAATTATACCAGTCGGCTATGGGCAATTGAGACGATATAATCGTGGAGCCTTCTCCTATTCTTTCTTCTATTATATCTAAAAGGATTGACGATTGAGAAGAAGTCAGAGGATTTATCCCGAAGTCGTCTATTACAAGAATATTAATTTTAGATATCTTATTTATAAAATTACTATAGTTTGAATCTAATTTAGATAAATCAACCTCTTCCAATAATCTTGAAAATCTGTAATATTTTGCGGTGTATCCGTCGTAGATAGATTTCAAAGCTATTGATTCCGATAAGAAGCTTTTGCCCGTCCCGGTAGGTCCTGTTATTATTATGTTTTTCTTATTAGGTATGTAATTCAACAACATCTGAGACAATGATTTTTTTTCAAGTCCTCTGCTTGACGAATAATCTAAATCTTCTAATCTCGCCTGTTTGTTTTTTATTTTAGACTGCAAAATATTATAGGTTATTTTTTTATTAAGTCTAAAAATATCTTCCAATCTTAAAAGATCAAAAAGCCTTTCGTCAAACGATAAAGACTGATAAGTTAAATCTGATTGTCTTAAAAACGATTCCTGCATACCTTTTAATTTAAACTTAGAAAAATAATTTGTAATTTCTTCCTGCATAGCATCTCCTTTTAAATAATACGCTTAAACAAGACTTAAGCGTTAAACAGACGTATTTAATGTTAATAAAAAATCGCATTATTGTAAAATAAATTTCTTCACGTTAAGTCATTTATGTTTTCCTCCGTTTAATAATTAACTTCAAGTGACCGCCGCATGTCCCAGATGGGGCTTGCGCTTTTATACCGTTAAAGCCGACTAAAATTTCAACGCTACGGCGGTCAACACCGATTTAAAATTAAATTTTAAACACCGAACTAAAAGTAATATTTTTGCCAACCAAAAACTAAGTTTTTTATTTATATTCTCATCCTTCTTTTTTAAACCTGAAAATAATATATTATGTTTGCTTTTGTTTTCGTCAATCCCTGTCTTACTCCAGCCCTAAAGGGTTATAGGCTTGACGAAAACCCGCAAACATAATCTTATATGTCTATGGTTTAAAAAATAAATCTAATTTTCGCAGCAAAATTATTTAAACTTAAATTTAGTTTGGAATTTAATCTGCCGTGAGGCATTACAATTTATAATAATTTTCTCCTCTTATATTTTCGTGAATTAAGATAATTTCTTTTTTTGCTTCTTTGCTTTCTAAAATTGCAGTAAAGTGTTTTACTTCCAGAGTATTCATAGATAATATTTTCTTAGCCGCTTCTTCTATTTCTTCGTTCGTGTATTTTTTGCAGATAAATTTTATTTGAGATATCTTTCTGTTAATAATAGAATAATGAAGCTTTTTTTCTAATATCTTTTTATGGACCTGCTATAATTTAATAGACACTCGGTTAAGGGTATTATAAAATAATTACACCAATACTTAATCGGAGGTTTTTATTATGGCAGAAGAAAGAAGATCATATTCAAAAGAATTTAAATTAGATGCAGTTGATCTGACTAACAATTCAAGCAAGACAGTAAAAGCAATAGCTGCAGATTTAGGTGTCCCGTATAAATTATTATGTACGTGGAGAAATCAATATTTTAAAGACGGCAAAGAAAGTTTTCCAGGTCATGGCAATACACATGAAGAAGATAAAGAATTTAAGCAGTTAGAAAAAGAATTAAGATATGTAAAAGAGGAAAGAGACATATTAAAAAAAGCTTTGGCCATCTTTTCAAAACCCCAAGGGAGAAATACAGATTTATAATGAATCATAAATCTGAACATTCCGTAGAATTGATGTGCCGTGTATTAGGGGTAAATAAAAGCGGATATTATTATTTTTGCAAAAGTCCAGTGAGTAATAGAGATATAAAAAATACAAATCTTACGCTATTAATTAAAAAAGAACATGAAAAAAGTAAAGAGGTTTACGGTTCGCCGAGAATTACGGCGTCCCTTAAACAGCAAGGCATAGCGTGTTCAAGACCGAGAGTTGCAAGACTAATGAATAAAGCGGGCATTAAAAGCAAAATTAGAAAAAGTTATAAAAAAACTACTAATTCAAATCATTTATATGATAAGGCTCCTAATTTGTTAAATCAGAATTTTAAAGTAAATGCTCCTAGTCAGGTATGGGTATCGGATATAACTTATATAAGAACAAAAGAAGGCTGGCTTTACTTAACGATGATAATGGATCTGTTTAATAGAGAGATTATATCTT
>JAJZJW010000031.1:7917-15033 GCA_021809845.1 bacterium | reverse complement strand
AATTTTCATTTTCCATACTTTCGATTATACTATAATCTTTTATGAAATTCAATAATGTTTTAGATTATAATCGAAACTTATTGACTAATTTATCTGGATTATATTTACAGGGTGGGAGGAGGGAAGAGGGAAGGGTAGTTAAATGTGCCTAACATTCATTTAAATTTCTAATAAATAATGCAATTATGGCATAATCCTTATTGTAGTTAAGCAAAAATAAATTATTTTATATCACCGTTTCTAAGTAAAAATGATGTCTGATTTATTTATTTTTAAAAAGAAGTCAAAGTATGTTTAACCATAGCGGTTTGCCCGCAAAAGCAGGCGGGAGTAAGATACGAAGGCGGGCGTTTATAAAAGCGAAGCTTTTATGCCCGCCGGAGTGAAATAAATCTGGCATCATTATTTTACAGGCGGGAGTAAGATACGAAGGCGGGCGTTTATAAAAGCGAAGCTTTTATGCCCGCCGGAGTGAAATAAATCTGGCATCATTATTTTACAGGCGGGAGTAAGATACGAAGGCGGGCGTTTATAAAAGCGAAGCTTTTATGCCCGCCGGAGTGAAATAAATCTGGCATCATTATTTTACAGGCGGGAGTAAGGGAATAAATAAATCTGACCCCTTTATTTTTATCGGCAATTTTGGGGGATGAATTTTATTGACAAAGCTGGGGTAATATTGTATATTTATTGTCGAATATTTAATATGTAGTAAATAAATAGAATGTTATGCGCTTTATCGATATATTGCGTAAATCGGCATAAAGCGTAAATTACCAAGTAGCTTAAATAGAAACGAAAAATAAATGGAGAAGTGCAGTGGAAGAATCCGAAAAACAGACTTACGTTTCCGAAAACAGCGATGACGGAAGAGACATTTATGAACCCGCGGCGGTTTCGGCAAAAAAGTTTAAGCTTATACTCCCCTTAATAGGCAGGGAGGTAAATTTACTTTGACGAACGTTATCTTATGCGGAGGAAACGGAACGAGGCTGTGGCCTATTTCGAGGACTTATTTCCCCAAGCAGTTTTGTAAACTTATAGGAGATATGTCTTTGTTTCAGCTGACCGTATTAAGAAACAAGGATTTATGCGGCGATTTCATAATCGTAACCAATAAAGACCAGTATTTCATCGCGCTCGACCAGCTCGATGAAATCGGCGTTAAGAACCGCAGGTTTATTTTAGAGCCTGCTCCAAGAAATACCGCTGCGGCCGTCGCGCTGTCATGCTTAGACGCCGCCGAAAACGGTTCGGATTTGGTTTTCGTTACCCCGTCCGACCATCTCATAAAAAACGAAGACGCTTATAAAAGCATTATAGCTACCGGGCGGGACGAAGCCATGAAAGGTGGCATCGTTATGTTCGGCATTAAGCCGACGTACCCGGAAACCGGTTACGGCTACATAGAAGCCGGAATGCCCTTAAAAACCGGAAATGTCGCAATATCGCCCGTTTTATCTTTTAAAGAAAAACCCGATAAAGAAACCGCAGCGAAATATATTTCGGAAAAGAATTTTTACTGGAACAGCGGAATGCTGATGTGCAGACCAGAAATACTGCTTAAGGAGCTTAAGTCCCTGTGCCCAACAATTTACGAAAATTCAGGGGAGGCTTATAAAAACGCGTCTAAGGACGACGGCATGATAAGGGTCAAAGAAGCTGATATGCTTAAAATAGAAGAAAATTCTATAGATTTTGCCCTTCTGGAAAAGACTAAATCGGTTAAGGTCGTAGAATCAGATATAGACTGGTCAGACCTGGGAAATTTCGATTCGATTTATAACGAGCTGGAAAAAGACGAAAATAATAACGCCGTAAGTTCGAAAGAAGATGTCGTAGGCATTAACTCCAAAAACAATCTTATAATGTCAGGCGGGAAAATGATTGCCGCTATAGATATAGAAGATTTAATAGTTGTTAATACCGACGATGCTATTTTAATTTCTAAGAAAGGTTCTTCGCAGAACGTTAAAAAAGTCGTAGATGAATTAAAAAATAGAAATTCCGAACTTCACACACATCATCTTACCGTCCACAGGCCTTGGGGCTCATATACCGTTTTGCTCGAATCCCCCCTTTATAAGCTTAAAAAGATTTCGGTAAAACCCAGCGCGAAACTTTCGCTTCAAAAGCATTTTCACAGGTCTGAGCACTGGATAGTAACTAGCGGAACCGCCCTTGTTACCGTCGGCGATAAAGAAACGCTTTTAAGAGCCAACGAATCTACCTATATACCTGTGGGTTTCGTCCACAGGCTCGAAAATCCGGGTTTGATACCGCTGGTTATAATAGAAGCGCAGGTGGGTGAATATCTTAAAGAAGACGACATAGTGAGATTTGAAGATATCTATAATAGAAATATAATATAATATAATACATAATATATGTAAATTTTATAAAATTTAAAATAACAACAATACAAAATATAAATACAACAAAAATAACTTGAATTTAAAATCCGTTAATGATTAAATAATGGCTGAAAAAATAAACAGGATTTTTTTGGAATGTTCCGAAACCTATATCGAAAATTTAAATACGGGAATACAGAGGGTCGTTAAAAATATAGTTAAGCGTTCGGAAAAAATGTCTAAAAAATATAACGTGCCGATAATTCCAGTCGTATTAGACTCTAAAAACGGCTATGTAGATTTGCAGTTTTTTTTGAGCCAAAGAAACGGTAATAACAAATGTAATAACAACGATAATAAACCGCAAGTTAATAAAATAAAAAAAATAAAAGAATTTATTAAAAAAATTTTAAAAGAAAATTTTAAATTAAAGGAAACCGACGTTATTTTTAAATTTTCAAAATTTTTATGGATTTTAATGAAAAAATTGAAATATATGCTTATCGGTTTTCGTCAGGTGATTCATTATTCGTTGTTGCCTATATCGTCGGAAAAGACTATTATTCCCCAGAAGGGAGATTTATTAATTTTATTGGACGGATTTTGGGGTTACCGCTATAATAATTATTTTACTTATTTTTGCAGACGATTCAAACAAAAGGGCGGTATGATAATTGCGGTTATTTACGATATAATTCCCCTGACCAATCCCGAATTTTTTGAAAAAGAACTGGTTAAGCGGTTTAAAAAAAAAATTTATGCTTTTAAAAATTTAGTAGATGTAATCATGACTATATCGAAAAACGAAGCGGAAAATATAAAAAATTACCTTAAAGACAATCTTAATATAGAGAATAAGAAAGTTTTATATTTTGAACTCGGTACCGATTTTATCGATAAATGTTTAGATGAAAGCTTTTATAACGGCGAAAGTTCCAACCTTATTAAACATGAAAATGATGCCGTTATAAGAAACGAACTAATAAAATTAAAAGAATTAAAAGCGGCAAAAACTTCGAATTTATATTTGATGGTTGGAACTATTGAGCCTAGAAAAGGTCATAATTATACATTAGAAGCGTTCGAAGAATTATGGAGCGGCGGTTTTAACGGATTTTTAGTCATCTCCGGAAGGATAGGCTGGAAGATAGAAGATTTGCTTAAAAAAATAAAAAACTCTCCTTGTTTAGGCAAAAACTTATTTATTTTTAATGATTTAAGCGACGAAGAATTAGATTTTTTATATAAGAATTCTGATGCGGTAATATGCGCTTCTAAAAGGGAGGGTTTCGGTTTGCCTTTGGTTGAAGCGGCATTTTGCGGTAAAAAAGTGTTTGCAAGCGATATACCGGTTTTTAGGGAAATTGGAGAGAAATACCACGTATTTTCGTATTTTAAAGCTCAAAAATCGGGGCTCATTCAAGCTATTAAACAATTTGAAAATACAAAGAAAGGAAAAGGAAAGGTTTTAGAAAAAATAAACGCCGATTTCGACGTCTCCAGTTTAGATTTTAATTCTGCCGCCGCCCCTGATTCCCATACAAATGCAGACTATTTAACTTGGGAACAATCGGTAGATACTTTTTTTTCTAAAATATTTGCTTTATAAAAAAATATAACAATTATAATACATTATAATAATAATTAAAAATGTCGCATAACAATAGCAGTAAAAACAGCATAGCCGAAGGATTTAACATATTAATTAAATACAGATATCTGATATGGGTTTTATCCCTTAAAGAGCTTAAAACGCAGTACAGAGGGTCTTATCTAGGTTTTTTCTGGTCGCTCGTGAACCCCCTTTTACTTCTTATCATCTATACCTTTTTGTTCGTCGTCGTATTTCATAATACAGCCAAAGCCTACCCGGTTTATCTTTTTTGCGGAATACTTCCATATACGTGGTTTCAAAACTCGATTATAATTTCCACAAGCTCTATATCTAACGCCGGAAGTTTGGTTTCTAAGTCCCTTATTCCGCCTGAAGTCATAGTTATGTCGAAAATTGGCTCGAATTTATTAAATTATCTGCTGTCTATTCCTATCCTTATATTATTTATTTATATCTTTAAATTGCGCATAGGGCTTCCGGTGATATATTTTCCGTTAATAATCGCTATAACCTTTTTATTGACGGCTGGCATAAGTCTTTTTTTTGCCGCTCTTAATGTTTTTTACAGGGATATTCAATTTATAATTCTTAACCTTACCACCTTTATATATTTTTCTATGCCGATTATGTATTTTGACAAACAACTTCCGATAAAATTGCGCCATATAATATATTTAGACCCAATAGCTTACGTTATGAAATGCTTTCAGGATATTTTTTATTATAATATTTTTCCGCGTTATTATTATGTTGCGGGGGCTTTAGTCGTCTCCGTTATCGTTTTTATGCTCGGTTATTCATATTTTGCTCTAAGGAAGGAACTGTTTAGTGAATTTATATAATATGCACAGTTATGATTCAGAATACGCTATCGAAACCGAAAATATTTCAAAGGTTTTTAGAAGGCTGTCGTCGCATACGACTCTTAAAAAAGCTTTTATAGATTTAATTACTTTCAATAAAAATAAACAGGTAAAAATGTTAAAATTTACGGCTTTAGAAAACGTAAGTTTTAAAGTAAAAAAGGGAGAAACGTTCGGCATAATAGGTCCTAACGGCGCCGGAAAAAGTACTTTGCTAAAAATATTGTGCGGTATAATGAAACCCACTACCGGACGCATTGCTGTCAACGGTTCTCTATCCGCCCTCCTCGAACTCGGCACCGGTTTTCATCCGGAACTTACGGGCAGGGAAAATATTCTTATAAACGGACTGATTTTAGGTTTAAGCAAAAAAGAGATTATGGCTAAATACGACGAAATAATAGAATTCAGCGGCGTGAAAGATTTTATAGACGAGCCTATTAAGACATATTCCAGCGGTATGCAGATAAGGCTTTCTTTTTCGGTTGCCGTAAATGTAAACCCTGATGTTCTTGTATTGGACGAGGTTTTAGCGGTAGGCGATGCAGAATTTCAGGCTAAAAGCAGAAAAAGGATAGAAGAGTTCATTAACGGAGGAAGAACCGTCTTATTGGTAAGCCACGATAAAAAATCGATATTAGACTACTGCAGCGAAGCTATGCTTCTATATAAAGGGAATGTTGTTGCGACAGGGCAAACACGAGATGTGGTAGAAAAATATGAAGAAATTGAACAAGTTAATTTTAATGGATAAAATACTTTATAACATTTATAATGCAATTAAAAAATAAATTTATTAATTTATTATGAGGTAAAAATTATGAAAAAATTATTAATCGTATTAATTTTATCGGTAATAGGTCTTTCAATATTGGTTTCAGGCTGTGCTAAAAAGCAAAAGGTAAATATTAAATTAAAAGATTTTTCAATCCTTTACGCTTCTTCAAAAAAATTTTTAAAAAGTGGTAATAGTCTTAAAGATCTTTTTCCGCAATACTTGGAACAAAAAGGCTATCTTGCTAAATCATTTGGTTTTCAAACAGGCAAAGCCGCCAATTGGACAAAAAACGGCGGTTGGATTGGGCAGTGGCCATGTAAAAACAGCAAGGGCGAATGTTTTGGCGTGGGTATGACTGGAAATATAAATAATTTGAAACCTATAATAGCAAAATATAATTCTCAGGCAAGACAAATATTTTTTCCTTACCCAAAGATATATAATGCTAATAACAGTAAGGGTTCCGGTCAGTTACTGATTATATTTAGAGAAAAATAGTTTTATTTTATTAAATAAATTAAATAATAGAATGGACGATCAGCTTTATGTATATTTTTAAATATAAATTAATAAAATAAATTATTAATAACAATAAGGCGAAACATTATTAAGTATGACGGAAGATAATTTTTATAGAGATTTTGAGGAGCGATTTTATGCTCCAAGAGAGATAATTAAAGAACTAAGAAAGGTATATATTCCTTTTTGTGAACCACTTGTGGAAATTTATAATAAAGACAAAGTATTCGATATTGGTTGCGGTAGGGGAGAGTGGCTTGAATTAATGTCTGAAATTGGTTTTAAAGCTTACGGGTGCGATATTGATGAGGGTATGTTAAGAGCTTGCTATGAGCGAGGTTTGTCTGCAACAAAGCAGGAAGCAGTGTCTTTTTTAAAATCTTTGCCAGATGAGAGTCATGTTGTGATATCGGCATTTCATGTTATAGAGCATATTTCGTTTGACGACCTTAGAACTTTAGTATCTGAATCTTTGCGAGTTTTAAAACCAGGGGGGCTATTGATACTTGAAACCCCAAATATTGAGAATATAAATGTAGCTGCCAATAATTTCTATTTAGATCCCACACATAAGCGTCCGATACCGCCTTTAATGTTATCTTATCTGCCGGAATATTACGGTTTTAAACGAGTTAAACTTTTGAGATTACAAGAATCATTAGAACTTGCAACTAAAGATAATATAAAATTAATTGATATACTTAAAGGCGTGAGTCCAGATATTGCTGTAGTTGCGCAAAAAAATGCATCAGTTGAAATTATGAGTTTGTTTAACCAAACATTTAATGAAAATTACGGCATAGCTTTGGATAATTTAGCTGAACGTTATGATGTCTTTATAGAAAATAAAATTGATTTTATATCCAAGGAACTTCAGAGCGTATATCAAAGCAAAGACGAACTATCCAAGGAACTTCAGAGCGTATATCAAAGCAAAGACGAACTATCCAAGGAACTTCAGAGCGTATATCAAAGCAAAGACGAACT
>JAJZJW010000031.1:0-7907 GCA_021809845.1 bacterium | reverse complement strand
TATCCAAGGAACTTCAGAGCGTATATCAAAGCAAAGACGAACTATCCAAGGAACTTCAGAGCGTATATCAAAGCAAAGACGAACTATCCAAGGAACTTCAGAGCGTATATCAAAGCAAAGACGAACTATCCAAGGAACTTCAGAGCGTATATCAAAGCAAAGACGAACTATCCAAGGAACTTCAGAGCGTATATCAAAGCAATTCATGGAAACTTACAAAACCTTTGAGAGTAATTGCTAAAGTGCTTAGAAAAATTATTGGTGTAAAAAAATAATGATATCAGAAAATTCAAAAAAATTAGTAGTGGATGTTTCAACATTATTGAAATGGAATAGTCCACCAGTTGGCATTATTAGAACACAATTAGAGTTTATAGATTACCTGTTGAAAAATAATCGTAATTCAATATATTTTAAGTTTAATGATGATAGAAATCAAATAATAGAAGTAGAAAAAAAAGAAATTGAAAGAAAGGTTAATGAGCTTTTTAGTTTTATAAATAAAACATTTCAGAAAACAACCCAAGAAATTATTAAAAAAAAAGATGCAGCTTATATAGCATATGTTAAAAAAGCTAAGTTTATTTTGAATACAGAAGGAATAAATGGGTTATTGATTCGTTCTTGTAAAAAAATATGTCCGGTTAAAATTAAAAACATCTTAAAAAGTGTATATATTAGGTTTAATTTAAATAAAACTATTGGTAATATATATAAAAATGAAAAATATGAAAATAAAATGTTTCAGCCAGAAATCGTTATAGCATCTCAGTTACATATTTCTTTTTTAGATGTGAATTCTATTATTGTGTCAATAGGTTTAGATTGGGATTATTCAAATTATTCGCTGTTATATTGGTTAAAGAAAAAATATCAATTTAAATTTGTAGGAGCATTTTATGATGCAATACCTATAGTAAATCCCGAATTTGTTCAATCTTTTTATTTTGCACAACGATTTTTTTATCATTTATATTATTTAATTCATTTATCTGATAAAATTTTTTGTATTTCTGATTTTTCAAGAAATCAACTTGTTGATATTTGCGTTAAGCACAATATAAAAAAATTTCCTATATTAAAAACTATAAGATTAGGGGTTGGTGCTTTTAAAAATTCTTCCAGAAAAAATTTTCCTTTACGAGAACATAAACAAAATTATGTCTTGTATGTAAGCACAATTGAATCTCGTAAAAATCATATTTTACTATTAAAAGTATGGCAAAAATTACAACATGAAAAGTTCTGTGACATACCAGATTTAGTTATTGTTGGCATGATTGGTTGGGGTGTAGATGAATTATTTAAATTATATAATGAAGATAAAAATTTACAAAAAGTCATTCACTTTTATTATGATGTTGAGGATGATGAACTTGCTGAGTTTTATAAAAATGCTAAGTTTACAGTATTTCCCTCATATATGGAAGGTTGGGGTTTAGGTGCTGTTGAATCAATGTTGTACGGCAAACCATGTATAATTTCAAATTGCCATGCGTTAATAGAAGCAACTCAAGGGCTTATGCCTTCAGCTCCTCCAGAAGATATTGAAACTTGGTATACATTAATTAAAGATTTTTCATTTAATGAAAAATCTTTAAATTTGTATAAAAAAAAAATTAAAGAAAAATTTACAATTAGAACTTGGAATGATTTTAATGAAGAATTTGAAAAATTTATATATAATGAAGAATAAATGAGGAAGATAATACAACTTTCTACATATCCTATAAAGAATCCATTGCATGGCGGTCAAATTAGAGTATCGCAAATACGCAAGTTTTTTGAGCAAAAAAATTGTATTGTGAAAAGCTTATCACTGAGCGAAATGAGTCACAAAGAATATAGTGATAATGATATATTAGTGAGTGAGGATGAACTTAAAAAGATAGTATCAATACCATTTTGTAATGATTATGCAACAGCATTAATTTCAGTGAAAGGTAAATATTTTGAATTTTTAAAGCAAAGTATTCTTTCGTTTGAACCAGATATTTTAATGCTTGAACAAGTATGGTTATGGCCTGTTGTTAAGTATTTGTTAAAAAAAAATATTTTTAAAAATAATATTAAAATAATTTATTCTTCACAAAATGTTGAATATAAAACAAAAAAGCAACTTATGGATAAACATTTTTTGTGCGGAAAGAAAGTTGAAGATATTATATATAATATTAAACGCTTAGAAATGGAATTAATTGAAGTTTCAGATTTTGTTATTTGTTGTACGTCAACTGATGCTGATGAATTTATAAAAATGGGAGCAAAATCGATACTTATATGCAACAATGGGGTAGATAGAAAATTTGCACATAAAGATGATTTAGATTTTGTAGAAAATATTTTAATGGGTAGAAAATATGCATTTTTTGTAGGTTCTGCCTATCCACCAAATGCTATAGGTTTCTGGGAAATGATGGGCAAATCATTTGCTTTTATCCCTCCTGATTGTATTGTTTTAGTTGTTGGTGGCGTCTCGCAAATCTTGGAGAGTTACATGCCTGTTAAAGCAAAATTATATAGTAATGTTAGTTTAGATAGAATAAAAAATTTAGGAATTGTTTCAAACGAATTATTAGCTGCATTTATTGAAAAGGCCCAAGTGATTTTATTGCCAATTACAATAGGCGGAGGGTCTAATTTAAAAACAGCTGAAGCAATAGCTTCTTGTAAGCCAGTTGTTGCTACTACAATTGCATCAAGGGGGTTTGATATAGTCAATCAATTATCGAATTTTGTTGTAACAGACAATAAAGAAGAGTTTATTAAAAGCGTTTATGGTTTTTTAGATAACTATAACATAAATATTAAACAAATTAATGTTGAAGAAAAAAAAATAAGAGAAACTGTTTATTGGGAAAATACTCTCAATGATTTAGAAAGGACACTTAAATAATTTTTGATTTACTATAATGGACAAAAAATGGACAAAAAAAAATTAGCAAAAAAAATTAAAAAAGCGCAAATTATTCCACAAATAGCTGTAATAGCCTTATTTGCCATATTAGTCTGCTTAATAGGATTTTATCTTGGTGCCGACATAAACTGGGATTTGCAGAACTATCACTTTTACAATGGTTATTTATATGTGCATGGAAAATTAATAACGGATTCTCTAGCAACCATACAGTCATATTTAGACCCTCTACTAAATTCTTTTTATTATCTGTTAATTTCAAATTTAACACCTTTACAAGTTAATATGATAATAGCAGTACTGCAATCTTTGTCCCTATCAATGGTATTTTTCCTATCCATGCTGATTTTTGAAGAAAACAGTTATGTTTATAAATTTATATTATCTGTCATAATTGCAGTTTCTGCAATCTTTGGACCCATATTCTATTCGGAAATAGGTGGAACGATGGGCGATACTTTATTGGCTTTTCCTGTAATTATTTCTATTATTTTCATAGTAAAGATTATAACTAAGGCAAGCAACTTAAAACAGCAGATGAAATATGTTGCTGTATCCGGTATAATGATAGGATTTGTATCGGGACTGAAGTTTACAAATATGACATATGCGGTTGGAATGTTTGTATCGCTCGCGATTATTTTGTTAATTATGAAATTAAAATACAAAGAACAATTATTAATAATGCTTATTTTTGCATCGACAGCCGCTCTTTCTTTTTTTGCTATATATGCTCCAATTGGCTTATTGCTGTATAAACATTTTCAAAATCCGATTTTTCCTTATTTTAATAATATATTTAAGTCTCCATATTTATTACCCTATGCAATTCATGACGGCAGATGGTTTCCTAAGCATTTTATCGGCTATTTAAAAATTCCATTTGAATTTTGTTTTCGTTATAATTATAACAGTCGACATCATAATTTGATGAGAATGGAATTGCCTTTTAGAACATACTTATTTGCTGGAATATTTATTCTTTTGCCTTTTTACATTATTAATTATTTAAAATTTGCTAAATTTAAATATCGCGAGAGATACGCAGGGCTTTTTATTGTTTTATTTTTTACTATTAGTTTTATAGTTTGGGAGAAAATGTTTTCATATTACAGATATATTAGTGTCTTGGAAATAATTGCACCTTTTACGATAGTAATTATGTTAGTTTCATTTTTTAAAAATGGGTTTAAAAAGAGTAAAATACCTCTAATTATTGCCGTGTTAGTTTTAGTAGTGTCTTTGTTAAGTTTACCAGACAATAATTGGGGTAGAGAACCGTTCACTAACTCATATTTTGGGATTAACAAAAAAATATTTAAAAAATATGGAAACTCTTTAATAGTCGCAGGACACGCTCCTATCGGATTTGTACTTCCATATTTTCCAAATAATGTTAAGGTTATGGGGCTTCCTGAAAGAATTGGCGGTTTAACCGAATTATTCCAGAAATCTTACCTGCGTAAACTGGTAAATTTTAAGGGTAATATTTATTATTTAAGTCAATACAATAAATCATTAAGCATAGTTAAAGAACATACAAAATTTCTTAAATTAAAATATAACTTAAAAATCGAATATAATAAATGCAAAGAGATAAATACTAATATTTATCCAGTTGCTATATGTAAAATGATAAAAATTGGAGAAAGCTATGAGTAATCCGCAAATAGCCGTACTAATTCCTTGTTATAATGAGGCAATAACGGTAGGCAATGTTGTTAATAATTTCAAACAAGCTTTGCCGGATGCTAAAATATATGTGTATGACAACAATTCTAGCGATGAAACAGTTAATATGGCAATAAAAGCAGGAGCGATAGTCCGTCATGAGCCTATGCAAGGCAAAGGACATGTTGTCAGGCGTATGTTTAGAGACATAGAAGCCGATTTATATATTTTAGTCGATGGCGACGATACCTATGATGCAGATATTGCAAGAGAAATGGTTAGTTTAGCGATAGAAGAAAATTACGACATTGTTAACTGTGTCTGTCGCGATATGGAACAAACCGCCTATAGATTAGGACATAGGTTTGGAAATAGATTGCTTAACGGTATGGTTCGTTTTATATTCGGCAGTTATATTCAAGATATGCTTTCAGGTTATAAAGTTCTATCGAGGCGTTTTGTTAAATCATTTCCGGTATTATCTAAAGGCTTCGATATTGAAACTGAAATTGCGATTCATGCGTTGGAACTTTCTATGCCCGTGGCAAATATAGAAGGAGCATATCGCAGCAGGCCTGAAGGTTCACAAAGTAAGTTAAATACATATCGCGATGCCTTACGTATTATATGGCTGATAACGTTGTTGTTTAAACATGAACGCCCAATGCAATTTTTTTCTATTGTATGGTTGATTTTAGTTTTAATTTCTTTAGCTTTTGGTATCCCCGTTTTTATTCAATATTTACAAACAGGTTTAGTACCACGCTTACCCACCGCAGTTTTATCTATCGGAATAATGCTGATAGCTTTTTTAAGCTTGATGACCGGATTTATTCTTGATACTGTCACGCGAGGAAGGCTTGAAACAAAAATGTTAGTTTATTTGCAATATTTACCATATGCAGATAGAAGAAAAGATAGAAACTATAATCTTTAAGGGAAATTGTTGTATGAGATAACTATATTATTTTCAAATAAAATATTTTTATAATTAATGAAATAAAAAAAATAGATAAAAATATCCAGGCAGTGTTTATTTTTAAAATTAAATTTTAGTTTTCTTTTTGGAAGCTATATTATATTATTTTAGACAGCACTGAAAATTTTAAATTTTCTCTTTAGTTGTTTTTTCAATGATAGCGTTTTATTATTTAAAAAACTACTTATGAATCATAATCAGCCTTAATGGATTTAAATTTAATTTAATAACATAGAAAGGTTGCATAAAAATAATAATTAAATTTTTCGATTTATCTGAAATATCTAAAAAACTTTAACTTTTATCATAAATAAATAATTTATGAATATTTTAATTACCGGCACTTCGGGTTTTGTAGGTTATTATGTAATACGGGCGTTTGGCGATTCTCAAAACTTGCCTCAAAATATACAATCTTTAGAATTTCTTAAATCCCCGCAATCTATTATACCCATACCCAACGTATGTATCCCTTTGGAAGACGAACAAGGAATAATAGACGTAAGAGACGCCGCCAGATTAAAATCGTTTTTATCGGCTTCCGGCATTCCGGCAATTGACGCCGTTATCCATTTAGCCGCGCAGAGTTTTGTTCCTGAGTCTTTTAAAAATCCGCTCGAGACTTTCGACATAAATTTTACCGGCACTTTTAACCTGTTAAGTGCTTTAAAAGAAACAGGTTTTAAAGGCAAAATACTTTATGTTAGTTCCGGAGATATTTACGGTCTAGTAAATGAAAGCTCTCTTCCGATAAAAGAAGAATATCCTCTTAAGCCCAGAAATCCTTATGCCGTAAGTAAAGTTGCCGTAGAAGCCCTGTGCTATCAGTGGTCGGTTACTGAACCGGATATGCGGTTTATAATAGTACGGCCTTTTAACCACATAGGCCCGAACCAGAGTGAAAGCTTTGCTGTATCTTCTTTTGCAAAGCAGGTAATAGAAATAGAGCTTGGACTAAGAAAGCCGGTAATTACAACCGGCAATATCGACGTTACGAGGGATTTTTTAGACGTAAGGGACGTAGCGGAAGTTTATAAATTATTATTGGAAAACGAAAAAGTTTATGATATAAATAATAAGTTTGATGTATTTAACGTATGTTCCGGAAGTGAAGTTTCCTTGCGTTCTATTTTAAATTTAATGTTTGAAATAACGGGCATAGAAGCAGAAATAAAAATAGACGAGGCTAAGTTAAGGCCGAACGAGCAGAAAAGAATTTACGGAAGCAGTAATAAACTTAAGGAATATACCGGCTGGCAGCCAAAAATACCGCTTAAAAAAAGCATAGAAGATATTTTAAATTACTGGAGAAAAAAGTTAAGATAAATTAATTAAAAATACAATATAAAAAACGGAGGATGAAAGAAGCTATGGCAAAAAACGCACTTATAACCGGAATAACGGGGCAGGACGGCGCATATCTCGCTAAGTTTTTAATCGAAAAAGGTTATAACGTTTACGGTTTTCTTGCAAGAAGGGGTTCGGATACTCTTTGGAGACTCAGGTATTTAAATATCTTAGACGAAGTAAAAATAATAGACGGCGACCTTCTTGATTTATCTTCTTTAATAAGGGCGCTGGAAACTTCCAAAGCCGAGGAGGTATATAACTTAGCAGCTCAAAGTTTCGTGGGAACGTCGTGGCAGCAGCCGGTTTTAACTACCCAGGTTACGGGTTTTTCGGTAGTGAACGTTCTTGAGGCTATAAGAATCGTAAATAATAAAATTAAGTTTTATCAGGCTTCAACGTCCGAGATGTTCGGTAAGACTTCCGAAACCATACAGTGCGAAGATACGGTATTTCATCCGAGAAGCCCCTACGGAGTCGCTAAAATGTTCGGCCATCATATTACTATAAATTACAGGGAAAGTTTTAACATATTCGGCTGTGCAGGAATACTGTTCAATCATGAATCGCCGATTAGAGGCATAGAATTCGTTACGAGAAAAGTTACCGATGCCGTCGCAAGAATAAAATACGGCAAACAGAAAAAGCTTTACCTCGGCAACATAGACGCCCAGAGAGACTGGGGTTACGCAAAAGACTACATAGAAGCTATGTGGCTTATGCTTCAGCAGGATAAGCCGGACGATTACGTTGTCGCAACCGGTAAAACCTTTTCCGTAAGGGAGATGTGTGAAACCGCTTTTTCCTATGTCGGACTAAACTATAAAGATTACGTAGAAATAGACCCTAAATTATACAGACCGGCAGAAGTCGAAAGACTTTTAGGAAATCCTAAAAAGGCTAAAGAGAAGCTTGGGTGGGAAGCTAAGACTTCTATGAAGGAACTGATAGAGCTTATGGTAGAAGCGGATTTAGAAAGGGTAAAAAATGAAG
>JAJZJW010000072.1 GCA_021809845.1 bacterium | reverse complement strand
AATGTCTCCATGCCATTTTTCCAGAAGGCGTTAGTTATTTCGTGTCAAACTAATTTTTTTATTGGTTAATTATAAAAAATTGTATCATATTTTTTTGTTTTTAAAATAAAAATATTTAATCCCAAATTTGCCGATAGAAATTTTCGGCCTCTGCTCCCGTCCATTTTTGAGCATTTTTTTAGTCCGAAGATATTTTTTATAGGACTGTAAGTTCCAAAAGTTATTGAAACTCTACAAAAATTATTGATACTGGACGGCATATTTCAAAATATATTGTAACTAAAAAACAATTTAAAGTTTAATGTTTAACTCTACAAAACCCACGCGTATTTTTATTCTCTCCGTCCTTTTGGGCATATTTATCCTATATCCTTTTTTCTCAATAGATTTTAAAGATATTTTCATTGACTTAAACTTAACGTTATTATATAAAAAATAAGAAGGGATTAATTACTGATTTTAGTGTTCGGTTAGAAACGGAATCAGTTGTTCGATTAAAACGGAATACGCAAAGAAGGGCATTTTCATCAAAAAATCGCTTTATATCACCGGCGAATTATTAGGACACAGGACATATCTTTGCTTACACGTCAAAATCGGGTTGAATGTTTACACGAAATAAGAATATTAATATAACTTTTAACATTCTAAGCTTTTTCAAGCAGCACGCCTTAAAACGCATTTTAAAGCGTTTAAACGGCATATTTAAAAAGGCAATAGAAAAATACATTGACAGTGTGTATGTAATTCAAGCAGGATATTTTAAGCGGGATAAACGAAAATAAGAAAATTAAAGGAATATATGGACGATATATTGACAAAGAAATTTAGCTATTTTATCCCAATTACTGAAGTAGGGGGGCTTGCATAGCTAAATTTCTTTGTTAACGTGTACAGTATATAATTTCAATAGTTATATGTATATTATCTTCACAAGTTTAAATATATAAAATCTATAAAAAAGATTAAGGACAAAGTCGAAAATATTTGTCTTTTATCAAAATACTCACTGTAATTGCATAATAGCAACTCAAGTAAGTGGCACAAAAAAAGAGAAACTGAGTGTAATAATAAAAACTATAAGGTAAAAATATTTTAATTTGCTTTATAAAGGTGGCTTAATGACTATTGAAATTAATGATATAGTATCGTCAAACTCTATATACGATTTTAATGCTAAAAAAATTAATAAAATGCCTATATCTACGGCCATAGAATTTCTTGAAAAAATTAAAACAATAGTAGTAATAAAAAATATTAATGATAATAGTCAAGAAGAAGAAGCCATAAAAATAAAAACATTAGTTATTGATAGAATACAAATATTTATTGATTTACTTAAATCATATGAACAATTTAAAAAATCAATTAATAATTTTTATAGTAATAATAAGAAAGAATTTGAACAAATTGGCAATGATATAGAAAAAAGAACTTATGATAAATCCGTTGCCGAAAAAATGAGTATATTTTTAAAATATGCAAAAGATGATATCTTTTCTTATCATATATTATTTAAAAAAGGACAATACGCTAACGCGATATTCCATCTTCAACAATCATCAGAAAAAGTACTTAAATCTTTGAGTTATGCAGTATTGGAATATAATGCAAAAGATGCGTTACACAATCCTATTAATATAATTAAAGAACTTAGCAATAAATACACTTTTATTTCTAAAATGCCAAAGTTATCAGAATTTGTTCAATTGGAAAACAAACTTCTTAATGATATGAAAAGCATGCAAAAAAAATTAAAGATGGTAATAAAAAATATTAAACCTGAGCAAAAAATACCTATTGAAATAGTAAAAATGTTTTCAGATTTATCTTTTTTAAATGATGATATATACAATAACACTAAAAACTTTATTTCTATAATAACTACATTTTTATATTTAGAATTTTTGAAAACAAAAGCACATGATGTTTATGCAAAAAAATGGATTAAGTTTTATGATTTTATTTTTTTTCGCCACATTACTGCTGCCGTATGAATCGCAAACAAGATATCCAAAAGAATCCATAGATAAATTCATGTCATATAACTATACTGATAACACTGATATTGTAAAAATGTCAAAAGACATTAGTAAAAAAATAAAAGAGAAAATTAATTGGATTGATAAAATGATTAATGAAAGTAAATCTAAAACAAATAACGATGATATATAAAGAAGAATTTTTGGAAAAGAAATCATAATTAGAGGTAAACTTAAACTATGTTAAATAACAATACAATAAGTGTGGCGGAAGCTGTAGATAGAGCAAATGTGTTTATATAACAAAAATGCGTTTTATTTTGAGATAGTGTAAATTATTTATTAAAAACTAAATTTAAAAACAAGAACGATATATGTTTAATAAATATGAATCAGGATTATTAAAGATAGCTTTGGTTATTTGTTCTTGTAAAGAGGCATTAAACCTGTTATAAATAATACTATCCAAGAAGCAAGGCAATACGGCAAGGCAACGGCTAATTATTACGGATACAGGGTAATAGCAAAGACCGGAGTTTACGTCGGGACGGTATTCGTTTATGTGATGA
>JAJZJW010000013.1 GCA_021809845.1 bacterium | reverse complement strand
TCGCCTTTTTTTATGATATAATCTTTCATATTAGTTAACCTCCTTGGTGGTTATTTTTATTGTCTTTGAACACAACAATTATAACACATCGGGAGGTTTTTTTATACCTCTATGGAAGAATTAAAGTGTTTTATTTAAAGACAAAATTTACAATTTCGCTTTACAATCTAAATTAAAAGCAATATAATTTATGAAAGTCAAAAATAAAAGAATAATTTTATAATTAAAAGCAATAAATAATAAATAATTAAAAAAATAAATAATGCTCACGATGCACTTATAATTACAAACTTAATAATTCTAATAATTCTAAAAAACAAAATAAATAAACTTAATTTTCAATTAACTTTTTCGACACAATCGAAACACAAAACTCTATGCTATCAAAATTAAATAAATTCTTTTCTTCGATAAAATTAGCAATAATTTTATTTATACTTATAGCCGCAATTTCAATCATCGGAACAGTAATAGACCAGGGCGATACTCTAGCACAATATAAAATAATTTACGGTGATACCGTTTTTCACATTCTCTACTGGCTGGGATTTTTAAATATTTACAGCTCCTGGTATTTTATTGGTCTTGCCGTACTGCTTATTTTAACAATGATAACCGCTTCGGCAAATAAACTTCCTAAAGTTATTAAAAATATTATAGAGCCGTATACTTCTTTCGATAATGCTTTGAAGAAAAATAGCTATAAAGCTAAATATACAACAATACAATCATCAAAAAGTCCTTCTGAAATATTAAATATTGCCGAAAAAACATTCGCTAAAAAATTTGGGAAACCTGTATTAAAAAATTTAGACGGGAATGCAGGCAAAAACGCTGTTCATAACAAAAACAGTTCAGGAAATTTTTTATTTTTTTCTAAAAATTCTATATTCAGAATATCGCCTAATATTGCCCATTTCGGCGTAATAGTAGTCCTTACGGGGGTCTTTCTCGGCGTAGCCCTTGGATATAGATCATATACAAATATCAAAGTAGGTCAAACCGTTCAACATTCTTATTTATTAAAAAATAATAATCCAGTCCTGCTGCCTTTCAAAATAAAATTGGACAACTATGCAACAAAATATTATAAAAACGGAATGCCAAAGGCTTATATCAGCACGCTGACAATTATAAAAAAACATATAGCTATTTTGACTAAATCAATAAGGGTTAATCATCCGCTCACATATGACGGAATAACCATTTACCAGGCAAGCTATGGTCATTATAAACCTAACGCCGCACAAATATTAGTGCTTAATTTAAAAAACAAAAATAAAAATAATAAAAGACTAATATACGCGGTACCCGGAAAATTATATAATTCAAAAATAAGCAATATAAAATTTTCTTTTAATTTCTTTAAAAATCCTGCAAAAAACCAGATCCCTTTCTACATATCGATAATTAAAAATAATAAAACAGTTACCAGACCTATCGTTTTTCAAGAATTGCCATATAGAACAAAAAAAGGAAATATGCCTTTATTTTTTGCAAAATATAACAATAATATAGCTTTTGTTTTTGCCGGAATAAAAACATACTATTATAGCGGCGTGGAAATCACAAAAAATGTGGATACCTATATCGTGTGGATTGGCTCGGCAATCTTAATTTTTGCTCTATTCTTTTCATTTTTCTTTAATCAAAAATCATTATGGATAAGAGTTATTCCTTCCGAAGAAAAAGAAAAAACAAATAAAATAGAACTCCTATCCGTACCCAATAAGAAATTTGCATCATTTTATTCCATGATAGACAGGCTTACAGAAATTTTTAAAAAACAGATATAAAGATATTGGCTGTTTTAATTTAACTTTCTAAATCATTAGGTCTTACGGAAATATTTAAAAAAACAAATATAAAAAATGGGAACGGTTAAATACCTTGAAAATAGAAAATATCGGTCAAAAAGTTCAATGTTTTCTCCAGATAATTTTTATATAACATACTTAATGAATTAAGAAATACATATTTAAAATAACGGAATACTCTGAGGACAGATAAATATGATTCATATGAACGCATCAATTTTAGACGGCTCTTTTTATTTTACTATATCCTTAATTATGCTCATTGTAAGCTTTATAGGATATTTTATATATATTTTCACGGCAAATAAATTAGTTTCCACAGCTTCTTTTATAGTAGTGGCAGCCGCATTCGCCTTGCAGACCTTTGCCTTTATTATAAGATGGCGGTACTCGTACCAAATAGGAATTTACATACCGCCGCTTATAGACCTGTACGATTCTTTAGTTTTTTTCGCCTATGTTATTTTATTCGGTTTTATTTTATTAAAATTATTTTACAATTTCAACTCACTCGGATTTATTATGACATTTATATCTATATGCGCTCTCGGATTCGCAACATTTTATCCGTTATCTACCAGTGCTATAGAACCATACATAATACCCGCGCTAAAAAGCTATTGGCTACTTTATCACATAATTTCGCTATTTTTGGCATACGGAGCATTTGCAGCAGCATTTGGTATAGGCATTTTATTTCTGCTCAAGTATAATCAGCTTAACGTTATAAAACAAAATAAAAATAAAAAAACCGACGACAAAAAGAACAATCTTAATGCTGTAAAAAAAATTGCCTTAATTATATTTTATCCTTTTACATTGCTTTATAAGCAATTTATATTGCTCAGTCCGTCTATCGATATTTTAGATGAGGCTATTTACAAGGTTGTGGTTTTTGGATTTTTGTTTCTTTCAATAGGAATAGTCATCGGTGCTGCATGGGCAGATAATGCCTGGGGAGGTTACTGGAGCTGGGACCCTAAAGAAACTTGGTCGTTAATTACGTGGATTACATATGCTGTATTTATCCATGCAAGGCTCACCAAAGGCTGGAATGAAAAGAAAATGGCATGGATTGCCGTTATAGGCTTTATTGTTGTAATATGCACATACCTTGGGGTTGATTTACTTATTCCCGGATTGCACTCATATATTTCTCCCGGTGCTGCTCCGATATTGTAACCTGATTAAAAAAATAATAGATTATAAGATTATAATTATATACTATGCAAAAAACTATAATAGCTCCTTTTAAGCCGTATATTTATAATACCGACAAAATTAAGTTTGATGATGTTACTGCTCCGCCTTATGACGTTATAAGCAAAGAACTTCAGGATGAACTGTACAAAAAATCGGAATACAATATTATAAGACTTATTCTCGGTAAAGAAAATAATGATGATTCGCCTGCTAACAATAAATATATACGCGCCGCTCACCTGTTAAATAAGTGGATTAAAGACAATATTCTAATCGCCGAACCTGAAGAGGCAATATATTTATATTTGCAAAGTTTCACATCCGAAGGTAAACAATATGAACGATTCGGTTTTATTTCATTATTTAAGTTACCTTCGCAAAAAGAAAATTCACAGATTTTCGGTCACGAAAAAACTCTTGCTAAACCCAAAAAAGACAGACTTAAACTGATGGAGGCTACAAAAGCAAATTTGAGTTCAATATTTTCTATATTTGAAGACGAGGACAAATCCATAATAAATTTTATAACCGATTCTATAGAAAATCGCAAAGCGGGCAAAATTACCGAATTTGTTGACAATAAAAATGAAACACATAAATTATACAGAATAACTGATAAAAATTTGATTGATTTTATAAGAATTAAAATGGAAGATAAAAGCATATATATCGCAGACGGTCATCACAGATTCGAAACATGTTTAAATTTTAAAAACTATATCGAATCTGCCTATAATAATAAAATTAATGCAAACTATTGCATGATGTATTTTGCTCCTATTAATCAAGCCGGAATGGTTATTTTGCCTACGCACAGATGTATCATTAATAAAACAATAAACCTTGAAAACTTTATAAATGAAGTTGAAAAAAATTTTATCATTATTCAGACAGACTATAAAAATATCATAAAAATTCTCAACAAAAATATCGATGAGTCTTCATTCGGATTTATTCATAAATCCGGAAAATGTCTTGTAATCTCTTTAAAAGAAACGAACAGGAGTACTCTCGATAATCCGTTGGAACAGTTAGACGTTTCGATATTGCAGAACTATATTTTTAAAAACATTCTGCATATGGAAGAGTCAGATATTGATAATCAGCGGTTTATCATGTATGAAAAAGATGCTTTGAATGCAATAAACAGCATATCCGGTAAAAATAATACCTGCAATAATAATAAAGAAGAAAAAATAGAAGCCGTTTTCTTAATGAATCCGACAAAAATTGAAGACGTAACGAGGATAGCTTCGCTTAATTTAAGAATGCCCCAAAAATCTACCTTTTTTTATCCAAAAATAATATCGGGTTTAACAATAAATATTATGTATGAGTTATAGCAGAATGTACATTTTTTTTATTTTTTCCCTCGGGCAAATAAACAATTACATCAGTACCTCTATTTTTTACTGATTTGATATCTATAAAACCGTTATGTTCAAAAATAATTTTCTGCGAGATTGCGAGTCCTAATCCGGTACCTTTTTCTTTAGTAGTAAAAAACGGTTCAAATAATTTATTAAAATCTTTTTTGCTAACACCTACTCCATTATCGGAAAAGATAATTTTTATAAATTTTGGAATATTTCTTTCAGCATCAATTCTTGTTGTGATTCTAATAAATCCTTTGTTTTTATTCTGGATGGCTACAATAGCATTTTTTATTATATTCAAAAAAACCTGTTTTAAAGCACCCTCAGAAGCAAATATTTCCGGCAAACTTGGGTCAAATTCTTTAATAAATTTTATATTCTTTTCCGAATTAATAGCGGTCTCTATTTCAATAATTTCATTTATGATTTTATTTACATTAACCATTTCGGCATTTATTTTATGACTTTTAGATAATGACAGTAAATTTTCTATTAAAATATTAATTCTATTTATTTCTTTAACAATTATTTCCGTAAACTGCGATAATTCTTTTAAACTTTCAGGAAGAAAATCGCGTTCTTCAATAATTCTTTTCTTCAAATATGAGGCGGAAGCCTTTACTCCGCCAAGCGGATTTCTAATTTCATGAGAAATTTCGGCTATAAATCTTGAGAAATTTTGCAATTTTTCTTCATTTTTAATAATATTATCCATTTCTTTAAATCTTGTTATATCTTTCATGGATATAAGTATATAATATTTATTGCCGTCGTTAATTTTTGCTATCTCAACTATTAGCGACCTCTTATTATTTTGTCTGTTACTATTATAAAATTCAAAATCAAAATCAATGAAACCTTCCCCTGTCTTAATAACTTCGTTTATTTTAGCTATTATATACTTATTATTACGAAAAAATTGGTTCGCGTTTAGACGATTGGAATAGGAGAAATAATCCGAATATCCGGTGAGTTCCTGAGCGGCAATATTTAAAAATTCGACTGTTAATTCTTCATTAAAAAGAATTATTGAATAATTTATATTATTTAAAATAAGCTTAAATTTAATATCCATAATTCTGTTAACTTATTTGTTTTATTATAAAAATTGCAATTGTTCCAATTACAATTTTAAAAATTTTTTTATAAGATTCGTTGTTTGATAGTTTTATTTTTTTTTATATTTTCATATTGTATCATTATTATTCTATATATATTAATGTAATGTGTAATGTACAACATAAAATGACTCAACATAATATAACATAACATTTTACAACATAACATAGCACCACATTACACAACATCACATTACATAATATAACGCATTATATATAAAATCCTTCATGACTAAAAACAAATTTAACAATGTTTTACGTGTCATGAAGGATTAAATAAATTAATGTTCTTAATTATAAATAATTTTTTTATTCTTTATTAAGTCATTTAGTTATTTTACTTACAGATTATAACCCGATTCATCATGCTGAGTAATATCAAGACCCATAGCTTCTTCCTCTTTGCTCACTCTTAAGCCCATAAATTTATCTATAAGTTTAAATATTATAAAACTCATTATAAAAGAGTATCCTGCAACTGATACAATGGTTATCAGCTGAATTACAACCTGGTAAGGATTTCCGTAAAACAAACCGCTATGTCCCGGGTTTATAAGAGGGTCGGCAAATAAACCTGTCGCAAGCGCTCCCCATGCTCCGCCGATAGCGTGAACATTAAAAGCATCCAACGCATCATCATAACCAAGTTTGGGTTTTACAAAAACTACCATGGAATAACATAAAACACCGACTACAAGCCCTATAATAATGGACGCAAGCGGGTTAACAAAGCCGGAAGCAGGCGTTATAGCAACGAGACCTGCGACCGCACCTGAAATCATTCCCAATGTCGTGGGTTTACCGCTGTGAATCCATTCCGCAAGCATCCAGCTTATTGCAGCAGCGGCAGTGGCGGTGTTTGTTACAAGGAAAGCAGATGCAGCCAGACCGTTAGCTTCTAACGCACTGCCGGCATTAAAACCAAACCATCCAAACCATAATAATGCACCGCCCAAAATTGTATAAGCCAGCTGATTAGGCTGAATAATATTCTCTTTCATGTATCCTTTCCTTTTTCCGAGGACTAATGCGCCTGCAAGACCTGCAACACCGGAATTTATATGAACTACCGTTCCCCCGGCAAAATCGAGCGCACCCATATTATTAAATAACCCTCCAACGCCCCATACCGATTGCGCTACAGGGGCATAGACTATGGTAAGCCATACTATAGTAAAAACTACCCATGAAGAAAATTTTATTCTTTCCACCAAAGAACCGCTGACAAGTGCGACAGTTATTATAGCAAACATTAATTGAAACATAACATAAATAAAAGAAGGAATAGTACCGTCATATCTTGAATGCTGATTTACACCCATAACAGCCAATCCTAAATACTTAAGGTTACCTATAATACCAAAAAAAGCATCCGGTCCAAACGCTAAGGAATAACCCCATAATATCCAAATAATACTTACTGTGCATATTGTAATAAAACTCAGCGATATAGTGTTTAATACGTTCTTTTTTCTGACCATACCGCCGTAGTAAAACCCTAATGCCGGTGTCATTATAAGCACAAGTGCTGAAGAAGCCAGCACCCATGCTATATTTCCCGGAACAAACTTTGGCACCTTGGTAGCAGTCGCCGCAAATACAGGCGTAACCCATCCAAAAAGAACTAACAACAACCCTCCGGAAATTGTTAAAATTCCGTTAATTTTTTTCATAATTATTCTCCAGTTTATATATAATTGTATCTTTTTAAATTATAATCATAATAGTAATCATGGTGTTTATAAAACCATAAGCAACTGAACATAAAAATACAAAAACTAAATTGCCGACATATATTTCGAGCGGCGCAATTCAAAACAGCGTTCAGACTGAACATAAAAATGCGCAAAAACTAAATTGCCGACTCTCCTTTTTCGCCTGTTCTAATTCTTATAGCTTCTTCAGTAGAAGAAATGAATATCTTCCCGTCTCCGATGTTTCCGGTTTTTGCCGATTTTTCAATAGCTTCAATTATTTCTGGAACTATTTCGTCCGAAGCTATTATTTCAAGTTTTGTTTTAGGGACAAAATCAACCCTGTACTCTGCTCCTCTGTACAACTCCGTATGACCTTTCTGCCTTCCGAAACCTTTAACCTCGGTCACCGTTATACCATGAATCCCGATTTTATTTAATGCCTCTTTAACATCATCAAGTTTAAACGGTTTAATTATCGCCTCAATTTTTTTCATTTTTTTCACCTCCTCCATTTTAAAAATTTTATAATACAACATTACTAACGGGTAAACTCCGTTATAAAATTATTAGGCAAAACATATAAAATTAATTTCTGTATAACCGTTTTTTATATCAATGCAATATCAATGCCAGAATATTCATTTTAACGGACATAAGGATAATTGGCGTCAATGCTCAAGTATAACTCGAAGCAGAGCTTAAGAATACAAATTGCATTATTTATTGCAGCGTTGCCGTATTTATACAACAATGTAAATAACCACATAGCCACATAACCAAAAAAACAGAATAATAAATATTAATAAATTAGCATTTATAAAAATGAAAAATAGTACGGACTTTTTAACAATTTTAACAATTGGAGATTTAGGAAGAAAATATAAATGGGAAATAATACAATTATGCCTAATTTTTAGTCAGCATAGATGTATAAATTGTGAGCATTTTATATATTGATTAATTATTGAACAAATAATAGGCAAAAAAATTTTGGCAAAATTGATTAATAATTTTATTAATTATTCTTTGTTTTCGTGGCAGATACTATGAATATGGTTATCTATATTCAATAAAATTATCCGATTATGAAGATTTCTGCGAGACATTCCTATTTTTTTAGCGGTGTTTGAAATATTAAAATTATTTTCCTTTAATTTTGAGATTATATAGTCTCTTTCAAATGTTTCTTTTGCTTTTTTAAAAGAATTTATGCCAATATATTTACTTATTGTATTATCACTGTGCTGAAAACTATATATATTTTTGCCGGAATCGGCAATATCTGATAAGTCTACAGTTTTGTGAGATTTAAATTTATCATCTATATTATTACCGCCGCCGCCGGCATTTTGATTATTATAACCGTCATTAATGATGCTGCTATTATTGTCTTTAGCGTAGTTGTCATTATTATTTTTATTATTCTCTTCGCAATATTCTATATCTATTTTTAATTCATTCGCAACATCATATTTTGTTATTCGACTGCCGCAATACATTATTGCAAATCTTTCTATAATATTTTTTAATTCCCTAACATTGCCTTTCCATGAATAATTTTTAAAAAGTTCCACCGCATCGTCTTCGATAGTTATATATAATTTTTGTTTATTGCTGCGGTTATATTTGTCAATAAAATAATTAACAAGCATAGGTATATCTTCTTTCCTTTCTCTGAGCGGCGTAACAAAAAACGGGAGCACGTTAAGCCTAAAAAATAAATCGCTTCTGAAATTGCCTTTTTTTATCTCGTCTTCAAGATTCTTATTTGTTGCTGCAATAATTCTCGTATTAACTTCTATGGTGGATTCTCCTCCTACACGTTGAAATTTATTATCCTGCAAAACTCTTAAAATTTTTGACTGCATTCTTAAACTCATATCACCTATTTCATCAAGAAAAAGCGTCCCGCCGTCTGCAATTTCAAATTTGCCTTTTTTACGCGACAATGCGCCTGTAAATGCCCCTTTTTCATAACCGAACAGCTCGCTTTCTATTAAGTCTTCGGGAACTGCGGCGCAATTAATAGCAATAAACGGTTCTTCCAATCTCGAACTGTTAAAATGAAGGGATTTAGCAACCAATTCTTTACCTGTTCCGTTCTCTCCGGTGATTAAAATAGGGGCATCCGAAACTGCCGCCTTTAATATTTTATTTTTTAATTCCTTAATTTTTTCAGAATTGCCTATTAATTCATCTTTATATCCTGGTATACTTTCCGCCAGAACAATTTTCTTTTCGTTTAATTCGTTAAATTTTAACGCATTTTCAACGGTTATAAGAACCCTGTCTAAAGAAAGCGGTTTTTCTATAAAATCATAAGCGCCTATTTTTATTGTTTTAATTGCCGTATCTATATCAGAATGTCCTGATATCATTATTATAGGGATATTTTTATTAATTTTAATCATGGAATTTAAAATATTGGCACCGTCGCTATCCGGAAGCCAAATATCAAGTAATACCGCATTAGGCAATTTTTCTGAAAAAGTTTTAAGCCCTTCTTCTCCGAATTCTTCTGAAATTACGCTGTAGCCTTCATCAGTAAAAATTCCCTCGAGTGATTTTCTTATACTTTCTTCATCGTCTACTATAAGTATAGATTTCATAGTTATTTTTACACCGTTTTAATGTCTTGTAATCAACTTTTAATTTGTCTATCGAATTTAACTTTTAATTTGTCATAATATCCCGTTTATCATTACTTGCTGCATAACTGCATCTTTGTATTTTTATTGTCTAATTTTATGATATACATTATTTCGTAATTCTGTTCGATATATGACTCGTTTTGTTTTATAGTTTAATAGTTTAACGGTCTAATGCCGCACATGCATCATGCAAATTTCCAATCTAAATATTTTTATCGTTTACGAGTTTTATTTCGATAATAAACTCCGCTCCGCCGCCGGATATATTATGCGCATATATTATACCATGATTTTCGGTAATAATATTTTTGGTTATAGCGAGCCCTAAACCTGTACCGCCCCTTTTCGTGGAGAAATAAGGTTCAAATATATTCGCCAAATTTTCTTCTTCAATACCTGAACCAGTATCGGATATCTTTATTATTACAGTTTGCCTTTCCGAATTAAAAAAAGTTTCTGCTTTAATAAAATTAATCCCGCTTTCCCGTATATGCTTACGATTAGTATTTATGCTATACACCGCATTATCCAGAATGTTTATAATAGCCCTTTTAAGCTGCAGTCTGTCTATATAAACAAGCGGTATATCATTACTTATATTTTTTTGTATAAATTGTATATTTTTATGAGCATTTCTGTAAAAAGAAAAAGATTCTTCTATTAATAAATTTATATCGGCATAATTAAAATTTGCCTTCGGCAGCCTCGCATATAAAGAAAATTCATCTACAAGACCTTTTAAATCGTTAACTTCTTTAATTATAATATCAATAGAATCGTTAAAGATTTCATTATCATATTCTAATTTATTTCCGAATTTTCTTTTTAATCTCTGAGCAGATAATTTTATCGGGGTTAACGGGTTTTTTATTTCATGAGCAATTCTCTTTGCAACCTCTTCCCATGCAGCTATTCTCTGTGCTTTCATCATATCTGTAGTATCGTTAATAACTATGATAAATCCCATAGGGTTATCTTTTTCATCTTTCATTACCGTAACATTAATAATATATACATGTAATTTATCATTTATATTTAATTTTATTTCTTTTATAATACTTTCTTCTTTATTATTTTTAGCGAGATTTTTTATAATTTCCCTTATTTCGGAAAAAGCAATCTTACTAAAAACGTCTTTATAATTTTTATTTACCGATTCTTGAAAATTGACCTGAAACATGCATTCAGCTGCATTGTTTATAGTTTTAATCTTTCCAAAAGAATCAATGCTAATAACGCCGGTACCTATATTTTTTAAAATTACTTCTATATACTTTCTTCTTCTTTCAATTTCAGTGTTGATATTTTTAAGATTCATATTGGCATTTTCAATGATTTCTTTATTTTTCTTAAGGTCTTTAGCCATATTATTAAATGAACTTATAAGCATACCTATCTCATCGTCGGAACCTGAATTAATATTTACATCCAACTCGCCTGAAGCTATTTTTTCCGTCCCTTTGACAAGGTTTATTATCGGTTCAGTTATTTTTTTAGAAAGATAAAATCCAACCCAGATGGAAATAAACAGAATAAGTAAGGTAAAGGTTGAGAACAAGATAAAATACGTTGTTTCTATGGGATTTTTTAAGAACCCGACTTGCCAATATTCTGCATAAAAATGCCTTATATAATCAGCCATTTTATTTACTTTATCTATAGATATTGCGTTAGCTGAATGAACCGAATTATGCAAAATATGTTTACGCATACTGTTAGCAGTAGGCTTATGACTATTTAGAAACTTTGCTATTTTCAGTGCATACCCCATAGTTTTTTCAATGCCCGGAACATACCATTTGTTAATTCCATTAGCAAAAAATCCTGCGGCAATTATAACAGCAAACATAAAAAAGGAAGGAATAAGACTCACCAGCACAAATAAAGCGACTAATTTAGAGCGCAATTTTGAACCAAGCGCATTTTTTCGTTTGTCTAAAAAAAGTTTTATAATATTTCTTATAATCAAAAACAGCATTAGAAGAAATAAAATTATAGTTACATTAATATATGCGTATACAATAATTTTTGAAGTTATAGAAGCATCCGCGAATGAAAGCATTCTTGTTTCTATAAAAGTAGAAATAATAACTAAAAATATTCCAATAAATATAAAAATTATTTCTCTTTTGATACGTACTTTTTCTACTGCGGGTTTATTTTTCTTTTTCATTATTCTTTCATAAAACTTGCCAAGCGATTTGTTTTATAATAAAATGTAAACTGTCGGACGTAATGTATTGTTGTATAATTGTATTGATACTCATCAGATAATTATACAACATTTAACCAATACAATAAATTGAACATAACATCTGCATATCTATCTGTTAAATCTTACAAATTATAAGCATATCAAGTGCATGAAAAATTACTATAATACTGCAAGTATAAATATAATTATAAGTTTAGCATATAATCAAGATGATAATACAGCAGCATCTTAAAAATTAATATTTTGAGCTCAGATAGTACAGCTTGCAGCTCTTTTAATTTAATATATAACATAGTTTAAATAAATGAAAGTACTTGTGCTCGGCAGCGGAACATCAACTGGGGTGCCTTTAATAGGTTGCAATTGCGAAGTATGCACTTCTAAAAATCCAAAAAATAAAAGACTAAGACCGTCCATACTTATAACTGAAAATGATATTAGCTGCCTCATAGACACAACCCCCGACCTAAGAGCTCAAGCTTTAAAATTTAATATTCTCAGAATAGACTTAGTGCTATACACTCACACCCATGCCGATCATTTATTCGGAATTGATGATTTGAGAATGTTCAATTATATTAAAAAAGGGGCGATTCCCATATATGCATCAGAAAAAGATATAAAAACTATAACAACGAGGTTTGATTATATTTTTAAAAAAAAGACGCAATCCAGCAAACCAGATTTAATACCAAATATTATAATTGACAATAAAATTAATTTTCAAAATATAAATATTCAATCAGTCCCCGTTTTTCATGGCAATCAGCTGATAAACGGCTATAGGATTAAAGACTTAGCGTATCTGACCGATGTTTCAAAAATACCTGAAGAATCTTTTAAATTGCTGCATGGCATCAAAATACTGATGATTGACGCTCTCAGGTATGATGAACATCCCACGCATTTGACGATAGCCAAAGCTATTGAGATATCAAACATACTAAAACCGAAGTTTACTTATCTGATGCATATGGGACATAAAATTGAATATGAAAAACTATCTGTCTGCCTACCGCCTAATATTTTTCCGTCTTTTGACGGTCTGACATTTGAAGTTTAGTCTGTATTAAGGTTGTATAAAAATTTTAAGCCTTTGACGGTCTAACGTTTAAAATCGTTTAAAATTTAGTCTGTATTAAGGTTGTATAAAAATTTTAAGCCTTTTGTTGTCCACAAACCGTCAATTATTTTTAAGCCTTTCATCCTGCATTTATCCGCGATAACATTAGACAGTCCGCCGGTAAAAATAACTTTGCATTCTGTTTTGCCATATTGCTTCTGAATTTCTTTTATAAAACCTTCCACCAGAAATATAGTGCCGTACAATAATCCGGACTGTATTGCTTTAATTGTATTATTACCTATTAACTGAACGGTGTCGGTATTGATATTAATACTGGTTTCGCTACAGCTGTGCTCATCATTTTTGCTGCCGCTGTTATTGACATTATTGCTCTTATTGATATTATCGACGTCTTTATTATTGCTTACAATATTGCTACTGCTGTTTTTGCTGCAGTTTAGTTCATTTATATTTATTAGCGGAAGTAGCGCCGTTTTTTCATTAAGACATACAGCAAGAGTTTTTATCCCCGGAAATATGACGCCTCCTTTAAAATTTCCCGCTGCGTCAACAATATCAATTTTTAAGGCAGTTCCTATATCGACTATTATTTGAAATTCTTTACTTAAGCGGTAAGCATAACTTGCGTTGACTATACGGTCCGCACCTAATTTCTCAGGATTTTCCACCATTAGATTAATACCTGTTTTAGAAACTGAAGAAATAAAAATTGCATGGCAATTTAACAAACCGCAGAATAATTTATAAAATTTATTTTGGGATGGAACTACCGAAGATATACAAATTTTATCTATATCGCTTATATTTATACCGTCATTAAAAAATAATCTGCTTAAGGTGTTGAAAATATCGCGTTCTGAACATATTTCAGAAGTCAAAATCCTATACACCCTAAATATATCTTCCTCTTCATTATAGTAATTGCCGGCTGAATTATTATAAATACCAAATACAGTATTTGTATTGCCAATATCGCAGGATAAAAACATAAGGTATTAAACTGTGTGCCTATATATTAATATTTTATTATTGAATAGTCAAAATAATTGACGTGAAATTAAATCACTATAAAATATGGAATGCTTATAGTTCTCAATATTGACTGCACAATAATATATTTATAATAAAACAGTCAGTTCGCCGGAAACTACTTTTTCTAATTCATTTTCTCCGGTTTTTAACAATAATGCTCCTTTAGAATCTATACCGACAACCTGACCTTTAATTTTATGATTTTCACTATTTATTTCCACGTCTTTTCCTATCATTCCAAAATATTTTTGATAAGTTTGCAGTATCGACGATAAACCGGTGGATAGGAACGTTTCATAATATCTCTCAAATTTATTAAGAAAACTTATTATTAAATTATTCCTGTTTATGAACATGTTATTTTCGTTTAATTGTTTGAGTTTTTTTGTTCTTTCAATATATAAAGACGTAGCTATATTTTTTATATTTTCGTAAATATCTTCTTCTTTAAGATTTACATTAATGCCAATTCCGACAATAATATATTCTATAACTTTGTTGTGTGTGCTCATTTCCGTTAAAATACCGGAGACCTTTTTTGAATTTATTAAAATATCGTTAGGCCATTTAATTTGCGGAGTAATAGAAGAAATTTCTTCAATAGATTCCGCAGCTGCCGTTGCCGCTAAAATAGTCATGCCGTTAGCAGCTTCCGGACTAAACTTAGGTTTTAATATAATAGACATATATATATTACACGCCTTAGGCGATGTCCATATTTTTCCGTTTCTGCCTTTTCCTTTATCTTGCGTATCAGCTATAACTACGGTACCGTTTTTAATGCCTTTAACAGCAAGTTCTCTCGCCATTAAATTAGTTGAACCTACTTTTTCTTCATAAAATATATTTTTTCCTATAAAATTTGTTTTAAGATGTTTTTTTATCTCAAAAATATCTATATAGTCTAACTCATTAATCACATCCATATTTTATATTATCCTCCATGATTAAGTTAAAATTTGCAGAAATCATATAAAATTTAAAGAAAAGTCGAGCGGTTTTACGGTATTAGTCAAAGAACCCATAGATATATAATCAACTTTAGTTTCTTCGGCTATTTTTCTTAAATTTTTTATAGTAATATTTCCGGAAGCTTCGGTAATAGCATTCTTGCCAATAATTTTTACAGCCCTTTGCATTTCTGCAATACTCATATTATCAAGCATTATGATATCTGCCTGTCCTTCTAATGCTTCAGCCGCTTCTTCTACCGAACTTACCTCAATCTCTATTTTTTGATTAAATCCGGCATTATAGCTTCTCATCATTTCTAATGCTTGTTTAATCCCGCCAGCAAGCTTTATGTGGTTATCTTTAATTAAAATGCCTGATGATAGATTAAACCTGTGATTGTCTGCCCCGCCTATATTTACGGCATATTTTTGAATAACGCGCAAACCGGGAAGCGTTTTTCTTGAATCAAGAACTTTTGTTTTCAATCCTGAAAGTTCATTTACTGCCAGATTAGACATCGTTGCAATTCCGGAAAGGAATTGAAGAAAATTGAGCGCAGTCCTTTCGCCGTATAAAATAACATCCGATTTGGCTTTAATGGAAATAATTTTTTGAAATTTTGTTATTTTTTTACCTTCTTCAGCAAAATAATTAATTTCAAAATTATTTTTACTTAACAGAGCAAAGACTAACGAGAAAATGTTTAAACCGCAAAGAACCCCGTCTTCTTTTGTTATAATCTCACATTCAATTTGAGGATTACATTTGCTTGCAATAGCATCCGTAGTAATATCCGAACCTTTTATATCTTCAGCTAATGCATTAGAAACTAAAGAAATTACCTGTTCGTCAAATATTTTCATTTTTAATTTTGTCAATTTCTTCTTTTATTAATTTCTCTGCAATTTCAGGTAAAATATTTTTAATATTTTCAATTATTTCAGGCTGCATGTTATTTATTATATCATCTATTGATTTTTTTATATACCCGTCTATTTTACCAATAATTTCATCGTTTATAAATTCCAATTTTACATTACCTCCTTTACGCACTGCATTATTATTTTCATCGTTAATATTATATAAGGAAATTTGTGTATCGTCTATGTCTTTTAATCCCGTTACTTCAACTAAATTTAAGTAATTCTGCCCAGCAGGAGCTTCGTAATTATTTTGTTCTGCAGTTATATTTTCTTCATTTACATTTTTCTCATTATTGTAAACTGTAAAATTTAAACTGCGAATATTATCGCTATTACCGATGTCTTCATTAATAATAATTTTAGACATATATTCATTAATTTTGTTTTCATTGCTATTGTCATTATCATCATTACCGTTGTTATTAAAACTTTCCGGCTTAGCTGCGGCATCAGCGGCGTCATGAGCGCTATTAGTTTGCTCTCCGGCATTTAATATTTCCTGTTCTTCATCATTATCAATCCTTCCGGTTTTAATATTTCTGATACTTTCAAATTCGTTAGGAATAACCTCGGATATACTTATCTCTTCTGCAGCGGAACCATGAGCAGCGCTATCGCTTATTGCGGTACTGATACTTTTTGATTCCATTGTTCTATTATTGTTTGTGTTTTCAGACATAGCAGATTGCGAAATATTAAGTGCATTATCTGCAACATCCGTTTTTACTGGAGCAACATCATCAACATCGCTCTTGACCTCGGTACCATTAATGGGAACAACAGCGGCATCGGTAACTTTTTCATGCTCATTGCCATCAGCTATATTTTTATGGGCACCTGTTTGAACATTTTCTTTATCTAATTTTTGGAATTCTTTAAAAATATTGTCGTCTTTAAAAAGATTCTCAAATGCTTCGCTTAATTCAGCAGAATCCTGTTCCTGCCTGGAATTTGATTGGATATTATCTGTTTTTACAATATTTTCCGTCGTATTATCAGATATATTTTCCGATTGTTCAGACGAAATATTTTGAATATTTTGATTAGTATCATTTTCAATTTTTTCAGCTTTTTTTTCAAATTCTGCAATATCATAAATTTTCTCTTCATTAATATTTAGATCTAAGGATCTCTTTATTTTGTTAATAAAGGTTTCTTTATCAAAAGGTCTATATATAAACCCCGTTAAACCAGCCTCAACAAACAATTCCCGTTCTTTATTCGGCAGGTCGGAAGGTGCAGCCAGCAGTACGGGTATATTAGAATATAAACTGTCATTTTTAATTTCTTTTATTATTTTATAGCTGCTTGCATTGCTTATATTATAATTAATAATAATAATTGACGGAAGACTATTATTAAGAATTGCTATCATCGAAGAACCGTCGTAAAGAGGGGTTATTTTAAATTCAGAGTTATTTAAAAATATCATTGAGACGGTTTTTTGCATTGCATCGCTGTCATCAACATACAATACTTCGTAAGGTATCGGCATAGCAACTCCTCCTTTAAAAATCAAAGCTTTAAATTAAAGCATAATTTTGATATAATTGTAAAATTGCCTGTAGTACAAGGTAATAATTTTTAATAATTAATCATAATTTTAATATTATTATTATAAGTAGTCAATAATTTATTATTATATACTAAAATTAATTAATTTAATTTTTATTGTAATAATCGTAAATCAAACTGTTAATTTAATTAATTTTCTTTTTAACATGCCGATATATTATAACTTATGTCTTTGATAAACAGATACATTTTTAAACAATTTTTCCCGCCTTTTATTTTCGGACTTATTATATTTACTTTCAGTATAATTACCAACAGAATTTTAATGCTAACGGAAATGGTCATTAATAAAGGCGTCAGCATTACTTCTGTTATTAAGCTCGCTAGTTTAACGCTGCCTGATTTTATGATAATAACACTGCCTATTTCATTTTTGCTAGCGGTTTTAGTAGTGTTCGGCAAGATGACCCAGTCAAATGAAATAATGGCGCTAAAAGCTTCCGGCGTAAATATCTGGCAATTGACAAAGCCTGCACTGCTTTTTTCTTTAATACCACTCGTTGCTTCGCTTTTTTTTTCTTTTTATATGGCTCCGAGATTTAATTATTTTTTTAGAGTATTGGCCGTTAAAGAAATAAAAAAAGCAGTGCTTTCTGCATTAAAAAAAAATTCATTTTCTAATAAATTGGGCAACTATAAAATATTTATAAAGCATGTAAATCCTTCAAAATCTTCTATTAAAGGTATTTTTATATTATATAAAATTAAAAAAAATTCTATGGTTTTAATAGCAAACAGAGGCTATATTGTTTATAATAAAAAACAAAATTTAATTTCTTTTTATTTACAAAACGGGCAAATTCAAAAAAAATACAGATCCAAAAAAAATTTCTGGATATTAAATTTTAAAACTTATAAAATAAACATAAAACTAAAAGGACTTTCATTCCCTTCTAGAAATAATTCAGTACATTTTATGACTATTTCGCAGCTCATTTCTAAATATAACTCTGTGGGCAATAAGAAAAACGTCAAAAATATTTATTTAATATATATACTTAAAAAAATTGCCATTCCGATTGCAGTAATATTTTTTGTGTTTATCGGCTTACCTCTGGCTATGCTGTCCGAAAAAAGAAGTCTATTTATGGCTATATTTTATACCATAGCTATTGTAGTAGTATATTATATTTTATTTACTTCAGGATTATACCTATCTATTAAAACCGGATTTAATCCTATTATAGGAGTTTTTGGGGCAGATATAATTCTGTTTGTCACAGGCGCTATATTATATATAAAGGCATCAGCAAAATGAAAATCTTAAGAAATTACCTCCTTAAAGAATTTTTTAAAGTATTATCTATCTCAATAATTTCTTTGTCTTTTTTTTATATAATTGTCGATTTCATATCTAATATGGAAGCTTTTACAAAACATTCTCCAGATTTCAGTTATATTATTCTTTATTTTCTTCTTAAATTGCCGGAGATAATATATAGAATTTTGCCTTTATCAATTTTGTTATCGACAATGTTAATAATGATTTCGTTTAATAAAAATAATGAAATTACAGCTATAAAATCTTCCGGTATAAGTATGCTGAAATTTACACTTCCATTGATAGCAGCCGCTTTAGGGCTGTCTATCTTTTCTTTTGCTCTTTCAAATTTTGTTGCGGCAAAAACAAATATTGAAAGAAGAATAGTTATGCAAAAATATATAAACAAAAACAATAACTACAGCGTGAAATCGATTTATAAATTTAAAACAAAGGATATAGCTCTACATTATCAAAAATATATCATAACTGCAAAAGTTTTAAATATATCTGAGAAAAAATTAATAGGATTAAGTATCTATAAATTTAATAATAAATTTAAACTTATAAAAAGATACAGCGCCAAAAACGGTTACTTTGATAAAAACGAATTAATAATGAACAATGTAATAATAAATGATTTTGATAAAAATCAGCATCGCCCTTCCTTTGCCAAAATTGTTAAGACAACAAGCCTTCCTATAAAACTCAGCATGAATTTTTTTAAATCGTATGATTTAAAATCAGAATTTTTATCAATATTCAATCTTTTTAAGATGTTAAAGGTTGCTGAAAAAACGGATTCAAATCTAAATTTAATAAAAACGTTTATGTATTCAAAATTTGCATTTCCTTTAATAAATTTAATGCTGGTTCTTATAGGAATATCCATTGGTATAATTATAGGCAAAAAATCTGGAACTTCTGCTGCTATCGGCATCAGCATTATTTTAGCGTTCGGCTACTGGATAATAAATTCAATTGCTATATCTTTAGGGATAAGTTCACAACTTAATCCTATTTTAGCGGCATTTATGGCAGATTTATCCTTCTTGTTTATTGCAATATACCTTATTGCCGATTTAGATTAACTGGAAAAAGAGAAAGGAAAAGAAATATAAAATTTATTTTTTTACGCAAATAAAAAACCGCCGTTTAAGGCGGTTTGAAATTTTATAAAATGATTTTTTTTATGTTCCTTCCTGCCAAGAGCGTAAATATTTGACCTGCTCCTCCGTGAGGGTATCTATATTTATTCCTAAGGATTTAAGTTTCAGAAAAGCTATCCTTTCGTCTATTTCTCTCGGTACTCCATAAACTTTAGGTAGCATATCGCTGCTATATAAGGCAAATTCGGCGGAAAGCGCCTGAACGGAAAAACTCATATCCATAACGCTCGCAGGGTGACCATGTGCGCTGGCAAGGTTAATAAGTCTGCCTTCGGCAAGAACATATAATTTTCTGCCGTCTTTCATGGTGAATTCCTCAACAAAATCCTTAATCTTTTTTGCGGTTTTCGACATTTTTCTTAATTTTTTAATATTAATTTCAACATCAAAATGTCCAGAATTTGCAATGACCGCCCCTTCTTTCATAACTTCGAAATGATGCTCGTCTATAACATTTATGTCACCGGTAACAGTACAGAAAAAATCCCCTATTTTTGCAGCTTCGACCATTTGCATTACTCTAAAACCTTCCATGACAGCTTCTAATGCTTTAATGGGGTCAACTTCAGTGACTATAACGTTAGAACCTATTCCTCTAGCCCTCATCGCAAGTCCTTTTCCGCACCATCCGTATCCGCAAACTACAAAATTTTTGCCTGCAAGGAGCATATCGGTAGCTCTTATAATGCCGTCAATGGTGGATTGTCCGGTTCCGTACCTGTTGTCGAACAAATGCTTTGTGTCGGCATCGTTAACGGCAATCACCGGAATTTTTAATTCGCCTGCAGTCTCCATAGAGCGCAGCCTTATGACACCGGTAGTGGTCTCTTCCATCGAAGCTTTAATATTTTTTATTAAATTTTTATGTTTTTTATGTATCGTAGAGATTAAATCGGCACCGTCATCTAACGTAAAATTAGGCTCATATTTTAGTACGCTTTCTATGTGATTGTAATAAGTTTCTGAATCTTCCCCTTTTATGGCGTACACATCTATTCCAAAATCTTTGACTAACGAAGCGGCAATATCGTCCTGTGTAGAAAGCGGGTTTGATGCGCACAATGCTACTTCTGCTCCGCCCTCTTTAAGGGTTCTGGCAAGATTGGCAGTCTCAGCTGTTACATGAAGACACAAACCCGCTTTTTTACCCTTAAAAGGCTTTTTTTCAGCAAATTGCTCTTTTATAATAGACAAAACCGGCATATCATGCTCTGCCCACAGTATTCTTTCCTTACCTTGTTTTGCAAGTTTTATATCCTTTATATCCGCCAAAACACAACCTCCTTATTTATAATGTCATAACCTAGTTTGTTGCATATATTTATTAATCTTAAAATATTAATAAAAAGTACGCTCATTAACAATCTTTATACTTTATTTTTAGACCATGGCCAGAGATTTATTCAATTCCTTAGCTGTGTCTTGAAGTTCGCCGATTTTTATCGTCTGTTCCCATGTAAAACCGTCTTCAGTCCTTCCAAAATGTCCGTAATTAGATGTTTTAGCATAAATAGGTTTAAGCAAGTCAAGGGTTTTAACAATAGAATATGGTCTTAAATTAAAAACGCTGCATACCGTTTTGGAAATTATTTCATCGTTGTATATGCCTGTTCCGAATGTATTTGCCATTACTGAAACAGGGTCTGCAACCCCTATTGCATAGGCTATTTGAACCTCACATTTTTTAGCAAGACCTGATGCGACAATATTCTTTGCAATAAATCTAGCCATATATGAACCACTTCTGTCAACCTTTGAAGGGTCTTTACCGGAAAAAGCTCCTCCTCCGTGTCTTCCCATTCCGCCATAAGTATCAACAATTATTTTTCTTCCGGTAAGCCCTGTATCGCCGTTTGGGCCTCCTATAACAAACCTTCCGGTCGGATTAATAAAAAATTTTGTGTTGTTATTTATGAGTTCTGTTGGGATGACTTTTTTTATAACTTCATCTATAACAGCGTCAGTAAGACGTTCTTGAGAAACATCATCTGAATGCTGCGTGGATACTACTATGGAACTAATTTCTACAGGCTGAGATTTTTCATATCTGACAGACACCTGCGACTTGCCATCAGGTCTGATAAAATCTAACGTCTTATTTTTTCTGACATCTGCAAGCCTTTTTGTTAGTTTATGGGCATAATATATAGGCATAGGCATAAACTCATCGGTTTCGGAGGTAGCATAACCAAACATAAGACCTTGATCTCCAGCTCCCTGGTCTTCATCTTTTTCTCTTTCAACACCCATTCTTATATCAGCAGATTGAGAACCCACTGCAACAATAATTCCGCAGCTTTTAAAATCAAAACCTATGCGAGAATCGTCATATCCTATGTCTTGTATTGTTTTTCTGATTATTTCCTGATAGTTAACCGTAGCATTTGTTTTAACTTCGCCTGCAACAGCCACCAAACCTGTCGTCACCATGGTTTCCATAGCAACCTTAGAATTTTTATCCTGAGATATAAAATTATCAAGAAGTGAATCCGATATTTTATCGCATATCTTATCGGGATGCCCTTCCGTTACAGATTCAGAAGTAAAAATATAATTTCCACTTTTATGCTCCATTGTTATGCCTCCGAATATGCATGTTTTATTATATGGTTATAAACTGCATATTATTATTACTTATTCGTGATTATTTTTTTATTTATTATTTATTTTGTTATTATTTATTATATTATTTTAATATTTGTTATTTTATTATTTATTATATTTATATAATATAAATTAAAACGTTAGTACGCTTGGCACACTTTAAAATGCCTTAGTACGTGTTGCGTTAAGTGCACCATTATTCATAATAATATAAAATTAATGTATTTTCAATACTAATTATGACAAAATTAAAATTAAAAAATATTTATATCGTATTAATATATCATTACCCGCCGTTAATAGCGTGCATTTGCAGATTCTTATTTAAAAAAGAAAAAGCTCTTCAATGCTTTTGCAGTTTTTTTTAAATTTTGCCTATATCCCTATGAAAATAAGATATATTATATGCTTCACTTTCCGTGGAAAGCATACTTTTTAATTCGTTTACTATAAAAACAGACCTGTGTACGCCACCCGTGCACCCGATAGCAACTGTAAAATACGACTTATTTTCTTTTTTATATAAAGGAAGAAAAAATATTAAAAAATCATATATATAATTCAGAAATCTGTCTGTTTCTTCAAAATGCTTTAGATAATTGGCAACATTTTCGTCTAATCCGGTGAGAACTTTAAGCTCAGGCATAAAAAAAGGATTAGGCAAGAACCTCGCGTCAAACAGCATATCTGATTCTAACGGTATGCCGAATTTAAATCCGAAAGATTCCATTCTTACCTTAAAAATTTGATTATTACTCACGCATTCAACATGTGGCAAGATTAGCGAATTTAATTCGTGTATAGAAATATTTGAGGTGTCTATAATAATATCTGAAAGTTTTTTAATATCGCTCAGAAACAACCTTTCTTTTTTAATGGATTCGTGGATGCTTTCTTCTTCGGAAAGCGGATGCTTTCTCCTGCTTTCCGAGTACCTTTTAATAACTGTATCATCGTTGGCATCAAAAAAAATAAATTTGAAGAAATTTGATCTGTCCTTCAGAAATCTCACATGCTCTTCTAATCTTGAAAGAAAATTTTTTTCTCTAATATCTATAACGAAAAGAATATTTTTTATTTTTGCAGCAAACACCACTTCCAAAAATTTAGGCAGGAGCAATAAAGGCATATTATCTACGCAAAAAAAACCTTTGTCCTCTAAAATTTTTAAAGCAGAGGACTTACCTGAGCCGGATATGCCGCTTATTAAGACAATATTAAAATAACTTTTTGAATCTTCCGCCATACTTATATTATGAATTATTTAATTATCAGGGATTTATTTCTATGACTGCGTATTCTCCGTTATCTTTTGTATAAAGCACAGAATTTTTGAATGATTCTTTATTTTTAAAAATTATAAAATTTTCGTTTTTTTTATTTAATTTATTTATAGCCTCATGTAAATCAATCTGCTTTATTTCATAATTGTCTATAATTTCAACATCCGGAGCCGACATTTCTTGTATAAATATTTCTGGCTGTTCGCTATCTTTAAACTTTCCCCTTGATTTTTCTTTATGTTTTTTTATTTGCTTTTCAACTTTATCCGTCAGAAGATCGATTGCCGCATATATATCAGGGGATTCTTCCTGTGCATTGAGCGTAATATTTTTAGCAACAAGCTTAATTGACGCAACACCGGATTCCTTATGCTGAACTCTTTCCATGCTTAATGTTACATGAGCTTCTATAATATCGCTCAAATACTTTTCCAGCTTTGAAATTTTAGTTTCGGCATATTTTTTGATAGCTTCTGTAGGTTCAAGATGTTTAAATGTCACGACGATATCCATGGGCGTGTCTCCTTTAATTTTCAATTTTATTATTTCTTTTTTCTTTTAGCTGAAGATGGTATATTTAAAATTTCTCTGTATTTTGCAATAGTTCTTCTTGCTATGACAATATTTTCTACTTTCAATAACTTTACTATATCATTATCTGAATAAATTTTACCATAGTTTTTTTCATTTTCAATGATAAGCTTTATTTTGGACATAATATTGTCCGGCGAAATTTCTCCGAATGAAAAATTGGAAAAAAAACTTTTAAGCTCAAAAACACCTAAATGAGAACTTATATATTTATTAGACGTTGCCCTTGAAATCGTAGATTCATGTAAATTTAATTCATCGGCGATTGTTTTTAATATTATCGGTTTTAAATAGCCTGTGCCTTTTTCAAAAAAATCATGCTGTTTATCAATAATTAACTGTGCAATTTTTAATATTGTTTCCTTTCTGTTTTTAATACTTCTAATGAGCCAAACAGCCGATTTTAATTTTTCTTCTACATAATCTTTTGTAACCGCATTTGATAAAAGTTCACCGTTTAATATTTTTTTGTAGTATGAATTTATTCTGATAGGGGGCAAATAATCGTCTTTCATAAAAACAGTATATCTGCCGTTTATTTTTTCTAAATATAAATCCGGAATAATATAATTATTATTCTGGTTGTCAAAATTTACCGCAGGTTTAGGTGTAAGCGTTTTAAGCCGGTTGACCGACTTAATAATATTTTCCAAATTATTTCCTGTTTCTTTAACAATTTTACTATAATTTTCGTTAGCAATATCTTTTATATAATTTTTTATAATATTTTTTAATAAATCATCACCGGGGAAAAAATAATCCGCCTGAAACAAGAGACACGACATAGTATCGTAAGTCGCAATTCCGACAGGTTCCAATTTACGTATTTTAAATAAAACATTATCTAAAAGAGGGGCTAAATTACCTGCGTATTTTTCTAATTCATCCGAAGATATCCTCAAAAACCCATCGGAATCTAAATTGCCTGCGATGTATTCAGCAAGTTTTACTTCGTCATTGTCAAAATTATCTGTTCTTACCTGCTTCATAACAAATTCATAAAGTGTTTCCTTCCCGGCAACAGTGTTTTCAATTATGTAATTTTTATCCTGTTTCCAATCGGTATTTGTGTTGATGGATAAATCATACAACTGTTCATCATAATTGACAATATAATCATTTATTGCATGCATATCATCTTTGTCATTCAAATTTTGAATATTTTCCGGCAAAGCATCAGAATTTTGATTGGTCAAATCAGAATTATATGTATCCCTGTCATTAATGAATTCTTTTTTATAGTCTGTCGTATCAACATTAAAATTAGCGCCATTGGCGTCTTCGTTATAATTTTTCTCATCGCCGTTCATTACAATATCAGCATCAATAATAGGATTTTCCACAATTTGCTGATTTATTAATTCAGACAGCTCTATATTATTCATCGCCAGCATTTTTATGGCAAGTTGTAGGCGGGGCGTCATTATAAGTTGCTGGCTTAATTTAAGATTTTGTTTTAATTCTATTTGCGACATATTCTAATTGCCAAGACTGAATTTTTCGCCAAGAAAAAATCTTCTCACGACATTGCTGGTGATTATCTGCGAAGGCTTGCCTTTTTCTATTATTTGACCGTCATTTAAAATATAGGCGCTATCGCATATTCTTAGCGCTTCTCTCACATTATGGTCAGTGATTAATATTCCTATAGATTCTTTTTTCAATTCTAACAAAATATCCTGCATATCTTCAACGGCTATCGGATCTATACCTGAAAACGGTTCATCTAATAAAATGAATTTAGGCGAAAGGATTAGCGATCTTGCAACTTCTACCCTCCTTCTTTCACCGCCTGATAAACTCATGACATTTGACTTTCTGACATGACCTAACCCGAATCTTCCAATTAATTCATCTAGGCGTTTATTTCTTTCTGTTTTTGAAATTTTTAGCAGTTCAAAAATGGCCAATAAATTTTCTTCAGCAGTAAGTTTCCTGAATACGGAAGACTCCTGCGGTAAATAGCTAATGCCAAGTCTTGCTCTTTTATACATAGGTTCTTTTGTAATATTAATGCCGTTAATGAATATATTTCCTTTATTAGGTTTTATGGTTCCGGAAATCATGTTAAACGTGGTTGTTTTGCCGGCACCGTTGGGACCTAACAACCCGGTTATTTCACCTATATTTATTTCAAGCGTTATATCGTTTACAACGGTTCTTTTTCTAAATGTTTTTATTAAATTGGCGGCTTTTAACAATTTTTATTTATTTATCTATTTTTAAATTTTAAATTTAAATTTACTGTTAGATTAATAGAGTTTTCGCCTAATAAAATTCTATTTATTTTTCTTAATAGAACCAGGTTTATTTTTCTTAATAGCTAAAGATTTTTTTGAGTAAATAACCGCATTAACACGCTGTCCTTGCCCCGACAATATTTTTGAAATTCCGGTAGCAAGGTTCATTTCTATTATTTTTCCGGTAATTTTGTTTTTACCTGACCAAGCATACGGATGTCCGGTTATAACCACTGTTTTGGCGGTATTGTTAAATACAGCTTTATTACCTGTAATATTATCCTTGCCTTTAATAATATGTACACTGCCAATGGCTATCAGCTGTTTAATTTTGTTTTTTTTGTTATAGAAAACCGTAAGAATGTGCGAAAATATTTTAAGATTTTTTTTAATGGCTATCACTTTTCCTGAAAAAATAGCAATTTTCTTTTTATTGTTTACTACAAGAGAATTTGATGTAATATGAATTTTAGTTTTTGTCATTTTCACGTCATTTTTAATTGGAGCGGTAATACCTGCACCATATGCATAATTTGCACACAAAAAAATATTTAATGGCAGCAGGTAAAACATAAGCGCTGCTGCAAAAACTTTTAGTATGCGTAATATGCGTGGACTTAGGGGTTTACAGTATTCTGATTTAAGCATGCATTGCTCATCATTATTATTGATATTGTTAGTCATATCAATAAGTTCAATGATATTACAGTTATTAATATTGCGAACATCATTGATAAACCGATGCGTCAAACTATTTCTGCTTTCAAAAATTTTCATATGTTAACATGCTCCATAATTTTTCTTTACGCTTTTATAAATTTTACAAGTCTATTTTATCATTTTTGCATTAAAATTTACATCTTTACCTATAACAAAAATATTTTTTTTAAGATATATAGTTAATTCTTTGCCGGTGATAAAATATTTTTTGCCTGACAATTTGATACTGTTCGGTGCCACAATTTTTTGCTTTAAATTAAAGTAATAAAGCAAATCTGTCGCAAGATAAGACCCTTTGGCGCTTTTAACTAAAACATTGCCTGAAAATGCTACATTTTTAGTTTTAATATTAAGTCTGCCCAAATTACCGGTTATAGTATATTCTGGTTTATTTACCGAATTAAATATTATAGACTTTACGTCTTTAAGTTTAATTATATTTTTTTTTGGAGTTAAATATTTTAAGCTTTTTGAAAATATCTCATAGACTAATTTGCCGTGTTTAAAAAATTTATAATTTATTTTTTTTAGTTTTATATAATTTTTAGATATTTTTATTTGCAAAAATGGTTTGTTTTTTATATTTATATAATGAAGAAATAAAAAAAATGCAAGAATAATTATAAAGAGAATACCTATAAATAAAGAAATTTTTTTTATTACATTGATATTTTTAATCATTATTGCCAGTTAAATTGTTACTGCTTAAATTAATAATAGTTAAATACATTATTATGATATAAAATAACAGCGTTAAATTGTTGCTGTTTAAATTAATAATAGTTAATTGTCGTTACATAAAGCAACAGCGGTTAAATTGCTGTTTAAATTCTACAATTATTCAAATTCTTTTAATAATTGGTCTATCAAACCTTTTTTTTCGAGAATAAAATCTATCATTTCTCTCACGGCGCCCTGTCCGCCGCGATTTTTTGCCGTTATAGAAGCAAAGTTTCTTACATAGGCAGGAGCTTCAGGAACACTCGCGGAAAGGGCTGCACATTTTAAAAGTTCTATATCTACAATATCATCACCCATATAAAAAACGTTCTGAAAACTTAAATTATAATTATCTAAAATACTCTGCAAACTTTTGAATTTATCATTGCATCCTTCTACATAGAAATCAATGCCTAATTCTTTGCTTCTTTTTTTTGCCGCCATGCTTTTTCTTGCCGATATAAATCCTACTATAATACCGAATTTTTTTGCCAACCTTACACCTGCTCCATCATGAGCAAAAAAACATTTTGTTTCTTCTCCTGATTCTGACATATATATTTTGCCGTCTGTTAATATACCGTCAATATCGAAAATTAAAACTTTAATATCGGAATAATTAATATTATTTAAATTTTTCATATGACCCGCCTTAATAAATAATTGCGCTGAATTATAATTAAATGACTAACAATATTATTTTATAATTTTACATATTGTTTTGCTATGGTTAATTAGGGCTGATTGACTGATTGAGGACAGACACATACATACATTTGTTAATTAGGGACAGTTAATTATGGTCAGACGCCTACATTTGTTAATCATTCATTTTAATTGCTTTTAATTAGGGACAGACACCTATTTATTATTTATTCTTATTAATACGCACTTATTACTTAGTTAACCTGCCGATATACTAATACAATTAAAATCAATATGATGTTATTCCTGCTTTAATAATATCATGTATGTGTATTACGCCCGCAGGTTTCATTTTTCTTTCGGCTTCAATTGCAAAAAGAGCCGTAATTTTTAAGTCTTCCATTTTTTTTAAAGCACTTGATAACAGTGCATCTTCAAGTATAACTTTCGGCTCCGGTGTCATTATTTCTGCCGCTGATTTATTCAACACATCTTCTTTAGCTATCATCGCTCTTCTTAAATCACCGTCCACGATTATACCTTTTAAGTTGCCTGAAGAATCAACTACACCTGTTAAACCAAGTCTTTTTGACGTCATTTCCATAATTGTTTCATTAAGCCTGCTTGTTTCTTTTACTAATGGAATATCGTCTCCTGTATGCATTATGTCTTTAACTTTTAAAAACTTTTTCCCGATTGAACCGCCTGGATGCAGTCTTGCAAAATCTTCTTCAAGAAAATTTCTTTTTTTTAGCAAACACATTGCAAGAGCGTCGCCTATTGCAAGCTGCGCCGCCGTACTTGCAGTCGGAGCGATATTATATGGGCATGCCTCTTTATCAACTGAAACATCAAAAAAATAATCCGAAAGTTCAAAAAGCGGAGAAGCTTTATTCCCACAAAAAGATATTACGCCTGCACCTATAAGCTTAATCGCAGGTAATATAGAAATAAGTTCTTTTGTGTATCCGCTATAAGATAATGCAATAACCGCATCACCCGAAGCTATCATGCCAAGGTCTCCGTGCGAAGCTTCTGCAGGATGCATAAAAAAAGACGGGGTACCTGTGCTAGCGAGTGTAGAAGAGATTTTTCTGGCAATTATACCTGATTTTCCCATGCCGGTAAGTACAATCTTTCCTTTAATATTGTAAAGATAATCGACAGTTTTCTGAAAATCGGCGTCGAGCCTGCCGATTAGATTAACAATAGAATCTGCCTCTATTTTAAGAACCTCTGAAGCGGTAGCTATAATTTCCGCATCTGTAAATCTATTATTTGATTTCTTATTTAATTTGTTCAGATTTAATTCTTCCATAAGTTAAGTATTAACATTAACATTAATAATATTACCAATTGTTCCCATTAAGCATATATCTTAAAATAAAAAATTTAATTTTATTCTTCTGCGAGTTAAAGTCTGGTAGATATTATTCACATACCCGATGATGCAATTGCAAAAATAGACTTTAAACCATCTTTTAAAGAAGATAAATATAAAGAGTTAGCGGAATCGCTTTTTGCTTCCGGAGGATTAGGGTGGACTTCAAAAAATAAAACATCTGAACCTAAAGCGGTTGCAGCTTTTGCAAGCGGTATTACATATTTTCTGTCGCCGCCGGAACATGAGCCGGCACCTCCCGGCAGCTGAACGCTGTGCGTAGCATCGTAAACAACGGGGACTCCAAACTCTTTTATAATAATAATAGACCTGAAATCTACAATAAGATTATTATATCCGAAGCTGACACCCCGCTCCGTAATTAATATTTTATTATTTCCGGTACCTCTAATTTTTTGAATAACATTTGCCATATCCCACGGAGCTAAAAATTGTCCTTTTTTTATATTAATTATTCTATCTGTTTTAGCAGACTCGACTATCAAATCAGTCTGACGGGATAAAAACGCCGGTATTTGAATAATATCAACCGTATCTTTTAATTTTTTTATTTCTGAAATTCTATGCACATCTGTGAGTATAGGAAGATTGTATTTATTTTTAATTTCTGCAAGAATTTCAATTCCCTTATCGACGCCCGGACCCCTAAAAGAATTTATAGAAGTTCTATTCGCTTTATCGTAAGATGCTTTAAATATCAAATTGAAACACATTTCCTTGGAAAGATTTTTTAAAAAAGAAGCGCACTGGTCAACCAGAGCAAGACTTTCTATTACGCAAGGTCCTGCAATAATAAGCGGATAAGCATTATTAAAATTTTTAAGTCCCAGATATTCTATTAAATCGCCTTTTGTAAATGTGTTTTCTTTTAATGTATCTTCTTTTTCTGATAAATTCATATTGGAACTTAATATTTAATATTCAACAGATTTATTTTTATATTTATTTTATTTACTTTAATCTAATTTATACTATTTAAACTATTTCTTTTTATATTTACCGGCTACTGCTACAAATTCTTTAAATAGAGGATGCGGCGACAACGGTGATGATTTAAACTCTGGATGAAATTGACAGCCTAGAAACCACTTGTGGTCAGCTAACTCACATATTTCAACTAATCTGCCGTCAGGAGAAAGTCCTGAGAATATAAATTTTCCATCATTAAATATATCTTTATATTTGTTGTTAAACTCAAACCTGTGCCTATGTCTTTCAGAAATATAAACTGAACCGTCTATATTTGTCTTTACAAGATTCTTGTTGCTTTCACTATTTGTTTTTTTGGAGTTTTTATAATAAATATTATAGGCAAGCGTATTTTTCTTTAGAACGCACGGATAGGCACCAAGTCGCATAGTCCCACCCATTTTGCCTATATTTTTCTGATTTTCCATTAAACTGATAACAGGATTAAGCGTATTTTCATTAAACTCTAAAGAATCTGCATCGTTAAGACCTAAAACATTTCTGGCGTATTCAACAGTCATAAGCTGCATCCCAAGGCAGATGCCAAAATAAGGAATGTTGTTCTCCCTTGCATATGTTATAGCGTTGACCATGCCGGCAATACCCCTTGAACCGAATCCTCCGGGTACAAGAATGCCTCCGCAGCCGGATAGTTTATTGAGAGATTCTTTGACTTTATCTGCATCGCCTTCAAAATCTTCTGAATTAAAATATATAATATCTACCGATACATTGTTGGCAAGACCGCCGTGAATCAAGCTTTCATTTAAACTTTTATAAGATTCTTTAAGGTCGACATATTTACCGATAATACCTATTTGCACAGTGCCTTTAACATTTTTAAACCCGTTGGAAATTTTTGACCATGCGCTTAAATCCGGCGCCTTTGCCCATATATTTAAATATTCGATAATTTTAGAATCAAGCTTCTCTTTATGCAAGCTCAAAGGAACATCATAAATACTTTTTTCATCTTTTGCCGTAATAACCGCATCTTGTTCTACATTGCAAAATAAGGCAATCTTAGCTCTGATATCATCCGGAAGCAGTCTGTCCGCCCGGCAGATTATTATGTTAGGCTCTATTCCTATAGCTCTAAGTTCTTTCACGGAATGTTGCGTAGGTTTGGTTTTTAACTCATCGGCGGTACTGATATACGGTACAAGTGTAAGATGTATATAAAGAACATTTTCTCTGCCTTTATCTAATTTAAACTGCCTTATAGCTTCAAGAAAAGGAAGACTTTCAATATCGCCTACCGTTCCGCCTATTTCTATTATCGCAACATCTTTTTTTTCAGAAACTTTAATAATATTTTTTTTAATCTGGTCTGTAATATGCGGGATGACCTGCACTGTTTTTCCAAGATAAATCCCTTTCCTCTCGTTATTTATTACAGCATCATATACTTGACCACTGGTAAAATTATTTATTTTAGTTAAAGAAAGAGATGTAAATCTTTCATAATGTCCTAAATCAAGGTCTGTCTCAGCTCCGTCATCCGTCACAAAAACCTCCCCATGCTGAAACGGATTCATTGTGCCCGGGTCAACGTTTATGTACGGGTCGAGCTTCTGTATTGTAATATTCAGGCCTCGTGCTTCTAAAAGAGCGCCTATGGAAGATGAAGCTATGCCTTTTCCAAGACTTGAAACAACGCCTCCTGTTACAAATATATATTTCGTTTTACTCTTCATAAGCGTTTTTTTAAACCTAGTACATCTTTCATATCGTAAAATCCCATTTTTTTATTCTTAAGCCACAAAGCCGCTTTTATAGCGCCTCTTGCGAAATTATTTCTTGATATTGCTTTATGAGTTATCTCTATAACTTCATCATTACCTGCTAAGACGACTTTGTGTTCGCCTATTATGTTTCCTGCTCTTACTGAAGAAATACCTATCTCATTTTCAAGTCTTTCACCAATTTCTCCGCATCTGCCATATACTGCCGATTCTTTAAGGTCAAGTTTCTTTGCTTTAGCAACTGCATTAGCAAGCATTAACGCTGTTCCGCTGGGGGCATCTTTTTTATGTCTGTGATGCATTTCTATTATTTCGCAATCATAATCTTTGCCAAGATATTCAGCAATATCATAAACTGCATTAAGCAAGACATTAATTCCCAAACTCATATTTCCCGATAATACCACAGGCATATGCTTTGAAAAGCCGGTTATTTTAGCAATATCTTCATCGTTAAATCCTGTTGAGCCTATAACTATAGGAACGCTGTAAAGCATAGCTTCTTCAGCGTGAATCAACGAAGACTGCCTTGACGTAAAATCAATGATAACTTTATTTTTTATGGAAGACGTAAAATGCAGCGCTTCTTTTAACGTGACGAACTTTCCAAAAGAGAATTTTTTATCTTCTATGTCTTTAAGGTTTATCGATTCTTTAGTTATATTTTCTGAGTTATTAATATCAACCCCGCCAATGAGTACAAGGTCTTGATATTGGTCATCTTTAAGCAGAGAAATTATAGCCTGTCCCATCTTTCCGCCGCTGCCGCATACTATTACCGCTGTTTTATTCATTAGTTTCAACCTTTTTTTTAATTATGTTTACTTTTTAATTAGGGTCATTTAATTATTATTATTCAAACTAATTAAACTACACCGTAATCCTTTAACGCCTTATTTATTTTTTCAATTGTTGAACCTGAAGGCTCCGATAAAGGCAATCTTATTTCACTTTCAATAAATCCCATGATATTTAACGCTTTTTTAACAGGAATAGGATTAGTTTCTATAAACATAGCCTGTATTAAAGGCAATAATTTAAAATTTAATTTTCTTGCACTTTTATAGTCGCCTTTAAAACAATAATCTATCATAAGCGACATATCTTTTGGAGCAACATTTGAAACGGTGGATATTACACCATGACCCCCAATTGCAATGATAGGAAGCGTCATTGCGTCATCGCCGGATAATAGGCAAAAATCTTCAGGCACACTTCTTAATATTGCCGTAGCTTGCTCTATGGAGCCGCTTGCCTCTTTAATTCCTTTTATGTTACCAATTTTTGAAAGCCGTACAACTGTTTCCGGTAACATATTAATGGATGTTCTTGTAGGAACATTATATAGAATTACAGGCAATTTTGCATTTTCCGATATCTTCTTGAAATGAAGGTAAAGACCTTCCTGCGTAGGTTTATTATAATATGGAGTTATTTGCAAGTGTCCGTTTATGTTAAATTTCTCAGCTTCTTTAACTAGTTCTACCGCTTCTTGCGTATTATTAGAACCGGTTCCTGCAAGAACTTTGATGCGTCCTGAAGCAAATTTTACGGTAAGTTCAATAACTCTGATATGCTCCTCAAATGAAAGCGTTGCCGATTCTCCTGTGCTTCCGCATGCAACTATGCCGTTCACGCCGTTTTCTATTTGAAATTCAATTAATTTTTGAAGTGAATCATCATCTATTTTATTTGCTTTAAAAGGTGTTACAATGGCAGTATAAACTCCTTTAAACATATTTTCATCTCCCATTTTAACTTAATTTACAGGAATATTTTCCTTTTCTATTAAATCTTCATATTTTTCGCGCTCTCTTATGGTATAAAATTTATCACCGTCAACCAAAATTTCTGCAGCTCTCGGACGCGAATTATAATTGGACGACATAGAAAATCCGTATGCTCCTGCACTGAGAACGGCTAAAAAATCACCTTCATTAACAGAATGAAAAATTCTTTCTTTTCCCAGAAAATCTGCTGATTCGCATATAGGTCCGACAACATCGGCTTTTATTTTAGAACCCGTCTTTTTAATTAATGGAACGATTTCATGATAAGCTTCGTAGAGAGCAGGGCGTACCAAGTCATTCATTCCCCCGTCTACTATTATGAAATTTTTATGTCCGGTGCTTTTATTGTATATAACTTTTGTTATAAATGCTCCGCTATTGCCTATAATGACCCTGCCCGGCTCAAAGACAACCTTGCCGCTATAGCCTTTAAGAATCTCTTTGATTGAATTCATATATGTAGAAGGATGGGGCGGCATTTCGTTTTCGTAAGTTATGCCAAGTCCCCCGCCGAGGTCTAAGTATTTTATATCGAAACCTCTTTTATTTAATTTTAGCAACAAATCTTTAATAATTTTTACCGCATCGTTAAATGGTGAAATCTCGGTTAATTGGGAACCTATATGGCAATCAAGACCGATAACTTCAATATTATTTAATTTTTCGGCTTCTTCGTAACTGTCTAACGCATGTTTAATACTAATCCCAAATTTGTTTTTTTTCATACCGGTGGATATATAAGGATGCGTTTTAGGATCTACGTCAGGATTAACCCTGAAGGAAATTCTCGCCTTTTTACCTATTCTTTCCGCTATTTTGTTTATGAGATACAGCTCGGACATAGATTCAACATTAAACATTAAAATATCGGAATTTAATGCAAATCTTATTTCACTCTCCGTTTTTCCTACACCGGAATAAACAACCTTAGATGTGTCAACGCCGGCTTTTATAGATCTATATAATTCTCCACCGGAAACTATATCGGCTCCCCAACCTAATTTAAATAAAACATTTAAAATGGCAATATTGGAATTAGCTTTAACGCTAAAGCATACAATTGAATCCATGACTTTAGAACTTTCGTTAAAAGCTTTAAAATGTCTTTTTACAGTAGCTAAAGAATATAAATAAAAAGGCGTTCCTACTTCCTCTGCTATTTTTTTTATGGAAACAGATTCGCAATAAAGCTCATTATCTTTAAAAATAAAATCATTCATCTTATTAAATAATTCCTTTTTTCTATAAGTAAACCATTAATTATTTTTTTTATAATATATATTTTTATAGTATATATTATGTTAATTAACAATATATAGTGTATATTGTATGTGATATATTGTTAATCCCGATAACTTATAATTTTCTTTCTAAAACATAATCTGCAAGACTTATTAAGCTTTCCTTAACTATCGAATTGTCAAATTTTCTCAAATTATATTTTGCTTTTTCTATAGATTCGTTTGCTTTTTCTATAGTATATTCAATAGAATTATATTTATTTATAAGCTCCAAAACATTATTTAAATCATTCTTTGTAATCTTTTTTTTGAATATTATTTCTTTAAAATCTTCTTTTTCTTGAACATCGCATCGTTCAAGCGTATGAATAACAGGCAGCGTGATTTTGCCTTCTTTCAGGTCGTTGCCTATAAATTTTCCAAATGCTTCATTTTTTGAAGTATAGTCTAAAGTGTCGTCCATTAACTGAAACGCTATGCCTATATTTAAACCGTAATCGTAAAGGTTCTGTTCATATTCCGGTTCAGCGTCCCTGCCTGATATAATAGCTCCTGCCTGAGAAGCGCACGCGAAAAGAACTGCTGTTTTTTTTATAATTATATCTAAATATTCATTTTCGGCAGTATTAATATCCGCAGTTTTAACTAATTCTTTAACTTCTCCTTCAGCCATTAATGTGGTAGCATTAGCATATGCAGATATTATTTTCAGATTATTTATTTTTGAAAGTATCTCGAAAGATTTAGCAAATAAATAATCCCCTACAAGTACTGATGCTTCATTTCCAAAAACTATATTGGCCGAACTTTGTCCTCTTCTTAAAAGAGCGCTGTCAACGACATCATCGTGAAGAAGCGTCGCAGTATGGATGAATTCTATGACTGTCGCAAGCAGTATGTGGTCTCCTCCCGTATATCCGCATAATTTTGCCGATAATAAAACTAAAGCAGGTCTTATCCTTTTGCCGCCGCTTAATATAACATATTTTGCAACTTTATTTATTAACGGAGTCTCCGACATTAAATAAATATCAAATTGCTTTTCTACTTTGTTCATATCATTTTCAATGAGATTGATGTCAAACAAATCGGCCACCTTTATTTTTAATATTTAAGTATTTATAATTTAAATAATTATAATATTTATTTATAATATTATTATTATTAAATGTCAAATGTTACTGACTATACGCAAAACGATTTGATTTAAAGTTTTACCGTCAAATGATTACTATTCTATTTTACTTAGGTCAAATATTCTCAAATGATTACTATTCTATTTTACTTAGGTCAAATATTCAATGATTTTTTTTAATTTAGAAACAGGATGAAAATTAACATTTTTTATTATTTGAACTTCTTTCATGTTTACATCAGGCAAAATAACATCGGTAAATCCCAAATTTTTAGCTTCCCTGACCCTTGAAGAAGGGTTGTTTACTCCTCTTACTTCTCCGGTAAGTCCTATTTCTCCAAAAGCAATAAAGTTGGAAGGAAGAGGTTTTTCATTATAGCTTGAAATAATAGCAAGCGCAAGCGGCAAATCTATTGACGGTTCCTGTATACTCAAACCGCCCGCTATTTTAATATATATCTCTTTAGAAGAAAGTTTAATACCCTCTTTTTTTTCTAAAACCGCAGCAATAATAGACACTCTTCCGCTGTCTATTCCAAGACAGACTCTTTTAGGCACAGGCATATAAGAATGCACTATAAGAGCCTGCACCTCTACAAGCAATGACCTGCTGCCTTCAAGGCATGCTGAAATTACAGAACCTGTTGAGCCTTCCTGCCTTTGATTAATAAAATATCCTGCAGGGTTTTTAACGCCGGAAAGCCCGTTTTCCGTCATTTCAAAAATACCTATTTCATTAGTGGAACCAAATCTGTTTTTATAGCATCTCAAAACTCGATAAGAATCACTCTTATTTGAATCAAAATACAAAACAGTGTCCACAATATGTTCTAATGTTTTAGGTCCTGCAAATAAGCCTTCTTTTGTAACATGTCCGACTAAAAAAACACCGCATCCTTTTTCAAGACAGGCGGTTATAATTTCATGCGAAATTTGCCTTAAAGAATTTGGGCTTCCGTATGCTTTGTCAGACTCCGGGGAAGTAACCCTCTGTACTGAATCAATAACGATAAAATCATAGTCATTGTTATTGATAGTATATAAAATCTCGCCGATTTCATTAATAGCAAGCAAAAACATATTTGGAGAAATAGTTTTTAATCTTTTGGCTCGCGAAAGAAGCTGACTTATGGATTCCTCGGTTGAAATATATAAAATTTTTAAACCTGTTTGAGATAACCGGCTTGATATCTGAAGCATTAACGTAGATTTGCCTATGCCGGGCTCACCGCCTATCAATATACTTTGGGTCTTTACTACACCAGAGCCTACCGCAAGGTCAAATTCTTTAATCCCGGTGGCTATTCTTTCATGTGTTTCCTGAAGGGGAGCAGATGCAGCAGATACCGCGATGACCGCAGGCACTTTTTCATATCCGAATTTAGATTTTTTTTCAGAAAGAACCCGTTCGGCAACTTCAGCCATAGTATTAAAATTATGGCATTCTGAGCATTTACCGACCCATTTTATTGATTGAGCGCCGCAAACAGAACATTGATACATTAATTATTTAAATTTAAAATTTTTTTATTTGTTTATTGAACTTGTTTATATTATTTTGTTTATATTATTCTATTTATATTATTCTATTTGTAATATTTTATTTATATTTTTTTATTAAGATTTATTTTCGGCATTATTAATCAACTTTAAAAACGTATCATCTGCTTCATCAAATTCCGTTGTCAGAAACAGTTTAACCTCTTTTTCGGAACCCCTTGTATCTATTGTGATGCCATTATTTTTAACAATCAGAATATTGGCATTGAATTGTTTTCTTGATTTTACTATGTAATCTTCGCTAACGGCAAGAATAGCCCTTATATTTTTATATTTATTAAATATAACATCCATCACTTCGTAATTTTCATTTAACAGCACTATGCCGTATTCGAGTTTCCCCGCCGATATAGCCTCTGCCATTTTATCTGCCATTTTAAAAATATCTTTGTGCTGGTCCACCCGTGAAGGACCTAAATCATACAGACTTGTCCATTGAGTGTCTAGGAATATCCCTATTTTTTCTTTAAAGAAAAAGCTATCTTTATCGGAAAATATACCGACTTTAAGCGCTTTCTTTTTATCTCTGTCGTCGATATTGACAAAATCCTGCAAATGCATCTGGGAAGCCATTTTAATTTAAACCTCCTTTATTATTAATAACAATGAACATTAAGGCAATCAATGTTCATTGTTATTCTTATTCTTTTTCTTCTTTTTCTTATTATAGAATTATCAATTTTAATATACATAAATGTACATTAGGATTCTTAAAAAAATTAATTAACAATAAAAAACTGCCAATTTGATTATTTGATTACAATATTATCTATCTTGTGCATATTTGAAATTCTTAAAAAAATTAATTAACAATAAAAAACTACTCATTTGCTTAACGACCATTATTATTATTATATATTAAAAGTTATGCTAAAGATATATTTATATTCATTTGCGTTTTGTATCGAAGCGCTTTATGCAGAATGATAACCGGTAAAGGACGGCCACGATTGTCTTACTATACAGTCAAGTTCTTCAGGGCTTAATTGTTCATATTTTTTTACATAAAAATTACTCCTTTTTGTTTTGGCTTTTAATAACGGTTTATAAAAAATAGAAAAAAGTTCTTCTTTATAATCTGCTAACAAATTTCTTCCTGTTTTCAAACTTTCATATATAAATTCTCCAGCCAATGTTCCAGAAATAACAGCGCTTAAGTTACCTGCGCCGGTTATAGGGTGGGTAAGTCCTGCGGCATCCCCGCAGTATGCAATATTTTCGCATACCGTTTCATTAAGAGCTGAAATTGGTATTAAGCCGGAAGTTTTTGATATTATTTCGCCGTCTATAATACCTTTCTCTTTCATTTCACTTAGAAAAAAAGCAAAAGACTGCATTAAATTAATATTATTATGAATGTTGTGTTCTATGCCTATACCGACATTTGCAAAACCAAGCTTAGGAAAAACCCAGCCGTAACCATAAGGAATGTAATTCCTGAAATAAATCATAGCAGAATCTGAAGGCTTCAGAAGATGGGTTTTAATCTGCATACCGTGTATATAAACATTATTACAAATATATTTAGTATTGGACTGCTGAGCTATAAAATCTATGAAATTTTTTGCCCCGGATGCGATTACAAGATATTTATAATTTATTTCTATTATATTATTGCCTATTTTATTTCTTGCAATTAATTTATTTTCATTTTCTATCACCTTCTGTGCAAAAGTATTAGTTATTAATTCTGTTCCTTTAGCAGCCGCAAGCATAGCAATGTAATAATCAAAAATTTCTCTGTTTAATATATAGCCTCTGCCGTCAAATTTATAATTCTTTTTTTCAGTATCTACTTCCATATATTCGACGCTTTGGCATATTGCTTCCGGCTTATCCGTTAAATCTATATATTGATTTATATTGATAGGAATAAACTCAGCGCATTGAACCGGCGTTCCCGGTTTTATCTTTCTCTCTATAAGTATGTTGCCGATGCCGCGCTTTGATAATTCGTAAGCGCAAGCGCTTCCGGCAGGTCCTGCTCCTATGATTAGTGCATCAGTTTTCATAAAGTGTTTTATTGCTTTTTAATTAATCCGCCCATCTTAACAATTTAAACTCAATTGTTTAAACTCAGCTATGCCTATTCCAATGAAAATGATATTGTTCTTATCAACTTAACGCTTTACATTCAATCGTTTAAACTTGACTATTAAACTCAATTAACTAGACTCAATTAACTAGACTCAATTAACTAGACTCAATTTACTAAACTCAATAATATTATTTAGTTAATCCAAAAACTCTATACAAAATTATCCTATTATTATTGGTGTCGGCTACTGCAAGATATTTTCCATTTTTAGATATTGAAATATTAGACTCATGATTAAAATTTCTGCCGCCCATTCCGGGAGTTCCAAAATTATATGATTTAATAACGTTAAATCCTTTAGAAAGTTTAAAAACGGTTATTATGCTTCTTCCATAGTTTGCAACGAATAAATAACCGTCTTTGCAGACTAAACCGACCGGATGAAAAAGTTTATGTCCGTTTTCGCCTTTTGTTCCGATAGTGCCAAGTAAATTAAATTCTTTATCGAATACTAATATCTTTGAAAGTTTATAATCCGAAACATATATATATTTTTTAGAGAATGCCATACTGACCGGTTTTTTTAAAATATTATGTTTAGCTTTATTTTTCGGATCTTTCTTTTCATAAAACTGACCGTCTTTAAAGTAAATTATGATATCGTTTGCGCCTGAATTTGCAACATAAATTTTACCATTGGCAAAACCGGCGTAAGTCGGTTCAACAAGCATTTTCTTTGTACTTTTAGACTTGCCGAATTCCTTTATAAAATTTCCTTTAGTTGTAAAAACTTGAATTCTGGAATTACCGGAATCTACAATATAAATTTCAGATTTCCCATTGGCAGGCTGATAAGCAGTGCCGTAAAGAGGTACCATAAATTCACCGGTTGCGCCTCCCTGCAATCCCCATTGCCTTATATATTTTCCATGAATATTAAACTTCAAAATTCTGGAATTACCGGAATCTACAATATAAATAATCCTGCTGCCTTGAAAAAATACATCGGCAGGTCCTTTTAAATCATATTTTTTTCCGATTATTCTTACTAATTTTATTGAAAACGATGTTTTTTGAAAGTTTTTTATGAATTTTTTTTGAAAAACAAGAATTGCAAGAATAATTATTACTACAAGACTTAAAATAAAAACTATTTTACTTACTTTTTCTTTAAAGGCCATAAACGTGCCTCCATATTACATTACGTTATGATTATTGTATTATAAATTATTTGACTTAATATTTCATTAGAAAATTTTACCATAACTTAATCAAATATATTAGTTAATTTGTTAAATACATTTAATTAAACAAATAAATTATACGACTATTATAATTAATATTTTTCAATTTATTATGTAAATTTTATAAAATAAATTACACAAGACAAAATTTAAAATTATATACTATGCAAGGCAAAGTTTAATTTATTATTCTTATCATTAATTAATTAATTAATATGTAAAGCAAGAAAATTTGAAAAAGAAGAACCAATGTTAAAATAATCTTTGCTTTTAACGCAAAAGATATAATAATAGCCTCTTTTTAGCGAAGATTTATTTATTTTATAAAAAAATAGGTTAATGTTTTCTGTCTTATTTAATTTAAATTTTTTGGCAAACTTTAAATTTTGTATGGCAACAAGTTTTGATTGTGAACATGATAGATTTTTTTTTGTTTTCTTTTTAAAACTTTTTTCATATATTAAAAATTCTTTAATATTCCCGGTATTAAATTTATATTTATAAATAACAATAAGACCATATGAGTTCTTTTTGATTGAAATTATATGCGGAGCGTAGGGAGGCTGAATGGTGGGAGCCTGCGGATACCCTGTTTTTGCGCAGCCGGATAAAATTAAAACAAAAAAAATGATAAAGACAATTAATAAACCGGACAAAATGAAATGGTTCTTTTTATGAAGATTAATTAATAGCATACGCAGTGTAATATAACATTTATCACCTACTTGAACAAGTTATTAAATAAGCTATGACATAACATATTTAACTTTAAAAACTATTTAAATTGTTTTAATAAATTTTTTGAACTCTCAATAATTTTATAAGTTTATTATTAATTATAAAAAAGTTATTATTAATTCTATAAGTTTATTATTAAAGTTATTATTAAATTGTTTTAGACTGCTCTATAACTTTATAAACTTTATAAACTTTATAAAAATATTTTATCATCTTTATCTATTTTAATTTCATCTTCGTAATCGGGTATTATCTTTATTATTCGAGCTAATGATGTGCCGCCGTAGGTTTTTTTGCTGTTTACCGAATGTTCGGCATCAAATAGACCATAAATATCATTTTCAAAAAGTTCAGAAAATTTTTTATAATCATTGAGCGCAATTTCAGATAATTTTACATTTTTATCTTTAGAATAGCTCACGGCATTACCAATTATTTCGTGAGATTTTCTAAAAGGCAGACCTTTATTGACAAGATAGCTGGCCATATCGGTCGCGTATATTTCATCGTCACTTAGCTGAAGGAGCATATTGCTTTTTTTGAATTCAAGTGTCCTGATTATTTCCTTAAATATTTCCAGAGAGTTATAAATAGTTTCAGAACTTTCCATAACGGGCTTTTTATCCTCCTGCATGTCTCTATTGTAAGCAAGAGGCAAAGATTTCATCATTATAAAAAGAGAGAGCAGCCCCGATATTACAGAACCTGTTTTACCCCTTATGAGTTCTAAAACATCGGGATTTTTCTTTTGGGGCATAATACTTGAACCTGTCGTAAATTCATCTTTAATATCTATAAAATTAAATTCCATGGAATTCCACAATATTAACTCTTCGCAAAATCTTGAAAGATGCAATGATATCATCGATAAAACAAAATTAAATTCAATGGCAAAATCTCTATCTGAAACCGAATCTATGCTGTTTCTGGATATTTTTCCAAAACCAAGTATTTCCGCCTCTAATTTCCTGTCTATATTAAAATCGGCTCCTGCAAGAGCTCCGCTGCCAAGAGTCAACGAGTCTGCCGAAATATATGCATTTTTTAGCTTAATAAAATCTCTAGTAAACATTTCATAATAAGCCAACAGGTGATGGGCTAATGAAACAGGCTGGGCATGCTGCATATGCGTATAACCTGGCAAAAAAGTTTCAACGTTATCTTTTGCTTTTTTTACAAGTTCGCTCCTTAAACCTAATAACACATCTGCTATTTTCTTTATTTCACTTTTAACATAGAATCTAAAATCTAATGAAACCTGGTCGTTTCTTGACCTGCCGGTATGCAGTTTTTCTCCTGCGCCGCCTGTAAGTTCAATAAGTCTTTTTTCAATATTAATATGAATATCTTCATATCTTTTATCAAATTTAAATTTATTTGTTTTTAGTTCTTTGCTTATAGCGGAAAGCCCCTCTTTAATTTTATTTTTTTCATCCTCCGTAACAAGCCCTGCCTTAAACAGTGCTTCAAGATGAGCAAAACTGCCTTTGATGTCAAATTCTGCAAATTTCTTATCTATGTCTAGAGAAGCGGTAAAATTTGCAGTTAAATCGGAAATATCTTCTTTAAATCTTCCGCGGACAAAATTCTCTTTGTTCTGTTTGTCTTTACTGTCTCTATTTGTTTTATCTGCTCTTTGCGTAGACATTTTTAGTAGTTAATAATTAACCGATTAAATAATAATTTATTTATTTGTTTATTTTCTCAACTTAAATCTTAACGCTTTTAAATTAATAAAACCTGTTGCATCTTCTTGAGAATAAGAACCCTTATCATCTTCAAATGTAACAATAGATTCGGAATATAGAGTTTTATCAGACTTTCTGTATAATATTTTCATATTGCCTTTGTATAATTCTATGCCAATGGCGCCCCAGACATTCTTCTGCGTTGAATCAATCATACTCTGCAATGCACCAAACTCAGGACTGAACCAGTTGCCTTCATAAATTAATTTTGAATATTTTGGCAAAAGACTGTCTTTTAATTCGATTTCTTCCCCTGTTAATGTTATAGCCTCCAGTGCTCTATGAGTAAATTGCAGCAAAGTTCCCGCAGGAGTTTCGTATACCCCTCTTGATTTCATTCCTGTAATCCTTGTTTCTACAACATCCGCCCTTCCTATGCCGTTTCTTCCGGCAATTATATTCAGCTTTTCTATAATATTGAACGGGGTTTCTTTATTGCCGTTTAAATATACAGGGTTTCCGTTTTCATAAGAAATCTCAACTTTTTCAGATTTATCCGGTGCATTTGCCGGCGAAACGGTAATTTCAAACATGCTTTCATCCGGCACATTATTCAAATCCTCTAGTATGCCGCCCTCATAGCTTATATGAAAAAGATTTCTGTCGCTTGAATAAGGTTTCTCTTTTGTAACGGGAACAGCGATACCGTTTTTCGCGGCATAGTCTATGAGTTCTGTTCTTGACGCTATATCCCATATTCTCCATGGAGCGATAACTTTAATCTTGGGATTAACCGCCGCATAAGCAAGTTCGAAACGAACCTGGTCGTTGCCTTTGCCGGTAGCTCCATGGGCTACGTATTCAGCCCCGGTTTGAGAAGCCAGTTCTATCTGTCTTTTTGCAATTAAAGGTCTTGCAATTGATGTACCAAGCAGGTATATGCCTTCATATAAAGCATTTCCTCTTAAAGCCGGAAAAATATAATTTGAAGCGAATTCTTCTCTCAAGTCTTCTATAATTATTTCTGATGCGCCTGTTTTAAACGCTTTTTCTCTAACGGCATTTAAATCTTCCTTCTGTCCTACATCGGAACAGTAGGCTATCACATCGGCATTATAAGTATTAATAAGCCATTTTAATATAACCGAGGTATCCAGACCGCCGGAATATGCAAGAACAATCTTCGTCTTTCTGGTGCTTTCCGTCATTTTGTATTCCTTAATTTAATTAAATTTATGATTCAATGAACAAATATTATTATATTTTTTAAACAATTAAATTGAATGTTTAAAAAAATTATACAAATTATATAAATTATATAAATATCTTTTCCATTACCGCTTTTTGAACATGCAGCCTGTTTTCAGCCTCATCAAAAATATTTTTTGAAAAATTTTCAAATACTTCTTCTGATATCTCTTCGCCTCTGTGAGCAGGCAAACAATGCAGAAGAATAACATCTTTCTTTGCTTTATCTATAACCGCTTTGTCGATAATATACGGCTTAAGTTTCTGTATTTTTATATCATCGTTGTCTTGCCCCATACTTATAAAAACATCGGTAGTGACAACATCGGCATCTTCTGAAGCTATTAATTTGTTGTGAATTATTTCAAAAGAGCCTCCATATTTTTTAGAATTGTCCGTAGTTATTTTATTTATTTTAAAACCTTCAGGAATAGCGAGAACAAGCTTAAAACCCATAATAGCCTGAAGATTAATCCAAGAATTAGACATATTGTTCGGATCGCCTAAATAAACTACTTTAATTTTTTTTATATCCTTTTTAATCTCATAAACAGTAAATAAATCCGCCAAAATTTGAGCAGGGTGATACATATCCGTTAAACCGTTTATTACCGGTTTTTCAAAAAAATCTGCAAATTCTTCTATTTTATCCTGTCCGAACGTTCTGATAATAGCCCCGTCTAAATATTTAGCAAGCACCCTTGCGGTATCTTTCACAGGTTCTCCCCTTCCCAGCTGCATATCTCTGGAAGACATAAACAGAGGAAAACCGCCCAGTTCTATAATGCCTACCTCAAAAGAGACCCTCGTTCGTGTGGAAGATTTTTCAAATATCATCCCTATTTTTTTGTTTGCAAGCGGCTTATTGCCGCTGCCCAGTCTATTTTGTTTGTAATATGACGCTCTTTGAAAAATAGAATAGATTTCTTCTTCTGTTAAGTCTAATACGGAAAGAAAATTTTTTATTTTATTCATTTTATTTTATATTCCTGTTCAAGTTACTCACTTTATTTTATTCTGCTTGTTTAAAAATAAAGTTTTCTAAAAACAATTATATTATAATAATAAATTAAATACTTAAGCCCAAATTATTTATTAGCTTTAGTCTGTTCGTTGAGCCTTGTTGCGAGCTTACTTAAATATTTAAGAACTTAAAATTTCATCAATAGCGCCGCAAATTAAGTCAATTTCTTTTGTGCCTATAATTAACGGGGGCGTTAATCTTATGGTTTTTTCCTGCACAGTGGTTGTAAGAAATCCCATATTTATTAATTCTATCGCAATATCCTTTGACTTTATGCTATAAAATTCAATTGCGCTTATAAGACCTATTGAACGTATCTCTTTAATTTTGTCTGAAAATTTTTCTTTCAATTTAATCAATTTTTCCTTCAAATACAAACCTTTTTCTGTAACATTTTTAAGAAAATCCTTTTTTAAAATTTCATCTATAAAGGCATTAGCCGCCGAACAGACCAGCGGACCGCCGCCAAACGTAGAAGCATGGTTTCCCGGTTCAAATGCGTCGGCTGCTTTCTGTGTAGCAAGCACTGCGCCTATAGGTAAACCACCTGCAAGCGGCTTTGCCAAAGTTATAATATCCGGTTCAATATCAAAATTCATATATGCAAAAAGCTTCCCGGTTCTTCCGAGTCCCGCCTGCACTTCGTCAAATATCAGCAACATATTGTTTTTCTCGGCTATTTCTCTAATTTTTTTAATATAATCGCGCGATGCTATATTTACTCCGCCTTCTCCCTGCACCGGTTCAATTAATATTGCGCAGTAATCATCATTGCCGTCTATAAGATTTTCTATTTGTGTTATGTCATTATAATCAACGTAATCAAAACCGGGCAAAAGAGGTTCGAAGCCTTTGCGGTATTTCTCCTGTCCTGTTGCCGAAAGCGCCCCGAAAGTTCTGCCATGAAAAGAATTATTCATGCTGATTATTTTATAGCCTCTTTTTGAAATTTTTCTAGAATAGCTTCTCGCCAATTTAATTGCCCCTTCGATACTTTCGGCGCCGCTATTGCAAAAAAAAACTTTGGATGCAAATGAATTTTCTACTAATTTTTGCGCCAATAAAGCTTGCGGTTCTGTATAAAAATAATTTGAGACATGAATTAATTTTTTTAACTGTTCTGCGATAGCATTATTAATAAATTCGTTATTGTATCCGAGATTATTTACGGCAATACCCGCTGCGAAATCGATATAACTTTTTCCTTTTTCATCAAAAAGTTCTGCCCCGTTGCCTTTTGTCAATTCGAGGTCAAATCTCGAATAAGTATTCATTATATATTTAGCAGTAAGTTCTTTTGTGTTCATCTTATTTTCCCTATGCCCTTTTATTTTTTCTATCTTTTTACATTATTTCTTGCATTTTAAAGTATTATCTGCGTGCCTATGCCTTTTTTAGTAAATATCTCTAATAAAACGGCATGCGGAACGGAACCGTTAATTATATGAACTTTTTTAACCCCGTTTTTTACGGCATTTATGCATGAATTTACCTTAGGTATCATACCTCCGTATATTATCCCATTTTTTAGCATTTTTTCAATATCTTTTTCTTTTGCGGATTCTATCAGCTTTCCTTCACCGTTTAAAAGACCATCCTGGTCGGAAAGCATAATAAGTTTTTCGGCTTTCAGCTCGGAAGCGATAGCGGAAGCCGCTAAATCGGCATTAATATTTAACGTAATACCGGATTCATCCATACTGACAGGAGCTATGACCGGGATAAATGCTTTGTCCAATGTTTCTAATATTTCTTTGTTGATTTTTTTTACGATGCCGACGCTTCCCAAATCTACATCTTCATTTTTAATTTTTTCTGCAATGATTAAGTTTCCGTCTTTTCCTGATATCCCGCAGGCTTTTCCGCCAAATTTGCCTATTAAGGCAACAAGGTCTTTATTAATCTTACCCGATAAAACCATTTCTACAACTTCCATTGTTCCAACATCCGTTAGGCGAAACCCCTTGTGATAATTACTCTTTATGCCAAGGCGTGTTAAAAGATTATCAATATCTTTACCCCCGCCGTGAACTACAACAATATTAATTCCTACTAATTTTAGCAATATTATATCCATTACAAAATTTTCTTTGAGTTCATTGGATGCAGCGATAGAACCGCCGAATTTTATTACAAAAGTTTTTGAATAAAATTTTTGGATATACGGCAACGCCTCAAGAAGTGTTTTTGCTTTTCTAATGTATTCTTCCATAATCTTTTTAAATTTATTTAAAAATTTGCGTCTCGCATCCTATATTTTTATACTTATATATAAACTTATATATAAACTTATATTTATGTATATTATATATAGTTTTCTGTAGTGTCCTGCAAGAAACAAAAATAGCAATAGTGAGTCGCAATAGCCGTCATATCATATTCACATGGAATGCGGCGAAACAAATAATTATAAAATATATCTTGCAAGGTCTTCGTCTTTAACTATATCTTTTAGTTTGGAATCAATATATTTTGCATCGATAACAAATTTTTTGGCGGTTTTATACGGCGCGTCAAATGATATATCTTCCATTGCTTTTTCTAATATTGTCTGGAGTCTCCTTGCACCGATATTTTCAGTTTTAAGATTGACTTCTTCGGCTATTTCGGCAATACGTTCTATCCCGTCTTGTGTAAAATCTAAATTTACCTTCTCAGTTTTTAAAAGCTCACGGTACTGTTTTATTAATGCATTTTTAGGTTCTTTCAAGATTCTTACGAAGTCGTTTTTGTTCAATGACTCCATTTCAACGCGTATCGGAAATCTGCCCTGCAATTCAGGTATGAGGTCGGACGGTTTAGATACATGAAAAGCTCCCGCCGCTATGAATAATATATGGTCGGTTTTGACAACTCCGTATTTAGTCATTACATTTGAACCCTCTATAATAGGAAGCAAATCCCTTTGTACTCCTTCTCTCGAAATGTCCGGTCCGTACGATTTTTCACGCGAAGCAATTTTATCAATTTCATCTATAAAAACCAATCCTGAATTTTCTAACTTTTCTATTGCATTTTTAATTACCCTGTCTATATCCACAAGTCTTTCACTTTCTTCACGTATCAATATTTCATATGCTTCGGAAACCCTAACTTTTTCAAGTTTTTTTTGCTTAGGAAACATGCCTGAAAACATTTCTTTTAAATCCTGCCCTATGTCATCAAACCCTGCTTGACCCGAAAAAACCTCTATAACAGGAAATGATTGCCTGTTAGGTGATTTAACTTCCATCTCCACAGTTCTGTCGTTAAGTTTTCCTTCTTTAAACATTTTTCTGAATTTTTCTCTTGTATGCGCATGTGTATCGGCAGGAATTTCTGCTGCATTCTTTTTAGACACCTTAGGCGGCGGCGGAACTAATAAATCTAACAGCATCTCTTCGGCATTTTCCTTAGCTTTTTCAATAACATTGTCCATTTCTTTTGTTTTTTCGCTCATAATAGAGATTTCCGTCAGGTCTCTTATCATCGCTTCTACATCTCTGCCCATATATCCTACTTCGGTGAATTTAGAAGCTTCCACTTTAATAAAAGGGGAGTCCGAAAGTTTAGCTATTCTTCGTGCTATTTCAGTTTTACCTACTCCGGTTGGTCCAATTAATAAAATATTTTTTGGCACTATATCATCCATTATGTCCACAGGCACGCCGTTTCTTCTAAAACGGGTCCTCAGAGCTATGGCAACAGCCTTTTTGGCTTTATCCTGTCCTATAACGTATTTGTTCAGTTCTTTTACTATTTCTTTAGGTGTTAAAAAATCTATTTTACCAGCCATATTAAATTATTTCTCCTCGTCGTTAAATTTTAATAATTAATTTATTTTTTTGACCCACATATATATTGATTGGATTTGCCCTTATTATGTTTATAGTGCTTCTACTATAATATTATTATTGGTATATATACATATTCTTGAAGCTATTTTTATTGAATATTCTGCTATTTCTTTTGCTTCCATTTTTGTATTTTCCATCAAAGCAAGAGCGCACGCCATAGCGTAAGGCCCGCCTGAACCGATAGAAAGAATATTTTCGTTTTCATCCGGTTCTATAACATCTCCCGCCCCGGAAATTATAAATAAATCCTTGGCGTCGGCAATAATAAGCATAGCTTCAAGCCTGCGTAAAATCTTATCAGTTCTCCAGTCTTTAGCGAGTTCAACGCTTGCTCTTCTTACATTACCGTTAAATTTTGATAGTTTTTCTTCCATTTTTTCAAAAAGAGTAAATGCGTCTGCCGTTGCTCCGGCAAAACCTGTTATTACCTTGTCATCATAAAGCCTTCTGACTTTTTTTGCGGTATTTTTCATAACGGTATTGCCCAATGTAACCTGCCCATCGCCTGCAACTGCTATATGACCGTTTCTTCTAACGCCTATTATAGTTGTACCTAAAAGTTTTACGCCTTCATTGTTATTATTTGCCATTGTCTATTAATTCTCCTTAATTTATTTATACTGCTTTATAAATTTATTTATGCTACTTTATACTATTTTATGCTATGAATTAATTAATCGTAAAAATAATTTTCTTTGTTTGCAAAGTTTTCGTTGTCTGCTAAATTAAAATATATAAGTTAAAAACTTTAAAATTAAATAATAAATTAATAAAAATAACAATAACCTGTTAAATCATCATTAACATGTAATGTCAGCTATTTAACCGCATGTGGATGAGATTGCTTATAAACATCTAATAATTTCTTCAAACTCAAATGGGTATATTTTTCGGTTGTCGAAAGATTAGAATGCCCAAGCATATCCTGAATAGAACGCAAATCTGCGCCATTATCAAGCAGATGCGTAGCAAAAGAATGCCTTAAACTGTGTGGCGATATATTTTTATATTGTCCTGTTATAAGCATAGATTCATGAACTATTCTATGAACAGTCCTGCGTGTCAGATGATTTCCTTTTTTATTAATGATTAAAAATTCGCTTTGAAAATTTAAATCCGTAAGATGGATGCCGATGTAGTTTTTCCACTTATGAATTTTATTAACGGTTTGAATGGTTAAAGGTATTATTCTTTCTTTTGAGCCTTTGCCTAAAACCTTAACGTAGCCTTCGTTAAGCTCTAAATCTTTATACTTTACGGAAATTATTTCGCTGACTCTTAAACCGCTCCCATAAAGAAATTCTAGTATTAAATCGTTTCTCAAGATTTCAAACTCATATTTTACGCCTTTTTTTTCGAAAGATAAAGACTTGTAATTATCTAATAGAAATTTTGCTTCATTAACGCTTAAAAAAAATGGTAATTTTTTTTCTATTTTCGGGAGCTCTAATAAAAAAACCGGATTTTTATCTATAATATGTCTTTTTTCAAGAAAATTAAAATATGCCTTAATAGATTCTATTTTTCTGGCAAGGGTTACCTTTTTAACCTTATCATATTCTTTGCTTAAATATCCCCGTACGTCTATCTCGGCAATTTCTTGAATATCTATATCATTATTATCATTATTGTAATTATCACCATCATCATCATTTGTATTTATATTCATATGAGCTATATAGAACATATCTATCTTGTTATTATCATTCTTGTTATTATCATCACAACAACTCTTATTATTCTTGCGGGCTGTATTCAAGTTCTTAGAAATGTTTTTTTGATTTTTTAGGTATATAAATAATTCTTTAACATCCGAAGAATATGCCATTACCGTATTTATGGAATAATTTTTATCAAGCCGCAAATAATTTTCAAACTCTGTTATATAACCAGGTTGATGTTGATTTTCCATAATTAATTAAAGAAATTATTAAAGAAACTGCCAAATAAAACTATTAAATAAAAGGGGTCGTCGAATAAATGTCAAATAAATAACTAAAAATAACTAAACAAAAAATAATTATTAAAAAACTTTTAAACTGAAATTATATCACAAATAATAATTAAATATCTGCAATTTTATATTTGTTAATATTTATTATAGAGTGAACTACCCCGCCCCCACGGGCGATGCTTTTTCCTGTTTCATCATATAAATTAGAAAAACATGTTTAAAAATCAAAAATTTTCAATAATTCTCTAAAAAATAATTCTATATACAAGAACAAAGGAGCCGAATAAAATACAATAAAAAGCAAACGGATAAAGTGCATTAATCTCATATTTATGAAAATATTTCATTAAAAACCATATGCTAAAATATGCTACAATGCCTGCAACAACTCCGCTTATAATGGCTATTGCATCAAAATTTACAAGATGCAGTTTCAGCATTTTTGGAACTTCTAAAAGTCCTGCGGCAAATATAATAGGCGTAGCTAAAAGGAACGAGAACTTTGCGGCAGATTCATGTTTAAATCCTAGATATAGGGCAGCTACCATAGTGATAGCAGAACGAGATATTCCGGGAATCAAGGCAAAAGACTGAAAAAAACCTATTATTAGCGCCATATACACCGTCATATCGGCTATTTTAGCTATACCCTGCTTTCTCCTTCTTTTTTCGCCAAGATACAAAATAATACCGTTTATTATTAGAAAAAAAGCTGCTATGTCTGTGAAACCGAATAATTTCTTAAGTTTATGTACAAAAATTAAACCTATAATACCTGCGGGAATTGTGGCTAAGGCTAATAGATACAGGGTCTTTGAATCTTCATTTATATTAATATTTCTTTTAGCAACCCCTTTAAAAAAGCCTTTAAACAGATTGAGCCAATCTTTATAAAAATATACGATAAGCGCCAAAGCTGTCCCTAGATGCAGGACAACAAGAAAAGGCAGAAAACCCTCGGACTGCCGATTTATATGCCACCCCAAAAGTGTTGGTATTATTACTCCGTGAGCCAGACTTGAAATAGGAAAAAGTTCGCTGATACCTTGAATTACTGCAAGAACAATACCTTGAAATATAGAAAGATTAATCATATATAATTTACATCCGTCCGTTTAAATTAAACATGCCAATTTAAACTTAAAACGCCTCCATAATTAAAATTAAAGTTTATTTTTTAAAGTTTAGTTCATTTTTTTAAAGTTTAGATTACTCGAAGTAATAATTATAATAAAAAAAATAAAAATATACAATTTATTGTAATATTATGATATATAATATATATCTATTTCTTTATTTCTTTATCAAATTTATTTATTAATCAGGAGGAAAAATGTTTAAGAAAATTTTATGCCCGGTTGATTTTAGCGAAACCTCGCTTAATGCATCTAATAACGCAATTGAACTTGCGGAGCAGTTGAAATCTGCAATTACTTTTATTCACGTTTTAGATATTAATCTTATGCAAAATGCCGGAGATTTATCCTTCGGTTCGGTTGATATATACGAAACATTAGCGGAAGAAGAAAAGGGTTTGTTGAAAAAATTAGAGGATATTGCCGTGTCTAAAGGCGTTGTTGTTAATACAGTTCTGACACACGGAATACCTCAGGACATAGTACTTGAAAAAGCAAAAAGTGAACATTACGAATTAATCGTTATGGGAACACACGGCAGAACAGGTCTTTCCAGGGTGCTTTTAGGTTCGGTAGCAGAATCTTTGGTGAGGCATTCCTCGTTACCTGTGCTTCTATTTAGAAAACAATAAACAGATTTCTAATATAATTAATAAAGTTATGGCGTAAAAAGTTATAAAAGTTATAATATAAATATAAATATAAATATAAATATAAATATTGGAGCTTGACCGGTTTTTATTATATTCACCTTTTATTACATTCATCCAGAACTAAACGGCGTTATATCTCATAGAACTGTGAATTTATATTGAATTCACAGTTTTATGAGATATATATTATGATATTTTACAAAGCTTGCGGATCCATGTTCGGTTTTATAATAATTTTAAGCGAATTTCCGGCTTCTGCTGTAAGTTTAAACCCTTGTAATATTTCTGTTAACGGCAGCACTCCTGTTATCATATCCTTTATATTTATCCTTTTTGTTCTTATGAGTTCAAGAGCATTAATATGGTCGGCAATAGAACCTGCATAAGAGCTTATTAGGCTTACTTCAGTTCTCCAGAATATTTCATTTATTGACAACGGAAGTTTTGCCCCATCGTCGGCGGCAGAAAAAAATAGTACCGTACCGCCTCTTCTTACGGATTTAAGCCCCTGTTCTATTGCACTGTTTGCTCCTGCCGATATGATTATTATATCGGCAAGAAAACCTCCGTTTATATCTTTAATTATTTCAGGAATGTTTTCTTTTGCGTTTAAAACATAATCCGCGCCGAATTTCTTAGCTGCGGAAAGTCTAAAATCGTTAATATCCGTTGCTATAATAGTCGTCACCCCTGATGCCCTCAAAAGATTTATATGCAGAAGCCCCGCCAATCCACTTCCTATAACAACAACTGTCTGTGCAGGTTTAACCCCTGCCAGTCTCTGCGCTCTGACGCAGCATGCTAAAGGTTCGACAAAAGTTCCTTCTTCAAAACTAACCGAGTATGGCAATAAATACAGCCCATTTTTAACGTTGATTTTAGGAAGCCTTAAATATTGAGCAAATCCGCCCGGATAAAAATTTGTGCTTCTGAGCGTATCACAAACTGTTTGATGCCCGCTTAAACAATACTTGCAGGTATTGCACGGGACATGGTGCGCTGCAACAACTCTGTCGCCAATTTTAAATTTCTCCACATTCACGCCGGCTTCTATAACAGTGCCCGAAACCTCGTGACCAAGGACCAGCGGAACTTTATCGCGTCTGTACCATTCTATAACATCGCTTCCACAAATACCGGACGCTTCAACCTTCAGCAATATTTCATCGTCGTTTATTTCCGGTATCGGTTTTTCAATAATTCTTATGTCATTATTGCTATAATAAAGTGCTTCTTTCATTACATCCGTCATAATAGTCATAAAAACCCCACTGTATTAATATATAAATATAACGCTAATACATAATCATAAAAGTTTATTTTTACAATTATTTTAAATTATTTTAAATTATTTTTACAATAAATTTTATTTATTCTATTGTTTTATATATTATACAGTTAAATCTTCTTGTCATAATATTATTCTAAATAACATTATGACAAGATAGCCCTCAATATTTTATTTTTTTGTTTTTTCATAACTTCTGATTAATATTTTTTACAATCATAATTAGCCCTTTTTAAAAACATTTTCCGCATTGTTAATGACAATAAGAACATCTCTTTTCCTTATTATAGCCCTGTATTTTTCGCTTTTTCCTTCCACGACAAAAAGTTCATCGGTTTTTTTTCTAAAGAAATTATGCACGACAACGTCAAGGGTTTCGGTGAGCTTTATTTTAGGAATTTTTTTAGTTTCCATTATATCTTTGGCAACCCGTTCGTCATCGGGGGTATTCATCATCATATTTTTTATTGTAGCGTATTTTATATATCCTATAATCCTCCCGTCTGCATCAACTACAGGATGCATCGCAAAATTAGAATTGAAAAAAACCGTAATCATATCATACAAAGTGGCATCTGGTTTTATAGGTTTAGCAAAATTCTCATCCTTCATAATATCTTTTACCGAATATTTTTTAAGAGGTTCAATGAGGTAATCTTTTGCGTGTGCCGGCGAATCCATTCTATTTTTTTTCTGCTTAGAATATATACTCCTTTTTCCGCTCACAATAAACGTAATAGCATTGACAAGCATCAGCGGAGGCAAAAGACCATAACTTCCTGTCATTTCAGATACCATAAGAAGGGAAGAAATAGGCGTTTTGGCAACGCCGGCAAAAAAACCTCCCATCCCTATAAGAACAAACGGCGCGATATCCGAGGACAGAATAATATGCGGCAAAAGCATATGAAATATAATTCCAAATGCTCCGCCGAACATTCCTCCTATTATAAGAGAAGGGGCGTATACACCGGCTGACCCTCCTGAACTGATAGTAAAAGACGTTGCTATAATTTTAAACAGACCTATCATAATAAGCATTACAAGGCTTATTTTTCCTAAAACAGCAAGCTGAAGCCATCCGTAGCCTACACCCATAATTTCCGGAATAAAATAAGCTATTACGCCGACCATCAGGCCGCCGAGCATAGGTTTAAAATGCGGTTTGATCTTTATTTTTTCAAACAAACTATGCACGCCGTAAAAAAATCTGATATAAAACTGACCTATGAACGCGAGTGCAAAACCCATAATAGCATAAAAAAACAGTGTTACCGGTCTTGTATATGTAAACATAGGAACAAGTACTACCGGCGTAAAACCGGCATAAAAATATGCATAAATAGAATAGGCGATTATCGAAGAAACTATGGCAAGCATAAGCGAGCCGCTTTCAAAGTCCATATCGGAATACAGAACTTCAACACCGAACATCGCACCTGCCAGCGGAGATTTAAAGATTGCTCCTATGCCGGCTCCTATGCCCGCGACAAGCATTTTTCTTCTTTCCGGAACAGGAAGACCTAAAAATGTTGCAAGGACGGAACCAAATCCAGCGCCTATCTGTGCGACTGGTCCCTCTCTGCCTCCAGAACCTCCGGAACCCAACGTAATTGACGAAGCTAAGGTTTTAATTATAGGCACCCTGCCTCTTATAAAGCCTTCTTTATTATGGAACGCGTCAATAGCAGCGTCTGTGCCGTGACCCTCGGCTTCAGGGGCAAAAGTATAAACCAAAAGACCCGAAAAAAGTCCGCCTACCGCAGGAATAATGAGAAAAAGCCAGTGAACCAGAACAACATGCGGAGGCGCTCCGGTATGACCCATTAATTCCGGACGGGGGGAATAGTATCCCTCGAGCGTATTTTGAAATATAAATCTGAATAATCTTATAAGAGCGTTAAAAATGATTGCCCCGATGCCGGCAACAATACCTATTAATAATCCAAAAAAAATCCAGCGGGAAAAATACATGAATCTGTTATCCTGAAACTTTATCATGTACCTTTTAATATTAAGCAGCCTCCGTCTCAGGATGCCTATAAAACCCTTTTTCTTTTTACCTGCCATATGGGAATCCATGCTGGTCAAATTGAAAATATTCTCCGCTTGCCGCGACGTTTTCAATTTTGGTTAAATTTCCGTTACCGTCCGCAGCCCATATATTCCCATTTTTATCTATGACGATGCCTATCGGTCTGTTTATTTTTGTAGCATACCCTAAAAATTTACCCTGCGAAGAAAATTCAGAAACGCTGTTGCTGTTAAAATTTGCGATAAAAATATTCCCTTTTTCATCAATTGCTTCTCCGTACGGGTAGCTGACAGGACCGTTAATATGCTTAAGCAATTTACCTTCAGATGAATATTTGGAAAGACTGCCGCCGTTTCCATCGTTTAAAACCCATAAATTGCCGCTCACTCCTAAAGCGATAGCATACGGATAGCTTACTTTTTTTTGCGTAGACCACATAACTTTCCCCGAAGACGATAAACATACTATGCTGCCTTCATTGAAATTAGCGGCATATATTGAACCTGATTTTGAAAACACAATAGAGTATGGATTCTGTATTCCATGCCCGAATTTATGCAGCAATTTTCCTTTGCCTGAATAAATGCTTATGTATCCGTCAAAACCGTTTCCGTAATTTGCAACCGCAATTTTACCGTTTTTGCTTATTGCAACGGCATACGGATAATTAACACCATTAGATGTTTTAAAGATAATTTTGCCGAATGGATTAAGTTCGGTGATGAAGCCTTTTGATTTTATTCTTTTTTTATTTTTATAAATCCCGTCGTTTGCTATTAAAATATCTCCGTTTTTATTTATTGCAATATCCCATGGTTTATAAATTCCGTTACGAAAAGTTTTAATTCTGTTCCCGTGCAAATTAAATTCGGCAATTTCGCCTCTGCCTTTATCCCCTGCAATAAAAATATCGCCGTTTGCATCAATGGCTATTGCCATTGGACTATCAACACCTTTAAAAATTTTTACATAGCCTTTTTTGCTTTTTACATGTGCTGCATGTGTGCGGATACCTGAATAAACCGGAATATCAGAATGGTTTGAAGCGTGAGAGTTATTAGAAACGGCGGCTGAAGCAAAAGAATCGCGTGCGCTTTGGCTTAAATAAAAAAAGTTAAGTATTAATATAAATAATATTAAAAAGATTGTTGAAAATAAATTGGATTTCATACCGAACCCGTCCCATGAAATTATGAAGTTTTTATGTTATTTACAGTATTGCTCTTTGTATTATCCGTTACTATTTTAACTATTTTATCTTATGAAATTATGAAGTTTTTATGTTATTTACAGTATTGCTCTTTGTATTATCCGTTACTATTTTAACTATTTTATCTTATGAAATTATGAAGTTTTTATGTTATGTATAGTATTGTTCATTGTATTATTCGTTCCTATTTTATCTCATTAAATTATAAAATTTTTATGTTATTTACAGTATTGCTCGTTTATATATCTATCATAAGTTTCTATCATAGTTTCTATATCATAATTTAAATATTAAAAAAAGTAATATCTAAAAAGTGTAAAAAATAGAAATGTGTGTCAATAATAACGGTATCGCAGATTATTTTTTGCCTATAAGAAGCATCTTGTCGTTTTTGTCAAGAATAAAAGTTTTTCCATCCGGATTTACGAGCATTTTACCGTCCCTTTTTACCCCTACAAAAAGTTCGCCCGTCGTTTCTTTTACAAAAAGAAGGGCATCGTGAAATGACTTGCCTATCACACTAGATGGAATGTCTTTTTCAATCAAACCTTCTTCAAAATCTTCATTCATTAGCTGACTGAAAAAATTTGACGCGCCTCTTATTTTTACCGATTTAACAAGTAATTTGCTTGAAAATGAGCCTGTGGCAAATACTTCGTTG
>JAJZJW010000071.1 GCA_021809845.1 bacterium | reverse complement strand
TTAAATAGGGCTTATTACCAAAAGAAAGATTAGGATTATTAAGATTTGATGATAATGTTTGAGGTTTTGATATATTTGTATTTGAGTTAAAATTAAATTTTTTAAACCAGAGAAAAAACGATAATAACGACATCAGGAACATAGATATTGTATAAATTGTAACAGGAATATAATTATTTTTTACTATAAATAACGATAATCCTAATAGTATTGAAGCAACAAAAGAAATTCCCATATTTTGAAGGAATGCATATTCTTTTATTTTTTTTAACCCCCGTAGGCTTTCCGAATTTATAATAAATAAAACGTAAGGCACAATTCCTATAGCGATTATCCTGAAATAATTTGAAAGGTAATCTTTATGAAAAAAATAATGGGATATATAAGGCGATAAAAAGAATATGGCTATACTAATTACAAGAGAAATTGGAATGACAAGTTTTATAATCTTTTTATAAATCTCATTAACCATATCTTTTTTGTTTTGCGAATTATATTCTGCAACAAATCTTAAAACGGCGGTATCCATTCCGAGGCGTCCAATGATAGTTCCAACCTGCAAAACAACTAACGATAAAGCATATATTCCCATCACTTTAGCGCCGTAATTTCTTGTTAATAAAATAGTGAAAATATAACCGAATCCCATTCCTACTATTTTAAAAGCAAATGAAATTCCCGAACCTTTAAGGAGTTCTTTCAGATGTATATCGCTGTTTATTTTATCTTTAAATTTTTTTAACATTTTTTATTTATATTGCATGATGTTTAACTAATATTATATTGTTAAATCTTTATCTTTAACAACAAACCAGCTATTAACTAAATCTTTTTTATTATATGTAAAGCGGTCTTCAATTTTTCCGCCTTCATACTCATATAATTTCTTGCCGGCTTCTGAAGCTATAATATTCCCTGCGGCTATATCCCACTCCATAGTCGGACCAAGCCTCGGATAAATATCCGCAATACCTTCCGCTACAAGACAAATCTTTAAAGAACTGCCTTTTGAAAGCAATTCAACATTTTTATAATTATTGCGTAGATTGTCTATAAATCTTTCCGTTTCGGCATTAGAATGAGATTTGCTTGAGACTACCTTAATTAAGTTTTCAGATTTATTATCATATAGCGGAAGCTTATATTTTTGGCCTTTATCGTCTATTTTAAAAGCGCCATTTCCTTCTTCGGCATAATACAATAAATTTAGCGCAGGGGCATATATTACGCCTATTATAGGTCTATTTTTTTTAATTAAAGCTATATTTACCGTAAATTCTCCATTTTTTTTAATGAATTCTTTTGTACCGTCAAGCGGGTCTATCAGCCAGAAATATTCCCAGTTTTTTCTGGTCTCGTAAGGTATTTCTTTATTTTCTTCTGAAATAATAGGTATCTCAGGATATATTTCTTTTAATCGGGAGCATATTATGTCGTTAGATTTTTTATCAGCTTCCGTTAAAGGCGAATTATCGTTTTTGTAAACTACGCTAAAATCCTTTTTGTATATTCCCATAATAGCGTCGCCCGCTTTTACGGCAATGTTTATAATATCATGGATTTTAATATTCATTTTGTAAAGTGAAATAAGTTATGATAATTTATAGAGTACAGTTGTTAATAACTTCCCTTTCTTTTAAATAAGTCAATATTTTATCGACGGCATCGTCAATGCGGCATTCTGCCGTTTTAATTTCGATTTCTGGATTTTCCGGCGGCTCGTACGGCGAATCTATACCGGTAAATCCTTTGATTTCACCAAGAAGGGCTTTTTTATAATGCCCCTTAACGTCTCTTTGCTTGCAAACTTCTAAAGGTGTATCGACGTAAACCTCGATGAATTCTTCTTTTTCAAACAAACCCCTTATTGCTTTTCTGGTGTCTTTGAACGGTGAAATAAAAGCGCATAAAGTTATAATGCCGGCATCTACGAACAGTTTTGCGACTTCTCCCACCCTTCTCATATTCTCGGTCCTGTCTTCTGGACTAAAGCCTAAGTCTTTGTTTAAACCGTGCCTTATATTGTCTCCGTCTAAAAGATACGTATGATAGTTAAGTTTATTCAACCTGAGTTCCAATGCGTTAGCAATGGTAGATTTGCCTGAACAGTTAAGGCCGGTAAACCATATGACGCACGGCTTATGATTCTTAACAATGCATCTTTCGGCTTTCCCTATATCCGTCTTCTGCCAAACTATGTCTAAGCTTGCAATATTATTTCTATTCACAATGTTCATATGTTTTCCTAAAGCTATCGTATAGTTTGAGACCGATAACGTCGGCCATATATTCCGGTATGTCGAAAGCGACGCGCACGTGGCTCTGGGCGGCTAAGTGGTATATCTCGCCCGGATTAATGCCGTAAAGAAGATTGGCAAGACGGGATGAATCAGATATATCGCCGTAATGCAGAAAGAGGCGCGCGTTTTTATCGTGCGAGTCGACGTAGAGGTGGTCTATCCTGTGGGTGTTGAAGGCAGAAGCCCTTCTTATTATTCCGTGGACTTCGTAGCCTTTGGACAAAAGGTACTCCGCAAGATACGAACCGTCCTGACCGGTGATGCCTGTTATTAGAGCTTTCTGCAAACTTAAACCTCCAAAACAACGATAAGATTATTAATTAATTAATTAATAATTGCTATAATTATTTATTATATTATTTATTATTATGCCTCTTTTTGTTCTTTTCAATAAATTCGAGAAAAAATGCAAGAAAAATTCCGAAAAACA
>JAJZJW010000030.1 GCA_021809845.1 bacterium | reverse complement strand
TCAATAAATGCCATAAGATATGTAGATTTTATTAATTAAAACAAATAATTAACAAAACATTTTTATCTAAACATATCAAACAAAATCAGGCAGGCTGATTAATCAGGCAATCAGGCATTAACCTTTTTTATTAGTTGCGTTCCTCTGCCACGCTTACAAGCCGCATCAGGCAGAGGTTATTTTTCAGGCAAGTAGTGTAAAGCCATAAAGCCGTAAAGCAATAAAGATATAACAAGATTGTTTAAAATTACGTGTCAGTATGATAGATGTGCCTAAACTTAAATAAAAGAGATTAGCAAAGAATTTCTAACACTTTCTTCTTTTAACCGATAAATTTATAGTTCCTGTAAATTTTAACCTTAAATATCTTATTTTATTTTTAGGATTAATATTAATGTCATTTACTGATATAATGCTTGAATTAATATCAACGGCAATACCGATAATATTGATGATAGCGGGCTTTATTCTTGTATATCTTGTGGGTATATTAATTTATTGACCATTCTTGAATCTGTCGGGGGTATCGATGTTTTGATAGACAGGTTTGCACTAAACGATTACCAAGTTGACGACTTATTAGTAATGCCTGTGAAAGAAACGGATACCAGACACCATAGTTTTATAAATATGTTTCCAGATGCAGAAGGTTGCTATGGATTAGATGCTTTTGATCCGGATCAATTAATGCGGCTCACGGAAAAGACAATTAATGCATATTATAGTCAAAAACCAGAAACAGCAGATAAAATAAGGCAATGGACTAATGAATTTAAAATTAAAAGAGATAAAATTATGCAAATTATTTCTAAATAGACAAGTCTGATTACGAAACGTTTTGATAATTTTATTTATTTTTTATGGTTTAACGTTGATTTTAATCTTTTAAAATGTTCTTTAAATCTTATAAAAATTAATACTGACGCAACTATTAATGCCATAGTAATAATAAAAGCAATAAGTATTGCAGTTTCCGAGTTGTTTTTCTGATTCGCAGAAAATGCAATATGTGAAAAGCCTGAAAATAATAATAGCCAGACTCCTTCCGCAAGAGCAATCGCTATAAACATTTTAATAGAAAGTTTTAACACGTAAATAATAAACGATTTTAATTTTGATAGATCTTCTTTGATAAAATTAAGAAGTTCTCTGCGATTATCTTTATTTTTCAGCAGTTCAAGATTATTCATCTTTTATCTCTCCCTTTTTAAATTTATACAAATGATATTTTTATTTAACATAATATAATTATATAAATTTTTTAGACAAAAAAAGCAAATAAAATTTAATTTATTTTTATATATAAATTTACACTAAATAATAATATCATAATTGTGATAATATCTTTAAAATAAAACAATAAGACAATCAAATAGAAGCATCAGCAGGATAATCAATCAGGCAATCAGTGCAATTTAACACTATTTATTGATAAGTATATATAATTTATACGGATTCATGGATATTCAAAAAGTAATAGAAAAATATGTCAAAGAAGATTTAAGACGATATAAAGCCAAATCATTCAAAAAAGATTTAATGCTTATTCCGCATTTTAATGTTTCAAAGAAAAAATTAAATAAATCTGTTAAAATAATTAAAAAATAAATTTATATGGAGAATACAAATGAAAAACATTGAAATGAACGTTAACGGCAATATTTTAACAATTAAGGTTGACCTTTCTAAAACATTCGGTAAGTCCAGCAGCGGCAAGTCAACTATTATTGCTTCCACCGAAGGCAATGTATCCGTATCCGGCAAGGAAGAAGTTAAAATCGGGCTAAATGTTTACACGAAATAAAAATAGCATAGCTTTTAAACCTTATGTAAAAGCCTTTGCAGACAACACGCCTTAAAATGCATTATAGAGCGTTTAAACGGCATATTAAATAAGGCGATAGAAAACCATTAACAGTATAATTAAAACTTAATATTTCAGATAAGATAAACGAAAAATGGAAGAAAAAAACAAAAATATAATTTTATATTTAGTAACAAAAAAACTTTCTAATAAATCAGATGAAAATGCTGTTATAGAATTTATAAAAAATGGAGATTCTGTAATAAATGATTATAATGATGAGATGAGTAGAATTTTAATTAAATCTTTATTGGAAATATTAAGCGAAGACCAAAAACGAGAATTGCATACGGAAATTTGCATGGCGGGAGGAGATAATTACGAGCGTATGGGATTAAAAAAAGCATTGGTTGTTTTACTATTATATAAACCTTTTGAAAAATTCTTAAAAAATACGCAGTTTTAGCGTTATAGACTTAGTTCTTAAAACTTAAAATTATAAATTATGATATTAAAGGGAGGATAGGTAAAACTATGAAAAAATTATTAATTCTTTTTTTGGCGGTCTTGTTTTTAATGCCTACAAGCGTATATGCTTTCGGCATTTTTAACATCCCTTACAATAAATCCGATTCTAACTTTAACAAACTTGCTATGCGGGTATATAATTCAAATAGCCCTTATAACTATTCAAGCGGCGCTTATACCTATAACGCCATACCGATAACAACGACTATGTCCGGATGTAAAATAATAGCCGTTATCAGAACAATGCAAATATCCGGCAATAAGAATATTGAAAATTATAAGATATGTAACGGCAATATATCGGAAGTCAGAAATACCAATCCTGCCGGCTGGAATAATCTACCAAACGGCATAAAGCCTGTTATAAATAATGTTGTATCGGAAGCTAAACAATACGGCAAGGCAACGGCTAATTATTACGGATACAGAGTTATAGGAAAGAAACAAGCTTACGGCAATACGGTTTATATATATGTGCTAAACGGGATCAAATTAGAAGCGATGATGAGATTTTAGGAATAAATTAATAATTTAATGATATAATAAAAAAAGGAAATATTTCTTAAACCATTTATATGAACAAAAAATAATATTAGGTGATAATATGGCTCCTATTTTAAATACAGCATTACAGATCATTGTTCCCGTGTTAGTTATTATAGGCGTTTTTATTGCTATTGGAAGAAAGCTGCAAATTTTAGATACTATTAACAAGAACACTGAAGAATTAGGCTGTTCTATAGACAAGCTTAAAGAATCGCATAATCAATTAAACGAAAGATTTGTCGTAGTAGAGGATAGAGTAGAAACTATATGGAAAGATAAGTTTGCGCCCGCAGGCTCTCCCCGTCAACTAAACACCCTTGGCGAAAAAATATTAAATGAAAGCGGTATTAAACAGATTATAGAAAATAATAAAGACCGACTTTTCAAGATTATTAAAGAGAAAGAACCTACTAATGCTTACGATGCGGAGCGACTTATTCTTTCGGTAGTAAACGAATTACCCAAACATTGTCCCGAAATTATAGACGAACTTAAACAGAGTGCCTTTAAAGCCGGGCAGGATATAGATGCTATATTGCTTGTCGGCGGTATATATCTGCGGAATTTAATATTTGATGATTTAGGATTTTCGCTTATTGATTTGGACAAAAAAAATAAGAAAGAAAAAAATTAGATATAATATCACCCGCAACCCTTTATAATATCTATAATATTATGTATTATTTAAAATACCTAAATGCCGTCCATAATAGCCTTTTCCCGCCTTTAATTTGATTTTTAATATATTTATTACTATTATATAACAAGATCGTTGTGAATAGGATTAGGCGGGAGATTTATAAATTCTGCACGGAACGCTATAGATAAATCTTAATAAAGTTTTTGTGATTATTTTCCGCTTGACATTACAGAGATATGCTATTATTATAAAGAATAAAGAGTAATTCCTGACTTTGACACCTTTTTCTGTTCTCAATCCCGCAAATCATTATAATTCCTGACAACAATATCATAAAAATATTTGTTTTCTTAAAATTGTAGTGGCAACTTTTTTAAGTAAATAAATTATAATCCATATTATTATTGATTTTATTCTTGACATATAATAATATATGTAGTATTCTATATATATGTTTGTAAAAATTACTAAATCAAAAGACAAAAAATACGTTCAGATAGTTAAGTCTTACAGAGAAAACGGCAAAGTAAAACATAAAATAGTTTTAAACTTAGGAAGGCTCGATATTGCCGAAAACTCTAAGATGATAAAAGACTTATCTTTAAGATTGGCGGAAGTAACGGGAATAGGACTAGATATTTCTTCTTTATCAGGCGGAGATATTTTAAACTACGGTTTTGTCGCATACAAAAAACTCTGGGAATCTTTCGGTATTAATTCTATCCTTAACTCTGAAGACATAAAAGGCAATATAGATTATTCTTTAAACGATACGTCTTTTCTTATGAGTCTTACTCATTTATTAGATCCTCAAAGCAAGCTTTCAGCGTATAATCATAAAAACAGATATTTAGGTCTCCCCGATGTTAAACTTCATAATCTGTACCGTTCATTAAATATTTTATCTAATAATAAAGAAAAAATAGAAGAAGAACTTTTCTACAGAAAAAGAGATTTATTTAATCTTAGTTTAGATGTCGTATTCTACGACGTAACAACTTTTTATTTTGAATCCGTCAGAAAAGATTCTTTAAAAGACTTCGGCTTCTCAAAAGATAACAAGCTGAACGAAGTTCAGGTTGTTATGGGTCTTTTGGTAGATAAAGACGGTATGCCCGTCGGCTATGAATTATTTCCCGGAAATACTTACGAAGGTAAAACGCTGGAAGTATCTCTTTTAAAATTAAAAAAAAGATTTAATATAGACAGAATTATCATAGTAGCCGATAAAGGAATGAATTCTAAATTAAATCTTAAAAAAATATCTGATATGGGTTTTAACTATATTATATCTTCAAGGCTTAAATCTTTAAATAAAAATATGTTGCAGAAAATATTTTCTAAAGAAGGTTTTATTAAAGAAAAGAAATATTCTTATAAAAAAATAGATTATTTAAACAAAAATAAAGAATTTGATATTAGAGAAAATCTCATAGTAACCTATTCCGACGAAAGAGCCCTTTATGATAAAAAACTAAGGGAGAAATTAATAACTAAGGCGATGAAATATTCAGAAACTCCTTCACTTATTAAAGCGTCTAACAAAAGAGGAGGAAAGAAATATATAAAAGAAACAGGCGCCTGTTCTTTTTCTTTAGATGCAGGCGCTATTGCAAAAGACGAAGCCTTTGACGGATATTATGCAATTGAGACTAATGAATTAGATTTAGAGCCTAAAGAAATAATTAACGCATACAGCCATTTATGGAAGATAGAAGAGTCTTTCCGTATTATGAAATCGACCATGGAAGTAAGACCTATTTTTCACTGGACTGAAGAAAGAATAAAAGGGCACTTTGTTATATGTTTCTTATCATTTCTTCTTGAAAGAACGTTAGAGCTTAAACTGAAAGAGAAAAATATAGAGTTTTCTCCCGATAGAATAAAAGAAGCTTTAAATTCTATGAATTTTGCAGAGGTAGAATATAATAACGAAACATATCTTCTTAAAACATCCGCTTTAGAATTATCCAATAAAATACTAAAAGTATTATCTATAAAACCGTTTAAAAATATTACCCCGCTAAAAGAAATAAATTAATATTTTTACAATTGTAGTGGCAATAATGCAAAATTAAAAAAAGAGATGCGCCATTTTCAAGGGTTTGGTTGGTATGAGGTGTCAAAGTCAGGAAAAACTCTTTTACCGGGCATCTCCCTTCTTGTGTTTTATAAAAAATAACGGTTCTGCGCATATTTTATGTTAACTTATATGTTAACCTTTGTCAAGGGTTGTTTTATTCTAATGACATTTGAAAACAACAATTGACATAATGACAGCTAAATGTTATTATTAAATCAGTAAACTTTAAAATAAAATCCGTATAAATAATAAAGATGGGCATCAAAGACGAAAATCACAGTGGCAAAAAATATAATAAACAAGATTTTTATTCCATGGACGAACTTATCGAAAAATCAGGCTTGAGCAGGAGAACTATCAGGTTTTACGTTCAGGAAGGGTTGATAGTTCCGCCTATAGGCAGGGGGCTTAAAGGCTTATATTCGAAAGAAACGTTGGATAGGCTTAATAAAATTAAGGAAATGCAGCGAAATTCTATTGAACTTAAAGCCATAAAAAGACTGCTATCAAATACCAATAACGACAATAATAAAATTAAACCTGTTCAAGAAACCCCCATATCTCCAAGAAGTATTGCTGTAAGATATCGGATTGCATGCGGAATTGAACTTATAGTGGACAAAGAATTTGACATAAATAACAGTAAAAAAATAGCCGAAGTTGTTTCAACCCTTGAATATCTTTTGCGCGGAGACAAAGAGAACAATAAGAATAAGAATAGTAAGTGCAAGAAAAACAGCGATAATAATTATAATAATATAATATAGATAATTAATTAGCTTAATTATGAATTTAAATTCTGCTCAAAACAGTTTTAAAAATATCCCCCTTAAATACGTGAGCGTATTTGCTACGTTAATATTAAATCAGGCGGCGGTAAGAAAAGTTCATAAATTCGTCAACGAAGAAGATATCCCCGTCGAAGTTATTTATAAATTTCCAATTCCTGAAAACGCCGCAGTTTACGATTTTAAAATCATAAACGGCTCTAAGGTTATACAAGGTATTATAGAAGAAAAAGAGGAAGCTTATAAAAATTACGATGAGCAAGACGAACCAAATATTCCGTATATTTTAGAACAGGAAAGCCCCAATGTTTTTACCCTGTATATACGCGTTTTAGAACCAAAATCAGAAATTGCCGTTGAAATTTGTTTTGCCTATACATTAAACGTTTACGATTCCGTGGTAAGATTTTTTCTGCCGACTGAAATATCTCCAAGTCGTTTCTCCAATACCGACGAAGGAGAAATTCCCCTTAAACAAAGAATCAACCCTGGGTATGCAGATGACGTCCCTTACCGTATTTCCCTGAAACTCGATATTCCCAAGCTAAGCGAATTATCCTTAATAGAATCGCCGACGCATAATATATCAGTTATCGACGCCGAAGAAAAAACCGTCGTCGAATTTTATGGGGAGGAATTAAACAAAGACATAATAATAAATATAGGATTTAAAGTGCCTACTGTGGAAAAAGCGTATATCTACAAAGATAAAGAAGAAAACGTTTTTTATGCTATGAGTAATATATTCTATGAATCTTCAATATCTGCCGATAAAAATGAAATAATATTTCTGCTCGATTATCCACCATTTATTTCCGAAGAATTTTTATCAGAAATAAAACAGGCTCTATCAATAATACTTAGAGGATTAAACGAAGATACGCTCTTTAATATTTACACAACTATCTCGCCCACCGAAAAGTTATTTAAAAGTTCTCAAAAATACAGCGAGCTAAATTTTTCTTATGCTCTGGATTATATAAATAAAATTCTAACTACAGATATAACCCCTACAAATAAAGAGACGGAACAAAGTGATATTATTTCTATCTTAAAATATATATTCAAATCTAAACCATTAACAGATTATAAAAGAAAAATATATGCCGTTACCGATTCCCTTATAGGAGACGTAGAAGAAGCGGTAAAAATAATAAGCGCTAACAATGCCGGTTTTTATATCCTCGGAGCAGCCTCAAGCGTAAACGATTATTTTCTTAAAGCTGCCTCCGTTTCGGGAAACGGAGCCTACGAATTAATATCGTACGACGCAAGACCGGAAAAAGCAGCTTTAAGGCTATATGAAAAAATGGTAAAGAGCTGCCTCGACAATATTAAAATATCCGCAGGCAGCAATAAAGTTATTCAAAGTCCCGTGCGCATTTCGATATTAGATAAAGAAACACGTTCTATTTTTGCAAAAATAAGTTCGGATAAAAACTCCGATGAGGTTATTCCGTTTTTGCATATTAGCTGCTCAAACGGCGGCACGCAAACGGATTTTAATTTAAACACCGAAAACATTGATATGGATATCTTAAAGATTATGTGGGCAAATTCAAGAATAAAAGAACTTGAAACGGATATTATTTTAAATTCAAATCTTGAAACTGATATTATTTTAAATTTGAATAATGTTTCTTTGACCGATAAAGAAAAAGATATTATAAACCTCTCTAAAAAATACAATCTTATGTCTTCAAAGACGGATTTTATAGCCGTAGAAGAAAACGCAGACAGCAAAGCCGCTCCGAAGTCTAAAATCGAGGTTAGAAAAATACAATCGCCAGCTTATAAAAATATGCATTATAATAATGGAATCTCAAAGAATATGTTTCATATTCATGCGTCAATATTTGATACCAGTCTAAATATTATTGAACCTATACCGGCTATACCGGATAATTTAATAACAAAATTACCTCAACTGTCCGAATTAAAAAACAAAATACCAAATATTAAATCCATAATTTTTGAAAAGTTCTCAAGAATAAGAAAAAAGCCTTCCGCAGATAAAAATACAAAAGAACAGATTTTATTCGTATCCGAACTTTTAAACCTCCAATCTTATAAAGGAGGATTCGAATTAACCAAAGAAATCTGCAAAAAAATAAACTTTGATTATTCAAAGTTAAAAATAGCCTCTGAAGCCTTAACCGGAACCAAATCAAAACAAAATAAAATATTTAATCTTTTTCCGCCGTTCCACCCCTTAAGCTTTATGAAAAAAAATAATTTTACCATAATCATAATATCCATGGCTATAATACTTGCCATACTCGAAATTTATTATCAAGACGAATACTTTTGGATAGAAGACTTAATCGGCAAATCAAAAGCTCAATATGACGAACTCTGCAGTAATTTAAGCCTGACAGGTAAAAAGGAAGAAATAAACGAGTGGGCAAAAAAATACGTAATAGATAATTTTAAAAAAGAGTAAACACAATTGAATAAAACCCGCAATATATTAATATAATAACCGCAGTTGTACCAAATCAAATATATATAATATAATATAATATCCACTCGCGTTAATAAAGTACCCCCCCCCAAAAAAAAATTAATTATAAAAAATTAATAATGACGCTTGACTTTTGACAGTTATATGTTATTATACAATTAAGCTGATAAAATAATTTCTGATGCATTTAAATAATATTTAATAGCGGGAGGAAAAAATGGAAACATTAATTAGCGCAGTAATTTTTACAAGCGGCATATACTGGTTTTTAAGTTCCATGATAATAAAATTTTTCAAAAAATTTAAGATAGATGCCTATGGTTTTTTTTACGGAGGACTTATATCTTCGATTACTTTCTTATTTTTGATATCTTTGACTGTATGCTTTAAGACATATGATATTTTGTTCCTTTACTATATTTTTTTTATAATAAGTTTTTTATATTTTTGGCTATTTCCTGGCAGTATATATCGGTTTATCGTTGAAAACAGATATTCTGTTATTCCTGAAAATAAAAGCGACAAAAAAGAGGAAGGAAATAAGGATGATGACCCGCTGAGAATTTTACCTACTAAAGAAGAAATATCAACGATTGCAGAAAAAGCAAAAGAATTCAATAAAAACATGGAAGAAAGTTTTAGCGAAAAAGGGGACAGCTTTTTTAAAAATAGCTTTTATGTATATTTTTCAGGAGAAGTCACGGCATTTATTTATTTTATCAGCATTCCATTCACAAATGCATTATTTGTCTATTTAACAAAAATTTGGGATATATCAATATAAGAATGTTTTTAAAACATTACAAAACAAAAGCTATATAAATTAAATGAATTGAACTTGCTAAATGAGGAGATAAAAATGTTGGAAGATACTGAGGAGTGTAAAAAACAATGAAGCAAATGTATTAATTAATACTAAAATGCTTGTAAAATTTTTGGGTTTAATGAATTTTCCAGAAAAAATATTTAAAGTCAAAATTTAGTTCGAATAAATTTTATTGACAATGATAATTAAATTTATTTTAATATAAAATATATTTAATCGGTAAACTATTTAAAATATAAGCAAAAAAAATATAATAAAAAATAAGGAGGAAACAAACCGTCTTTCTTGCTTTTAGATAAGTTTGTTAGATTTAATTTTACAAATTTACAATATTTAACAAAATTAATCAAATTAACAAATTATGTTCACGATAATTACAGTGAACATTATACCAGGAGATATGTATGGACAATTTATTTATAGGTCGCGATGTTCAAGCCGAAAAAATTGTCACTGAATTAAAAAAAACTTATAGCGATGATCCTTGTAAAATAATTTCTATATTCGGTATCGGTGGAATAGGAAAAACCACTCTTATAAGCAATATAGAAAAAAAATTTAATGTTGATAATAATAATATTGTGATATTTAAAGTAAATGAAGATACTGAATTTAAAAATTTACCTGAATTTGTTCATGACCTTACAAAATCATTTTTAACTAAAATTCCGCATATTTCTAAAGATTTTACCAAAGTTGAAGAAGCAAAAAATGGATATCTTGAATTGATTGAACTTTCCAAAGCAATTAATGAAAGTGAGCAGAAAAAAGGCGACACGGGTGCTAAATTTGGTTTTAAAATTTTTGCTATTGAAATTAACCTCCCCCCCTTTGAAAAGTTAGAAGAGTATTCTTTAAAAATTAAAAAAAAAATAATGCCTAAATATTATAAAGAACTCCTTGAAGTTAAGAATGCAGGCGAATATATGGCAAAAATTTTTATAACTTCTCTGAAAAAATCAATTTTTACTAAAGAAAAAAAATTTTTACGCAAACCAATTATATATAATGAGGATAAAAAACCTATTAAAATTATTTTTGTTTTTGATACTTATGAGAAAATTAGCGATGATATTAACGGTTGGCTTATCGAAAATTTAATACCAGCTTTTGAAAAATCAGAAGAATTTGACCCGAGATTTATTATTTCTGGTAGAGAAGATATTACTAAAACAGATAATCAACAAAGATGGGACAGATATAAAGAACATATTCTTAAAATTAATTTAGAAGAATTTCAAAAAGAAGATATAGCCGAGTATCTTGAGAAAAGAGGTATCGATATTAATCGAGCGGATGAAGCGCTCGAAAATACAGACGGAGTCCCTTATTTACTTGATATTTTTTGTGATGTTTCTTATTATGGTGAAACAGCCGAAATTATAAATAAAGCTTGCGAAAGAATATTCTGGAATAAAAACGAAGAGGAAAAGAAATGGATAACCATAGCATCCTTTTTGAATTATTATGATAAGGATGCGTTGTCTGTGTTTTTAGGAAAAAATGAGGCCGAAAGAGCATACAACTGGCTTAAAGATAACAATGAAGTTACCAGGGTACATGAAAAAGAGAAAGAAAAATTTCAAATTCATAAAATTATACAAAAAATAATTAAAAAGGCAATTCGACAAGAATCCCCGAATGACTATGACGATTACCAACATAAAGCGGAAATTTATAAAAATATAATAAATGATTATCCCGATACACTAAAAAGAAATTTAATGTTAGACCTTTGTCTTTTTGAAAACTTTAACGAAGAGGCGTTGCAAAAAGTTTATGGATATACTAAAGCATTTGAATTAAACAATTTTGCCGGTGATAATACCGAAATATTTAATAGACAAAGTCAAACTTTTCGAATGAAGCCTGAAATTAGAGAAAAATTTTTAAAATATTATAGCTTAATAGATAATAAAGAAGTAGAAAATTCAATTAAAAAAATTAAAGATGAGTGGTTTAAGGAAAAAGTCGATTTAGAAGACAAAATAAAAAGTATAAAAAACGATATAAGTAAAACAACAGAAGAAGAATCTAATAAATTAAAAAATATAAACATAGAGATTGAAAACGAAGATCATGAATTAGAAGTTCTAAAACAAGAATTTTTAGAATTAAGCAAAAAATCGAATAAATATAGATATATTAGCTACTCTTTATTTATTTCAATAATCCTTGGAATATTGATTGCAGGAGCAAGCGATATATTTATGAATAATTTTCTTCCGTGGGGATATTTGATAAGTGGTATTGTTATAATATTTGGAATTATAGTATTTATATACAATAAAAAAATAAAATATAAAAAAATTAAAAAAATAAAAGAGTTAGAGGAAAAAATTGGTGGAAAACGTAATGAAATTGAAAGCCTTAAACAAAAAACAAGTCAAATTGAATTAAAAGAAAATAATAATCAATATAACAATAAATTTGAACAGTTAGAACAGAGGCTTAATGAACCTTGGATATAGTTTAGTTATAGAGTAAAATAAATGTATAAAAAAATTTACTACAATAAAGAGATTATAGTAAGTTCAATTAAATTGCACAAATAGGAGGATTAGAAATGGGCACAAAAGCTTATAGTATTTACAGAATTGATGACAAAAGATGTCCTGATGGTAAAATGAAAAAAGCAGATGGACCAGCTATAAAAGAAGCATTAAAAAAAGGCCTTATAAAAGAAAATGACATATGGGATTGTGATGAAAGCAAATTACTTGAAAAATTAAAAATTAAACATGTTATTGAATAATTATGCCCTTCTTTTTATAAATTATAAAAATATTAAATTAATAGTGTAATTTTTCCATATTCAGTAAAAATAATTAGATTATGTCATATCGTATCGACGAAAAGTATAAAAAGAAAAATTTTACATCCGTGCTTGAATCTTTTTTAGAAAAAGAACTTAAGATAAAATTATCTGATAGCGCAGAGGACAAAGCTTTAAATTTGTGCCGGTTCGATTTTTGTGTTTACGGCGAGGGTAATGTTAAACCGGTTTTATTTGCAGAAATAAAAACGGAAGAAGAAAGCCGAAACAGCGGAAGCTGGTCTTCGTTTCATAGAAACCTGAATTACGAACAATGCCATGCCGATACAAGAAGGATTATGGAAAACTATGATAGTGGCAAGAATCTTGATAACAATAAGCAAACAAGGGATTTTATTATCGTGTTTTTATGTCAGTTATGGAATTATGAGGCAAAACAAAAGTTAGGATGCAGTAATATTTGGCTGATACAGGAATCTACCGCACTGTTTAGAAATTATATAGACAAAGCACTGCAAATTCTCACCCAGGAACGTATTTTCAAAATAGTAAAGCAGATTGAATATGAAAATTTTTATTTTGTTAATCTCAAGTTTATATAAGGCAAAAATATAATATTCGTATTAATCTATTTTTTGTCCGGAAGAAACTCATTGCATTATAATTGTAAAAGTATGCTTGACTAAGATTACGCCCAAGAACTTGAGAATAAGTTATATGGTTTTCAAAATTTTTGACTGTCGCTATATGTCGCTATATATTAATGATAGATAATATTTTAAAATCTATAACCTCACTGAACCAGGAAATTAAGACGGATTTTTAAGAATCCAGCTTCCATGAAATAAATAAATACGGCCCCTTTATTTTTTTATTTGCTTTCTCAAGAACCTGCATATTTTTTTGTTTACAATTTTTCACGCGGCTGTCCATAGTTTTAACTTTGCCTTATAGAGGTCATAACTTATTTGCAAGTTCAGCCAGAACTCGGGTGATGTCTTAAAATATTTTGATAATCTTAATGCCATCTCGGGAGAGATGTTCCTTTTTTCATTAACTATCTCATTGACAGCCCTAAAACTTACCCCAATACTTTTGGCTAATTCAGATTGGGATATATTCATCGGTTTTAAAAATTCTTCTTTTAATACCTCGCCTGGATGCGTCAATTTTCTTTCAATTTTTGTTATATTCATTATTATTGCCTCGTTAAGTTTATTTGTGATAGTCAACTATTTCAACATTATGTGCATTTTTATCCTTAAACTTAAAAATAATTCTATATTGGTCATTTATTCTTATGCTGTATAAATCTTTTAAATCTCCTTTTAGCATTTCGAATCTATTAGCCGGCGGAATTCTTAAATCTTCCAATCTAACGGCGGCATTTACCATATCCAGTTTCCTAATGGCGGTTTTTAATATATTTGGTGAAAACTTTTTGCTCCTGCCCGTCACATAAAGGCTTTCCGTTTCTTTATCGCCAAAATTTACTATCATATATTACATTATAACATATAATGTAATATTAGCAATAATATTTTTAAAAACCGAAAAACAACTGCCATATCATTAATGTATAAATGCTCATATTTAATGCTTTTGAATGCCTCATACTTGACATCGTTTATCATTCATCCTGCGTTAAATCCGCCTTTACTTTTTTGGATATCTGATTTATTTATTCTCTTACCCCGGCTTGAATTAGCGGGGTAGGATTTTTATATTAAGATTTTTATATTAAAGTAGAGAAACGATAAAGTTAAAATATTTTAAATAATTTAAAAATATTTTATTTTATTTATTTTTTTATTTATTTTTTTTCTGTTACAGCAAAATTATAATGTCACTTATTAGCAAAGTAAAAATGTCCCCTTTATAAGAATGCTATAAAATATTTTTCTTCATTTTTCAATCGCCTATGGCAAAAAATGGACTATCCGGAATGCACATATTTTTGTTTTGGAATATGTTTAACTTAATTGTTGATTAGCTGATACCTGATAAACAAACAAAACACCGACAAGCCTTTAACGCTACAGCTTGAAGAAATTTATGATGATTTTTTCTGGATTCTATGTCATTTGTAACACCCTGCGATATTTCTATTCTTTTGGAGGACGGTCTTGTCCAAATCCAAAAAATCCTTTTTAAAAATAATCAAATATATTAATTTAATTAAAAGTCAATTTTAATCGCTATTTTTGCGTATATTTTTGGCTTTTCATTTTGTTGCTCCTTATTAATATTAATAAGGAGCAGTTTATAATAAAACTGCAATGAATAAAAAGGATTAACCGTAAAATCATTTTTGATATTTTAATAAAATTATTAAATTTTCTTATTAAATTTTATAAGAAAATTATACGTTTTTTTATTAAACAAATATCAAATTAATTGCAAAACGGGTGTCCAGTAATTTCCGTTTAAAAACGTAAAGTGTGTTCAGTTTGATGCGGAATATACAATCCTTAGTGGATTCTTTGTTTTTAGTATTTTTAATATTAAATTCCTTATAAATATCACTAAACCTATTATTGTCGGCATCATTCATTTTAATCACCAGTCAATTTTTCTGCAAATACACCATCCCACCGCTTTTTTTAAAGTATCTGGAAACGAGACGGCTGTATTTCTTCGTCATCGCCGGAGTTTTGTGTCCTAATAATTCTCCCGTGATATATAAGGAAACGCCGCCCATTACCATTTTAGAAGCAAATACGTGGCGTAAATCATGAATTCTTAAGTCTTTTAATTTTGCTCTGTTGCAGGCGGTGTGAAACGACTTTTTAAAGTCCGATAATTTTGAACCGTCTTTTTTTGAAAAAACATACTCAGATTTTTTTTCTATATTAATAAGCAGTTCTTTTAAAGGTTTTGATATAGGAATGTGCCTGTCTGTTTTTGTTTTAGTGCCTTTAATAGATATAATATTGTTTTTCAAATCAACATTATCCCATCTGAGATTCAGCGCTTCGCCCTTGCGGCAGCCCGTAAAAATTAAGAATGTAATAATATCCTTAGCAGTCTTATTCGTTGCCGAGATTATTAATCTTTTAATATCTTCGTCGTTAAGAGTTTTAAGCCGGGAAAGTTCATTGAGCCTTTTTATACCTGAAGCCGGATTTTTATTTATTATTCCTTTTTTAATGGAATAATTAAAGAAGTGGTGTAGGGTAGTTATTTCGATATTCACGGAACGGAAAGATATTTCGCTGTCTCTTTTGCCGGCGTTTTTCGGCAGGTTAAAAATAGCGGTCCTTCGTTCAAACTGGTATTTTTCTATATCTGATAAGCTTATCTTTACGATATTTTTGCTTTCAAAGTAGGGCAGGATATGCTTCGAAGCTGATGTTTTGGATTTTATTGTTTTTTCGGCATTATTTAAACTTTTCAAATAATCTTCAAAAACTTTATTGAATGTGTAAATATTTTTATTAACAGTCGGTATATCATGCGCGCATCGAATAATATCGGCTTCGCTTGCCTTAGCTACTTCCGTAGCAAGCCTTTTATCCGGCGTCCTTGTCGAGCGCTGGTAATGTTTGCCGTTTATAGAAACCGAATAGTACCAGATATCGCTGTCTTTTTTCCTATATAAACTTGCCATAATAATTTACTTTTTTATTAACGGTAGCAAACGGTAGCAAAATTTTATGTTTTAAAGCTGAAATTCATTAAGACTGTTTTATGTAAACAGCTATAAATAGGCACATTAGATTAATTTTAGCCTATATTTCAATAGTAGCAATATGGTAGCAAAAAATCAAGGATTTTATGGAAAATTTAATAAAAAATGGAAAATTTGGAAGGATATTTTAGAATGTCAATCGGCTTAGAAAGGCTTATTTACGGCGTCTTTGAGTGGTGGGCTGTGCCGGGATCGAACCGGCGACCTACTGATTAAGAGTCAGATTACCTATATTTATAACTTATTAATATTATTAATTAATTAATAAATAATAATAATGTGTTGACGGTAAATTGACGATAAAATATTGTTGATGATAATAAATATTTTATGAATATTTAATTTTTATTATGTTGACAACTTTTAACTTTAATTCTTCCATAGAGGTATAAAAAAACCTCCCGATGTGTTATAATTGTTGTGTTCAAAGACAATAAAAATAACCACCAAGGAGGTTAACTAATATGAAAGATTATATCATAAAAAAAGGCG
>JAJZJW010000070.1 GCA_021809845.1 bacterium | reverse complement strand
TTAATCCGTCCGCCGTCGATTATGACAAAAACGGAACGTATGACTACGGCGTAATGCAAATAAATACGGTCTGGTATAAGCAGTTAAAACCGTATTGGAATAACTTGGCGGATCCTTGCTATAACGTAATGGTCGGCTCTTGGATATTGTATCGTTGCGTAAAAAAATACGGCGGAGTTAAAGAAGGGCTTGCCTGTTATAATTCGGGAAAGCCTTATATAAAGCCGGAAAAACATTATATCGATACGGTCTTGGCTTATGAAAGGAAATTTTAAATAAACTATAAAAAAGGAGCTATTAAAATGGAATTTACAAATTCAATTTTCGATGTATTTGATTCACCAAGTAATTTTAATGCCTTGTTATTAGGTCAAAGCGGATCCGGAAAATCATTTTTAATGGGTCTTTTATCAAGTAATTATTTTAAAAAAGGATACGACGTTATTCTTTTCGATTCAGGATATTCGCACGTAAAATTAGGTAAAATTTTAGGCAGGCATATAGATTTTACGTTAGATAAGCCCATTTCCGTCAATCCTTTCGCTTTAATTAAAAATAAATGCGATTTAGACGAACATTTAGACGGGTTAAGGCATTTTATTTGCGGTATCGCTAATATTAATATAGATAGTGAAAAATACCGGTATTATGCCGTTCATATAGAGCAGTCTATTATAGAGTTATGGAATGTTTATAAAGATAAACTTGAGTTATCGCATTTTGCAAATAAATTTAAAACAAGCGATGACTTAATAGAATTAGGAAAAGCTATAGAAATATTCGACATAAAATACGGAGATTTTTTTAAATCTGAATCTAAAATAGATTTTAACGGCTATACGGTTATAGAAACATCTAATCTTGATGATAGTCCTTTGTTAAGAGACGCTGTTATATCAGCTTTATACATTCATATATTCAATAAAATATCTGATAAAAATTCTAAAAGAACAGTCTGTTTTATGGATGAATATCAGAAATATTTAAACTCTGATTTTATTCTTAGTGCAATAGAACCTGTTTTTTGCAGATTTAGGGCGCATAATGCGTCGGTTATAGTTTCTATTCAAAGTTTTAATGATATTTTTCTAAATAACAATGGCATTAATCGAGGGAATATTTCTATTCAAGGTCTTGACGATGTTTTTTTAAGTAACGGCAAAATTAGTCGTCAAGGGCGTGTATTATTAAATAACAGCGCTTATAAAATCTTTTTAAGGCAATCAGATGAATCGTGGAATTATATAAATAACTTTTACGGGCAAAGCGCAGACCTTAATAGGATAGGCATGTATTCAAGCGTTTTGCATTCTGAATACGAAAAATACTCTGAGGCGGTAGTTTATTATCCTTTTAAAGACGATCATCCAGTATTTCCGTCTGATATTAAAATTCTTAAAATTAAGCCTGAAACCAAGTTTGAGTATTATCTTTTATCTTCTTTAATGTCTGACAATGTAAAAATAAATAAATATTTACCTGAAGTGACAAATATAAAAAACGCGGCAGGAACAGATATAGCTAATGCAATTAACGAAGTTGTTAAGAATACAGAAAATGTTTAAAAATCAAATAACAACTAATATTAGGCAGTCTGTTATTGATTTTTGGTATTCCGTTTCATCAAAATTAGAAAAGCCTTTTTCTTTTCTAAAATGGCTTTTCTTTAAAGTTATTAATTTAAGGGGGCAAAATGTCTAAAAAAATTAAGGTAGAAATAAAAGGCAATACAGCTGAGTTTGATTTGGCAGATACAAGATGCGCAACAATTTTAAGTTGTTCTAAATCAAGCCATAAATCTGTTTTTATCGCTAAATGCGATATAAGCAGGCTTAAAGATTTATATGCCGATACGCAAAAATCTACAATATTAAATAATTGTAATTGTAGGTTGTATATGAAAACAAAAAAAGGGGAACAAAAATGTTTAAACAAATAACAATGTCAGATATTAAGCAGACGGTAAAAAATATATCTCAAAACAAGATATGCAGAACGGCGTATTTTATAATTGCGGATATATTAAATTTTACAGTGCTTTCGATAAAAACGATTCTTGTTGTATCAGGTTTGGCATTTATAATTAGCATTTTAATAATCCGTTCCAACCCCGGATTAATAGAATCGGCAGTTACAAATGGCAACGCTGTTGTTTTTTATCGCAATAATCTGCCGGCACGCCTAACAAAGCAGGAAGTAAAGCAGGTTGCGGAATTAAAAATATTATCGGCAAAGTTAAATAAAGAAAGCAAAACATATCAAAAACATAGCAATAAGGAATTTAAAAAATTGTTGCCAGTCCCGAAAAAGAGGTAACCCCATGCTAAAAAAATCACTATTCTTAATATTATTTTTGTTTTTATTTTCGTTTGTCTCTAAAGCCTACGCCGTTTCTCCTACGACGACTTACGCTCTGTCTGGTTCTTTAACGGCAACGACTTCATCGGGAATACAGTTTTTTACTTTATCCGGAACGTCAGATACGATAACCGGTTCTAACGAAGCAAGCGGGTCAATTACTTATTCAAGCGGGGCTTTTAGCGGGTCTATTACGATAGCTAATACAAGCGGAAATATTACTTTATCCGGCTCAGGCGATACTATTAGTTATAACGGCAGTAGTATTACATACGACAGTTCTACTAATACTTTTTCAGGTTCAATTCCATTATCATTATCGGAAACATTAACGACTCCGGCTACCTGCTCCGACGGTTCTGCTCCGACAAACGGTACTTGTTCTAACGGCGCTTACTTAACCTGCGCCGAAAGCGGATATACCTTATCAGGCGACACCTGCTCCGAAACCGTAAGCGGTTCTTTTACTTTATCAGGATCAGGTTCTAATATAAACATATCAGGCGGCAGTTCTACAGGTTCTATTTCTATGACGCAAACCGAAGAGTGTCCTGCCGGATATA
>JAJZJW010000029.1 GCA_021809845.1 bacterium | reverse complement strand
GTATTTTGACATAGATGCCGAGGTTGTATTTCACGCATGCGATATAGAAATACCCCGTCTGGCAAATACGATTAAAAAAATGATTAAAGATAATGAAAAGAATAAATAAATCGGATGCCTTAAAATTCATAATATCCACCTCTATTTTAAACACCCGCAAAAATCAAAAACCCCCGATATGTGAAATATCGGGGGTAAGATTAACTAATTCTAACAGCATGTTGCTATTAGAATGCTGCTCCTGAAATTAATGCAGCAGTTCTTGTAAAATCGTCAACAGCGTAAAGTTGATAATTACCGCCTGTAAAGTTATATCCCGCAAAAGCTTCAAAACCGCCTCCGCAAGAGCTATTTACATTTGACGTACCGACAGCTTTACCGCCAGCAACTGATGTTGCCATATACGTAAGCGGGAATTTTGCGCCTGTCTGAGCAGTAGGACCAGATAAACTAGCCGTGCTGTTGATTGCAACGCCGTAATAGAAATATAGTCTGCCGAACTGATAATTTATTGCTCTTGGTAAATTATGTTTTTTACGTATTATATCTGCTTTTATGGTATCAGCGATATTCTCGGCGAGTTTTTTATCTTCAGTCTTGCATGAGCCGCGATAACGTCTGCCGTCAAGCATAAAGTCGTAGGAGTAAATATTGCCTATTTTGCGAATGTTATCTGACATTTTGACTCTGACAATTTTAAGACAAACATTTAACTATTTTTGTGCTTTCTATGCTAAATATACACAATTTATAATTTATTGTCAAGTGGTAAAAGTGCTTAAATACTGTGGTTTTCAATGGTGGGCGCAGCAGGTCTCGAACCTGCGACTTCTACCGTGTGAAGGTAGCACTCTACCCCTGAGTTATGCGCCCTGTTTATCATCTTTAACAATTATAACAATTATTTTAACAATTATAGTATTCTATTTTACTATATTAAACTGTATTGTGTTGTTATTAATTATTTATTAATTATTATTGTGTTGTGTTGTTATTAATTATTGTCAATAATATAATATTACATTTTTATATCTATTGCAATGTCAAATTATTTTGGAACAAGATAATTAATATAGGTTTATAATATTACCCGCTAATAATAATCTAAATAATATCAGTTAAGTTTAACTTTTGTATTATTAACGCATTAAGTCTAGTTGAAGATTAATCAAACTTAATATCTTAATATCTTAATATCTTAATATAAATTATCGTAACAAATTTTAATGCTAAATTTTTTGATTTAAGTTAATATAATCAATATTAATTATAATCATCTAATCGCTGCGCTCATTTTTTTTCTTCCTCAGCTACTATATTCGGAATATTATTATATATATCTTTTTCATGAGTTTTGAGTTCTTTAGCTAAATTTTTAGACAGAATCATCATAAACTTAAGTCCGTGCATAATATCCTGGTCTTTGGTCAGTGCATATAAAGATAATATCCCTCCTTTTTTCTGATATTTATCCTGTTTTTCCTCTTCTATCGTATCAACCATCGAATTATCAAAAGATTTAATGAGCTCTTTGATATTCATCTGAGTCAATATCGCTTCAATAAAAGATTCGCCTCCCTGTACTATTCTGTCAAGAAAACCGTCCGTCATCATTTTTTTTACGCCGGTCAATGCGTTTGCAAAATCAATAAGTTCAGGAACAGTACCGCTATCATTTAACGATTGGGCAGCATCTAAAAGAGGCTTTAAATCGTAATCTGAAACAAGTGTCATCAATTCTGTAAGTTTTTCCGCGGTAGATGCCATCCTTTCAATCATCATATCCGTCGTACCTTTTGCAAAACCGGCAACAAAGTCACCCATTTCTTTTAAAGTCTGAAGCGTGCCTGAACGTTCTAATTCGTCAATCTTAGACAGGGATGACTCTAAAGACTGAGAAACCATAGCTGCTTTTTTAACCAGATTGGACATATTGTCTTCCGTCAATACGCTAGCAACTTCCGTTAGCTTTTCAGCCGTAGATGCCATTCTTTCAATCATCATATCAGTTGAACCTTTTGCAAAACCGGCAGCAAGATTCCCCATTTCTTTTAAAGTCTGAAGTGTGCCTGAACGTTCTAATTCGTCTAATGTCTCTATGGCGCTCTTAATACTTGACGATTTATCTCCGATAGCTCTAAACATGGAAAGCTGCTCTTCGCCGGAAAAACTCTCCATCATCGAGAAACCGGTCGTAACGTTATCGGCTAAGCGCTGAACCATAGCATCGGTAGCCGAATCTTTTCCTGCGGTTAATATAGCGGTGATATCGTCTATTGCATCTAATCTGTCTATAATATTTAATAAATGATTTAATGCTTCGGGCTTTTCTTCAAGTTTTCGAATAAGCACCGATGCAGCATCTATTTTTTCTTTTTCAGCCATAATTGCCTCCAAAATCATAAGTTAGATAAATCATAAGTTAGATGGATTAATTGATAATTTATTAATAGTTTATAAATAGTCTATTGATAGTTTATTTATTGGTAGATTATTAATAGTTTATTAATATTAACATACATCAAATATTGTTTTATTCGTTTTTTTATAAACGAACCAAACAACTACAACTAATGTAGTCGTAAATAATAAATTTAAAAGCTTACAACTTTGCAAATTAATAAATCCGCAAATCTATTTATTTTATTTATCAACTAATTAATTTATTAATTAATCCATCGTCTGAAATTATTAAAATTATTAAATCTTACATATTATATATAGTCTCAACTTATTAAAATTATTAAAGCTTACATCTTACATCGTCTGAAATTATCAAATCTTACATCTTACAATGTTACAACTTAAAATTATTTATCAAGTCAACCGCTTCTTTTAACTTTTTCTGCTTATTTCCTCAATTATACCACGTATACCGCGGATTATAGAATGCCCATAGGAGTTAACCAGTAAACCTTATTATAGGTTAATTTAAACCAGTGTATAAGGGATGATGGAGGAACAATGTTCGGCGGATTATTATAATCAAACATTATATATGTGCCTTTTGTAAGGCTTGTTTCAATAAAACAGAATACTTTTCCGTCATATCTGAACGGAGTTAAACCGTCTCTTATTTCGGAGGCTATATTTTCAACTATAATATCTGACTCAAAATGAGCGGTTGAACCTGCTTTACTGATGGGAAGATTGGTAGTGTCGCCCACAACGTAGACATTATTGCTCCCTTCCATTTTTAGAGTATATCTGTCTGTAGGTATAAATCCGTTCTGACCAAGTCCAGAATCTTCTATTACCTGAGCGCCTTTATGCGGCGGAATAGTAATTAAAAGGTCATATTTCAATGTTACGCCTTCTAAACTCGTAATAGTTTTTTTGTTGGCATCAACTTCTTTCATATTAAACAGCGTTTCAGACTTTATATTTCTTTCCGGGAACGTCTTAGCTGCGAAATTAGCAACCGGCTCCAAACCGTGCAATCTCCCTATAGGATATGTATAGGTATATTCAACTTTATCTCTAATTCCTTTCTGCCTAAACCAATCATCGAGCATAAATGTAACTTCTAAAGGAGCAACGGGGCATTTATGGGGCAGCCCGATGGCAAGGACGATTTTACCGCCCTTAAAATTCATAAGCTCGTGCCTTAATTTAAGACATGCATCTAATTCGTAAAACCAGTTGCCGCCTTCTCTCAATCCCGGAATTACTTCAGGCGCAGGCTTTGAACCAGTAGCTATAACTAATATGTCATAATTTAAAATAACGCCGTTTTTTAAATGAACTTCATTTTTATCTTTATCAATTTTTACGGCAGGATGAAGATGTAATCCTACCATAGGGTCAAGAAGTTTTCGTTCGTCCCTTGTAAGCTCTTCCTGGTTTTTAAGTCCTATAAGCATATAAAGTAAACCGGGTTGGTAAAAATGTATAGGGTCATCAGAAACAACATCTATCGCGATGTCGCCTTTTTTGACTTCCTGTCTCATTTTTTTTGCAAGAAGATTTGCTATGATAGTACCGCCTACTCCACCACCTACTATTACGACTTTTTTTGACATAATAACCTCCATTTTTGCATTTTAATTTATTTAGCTTACATTTCTAATTTATACTTTTCATACTTTAAATACTTTTAATCTACATTTCTTTTGTTTTTTTGGCAAAAATTCTCCAATAATTATTCTCTTCTAATACGCCTAAAAACTCTTGATTAACTTTTTTTAGCCACTCCGGAACGTCTTTAGCGCTTCCGGCATCTCCGGATATAACCTCTATAACCGCACCAACAGGCTGCTGCCTCATTTCTTTAATTAATTCCATTAATGGTCCCGGGCAGTATGTGCCTCTTGCATCAACTACAACATCAGCTTTAATATCCTTTAAATCTGCCATGAAAAGCCTCCAATAATTACATTTTTATATTAGAACATTTTTATATTAGTACATTTTTTAACATAATATACTAATTTTATTATAATTCAATTTTATTAAAATTTTATAAGAAAATTATACGTTTTTTTATTAAACAAATATCAAATTAATTGCAAAACGTAAATTAATTGTAAAATGTGTCCAGTTAAAAACGCAATCGCAGTCCAGTTAAAAACGTAAAGTGTGTTCAGAAAGCCTGTTCAATCTGATTCGGAATATGCAACTCCAACTCGCATTGCAGAAAAAAATTAAAAAGTTATCGTCTGCGCCCCTTCCATAATACCAAGAAAAGCTGCGAGTCCGAGATGATCATCTACTATATCTATAAGATCCTCCTTTTTTAAATCCAGCAAATCCATCACCATAGAACAGGCATAAATTTTTAATCCTCCGAACATTTTTGCCTGATCTAACATATCGTAAAACATTTGTGCCTTTTTCTCTTTCAATTTCTCAAATATTTTACCGCCTGTAAATTTATTTTCTTTTACATTTACCTTTAAAAAATTATATATAGCATTCATAGTTACAAATATTGATACTTCAATACATGAAACGGCAGCTACCGACGCTATCATAGCTGCAACATGCGCCTTTTCATAATCTTCTGATTCCAGTATAATTGCCAATTTGTTAAATTCGCCCATACACAATCTCCTTTTATTTTATTGTTAATTATTTTTTATCTGATAGTTAATTATTTATTTAATTGTTAATTATTTATTTAATTGTTTAATAGTTAATTATTTATTTAATTGTTTAATAGTTAATGACTTGTTTAATAGTTAATGACTTGTTTAATAGTTAATGACTTGTTTAATAGTTAATTATTTTCTAAATTAAAATTTAATATAGCACGTAATTTAACACTAATAAAATTCATAAATCCGCATATCTACATCTTTACAGCTATCATTATCTACATCTATCATTACCTTCTTGTGCCATTATTATCTTATACATCATCTACATCATCATTTTGCATATTATGTTCCGCAATAATCAATTTATAATTTATATTTTATAATCTTTTATCATTTTTATCATATATGACATAAAATATAATATTATAAAGCTATAATCTAAATATTCATTTAGATACTATCTGCTATCATGTCATTATAATGCAAAAAATATGCCCAATAAGATCCAAATAAGATTTTTATTTTAAGTGTTTAATTATTTTTTTTAACCTTTTGCTATTATTGTTTATTTTCCCGTAAACGGTGTTCCATAAGAACGAAATACACAATTATTTAAATTATTATGTTATAATTTAATTATTTATTTCTAATTTAATATGACATTTTGTCAAAAATATTTGTCATTCTGTCATATTTTTATTCAAATCTTTTTCAATTTTTAAATCTTAAATATGATTTAACTTATTTTTTTTTTCAATTAAAGATTGACCTTTTTTGATTGACTTAATGACTTTAAAGTCATTATAATATGACAGGATGTGCTAATAACAATATTAAAACGATAATGATAAAAACAATAAGAAATAATAGTAATAATAATAAAAATAATAATAATTTATTACAATATATAATGTACAAATAAGAATATTAAAACAACAATAACAATAATAACAACAACAATAACAATAATAAAAATAAAAACAATAAGAAATAATAGTAATAATAATAAAAATAATAATAATTTATTACAATATATAATGTACAAATAAGAATATTAAAACAACAATAACAATAATAACAACAACAATAACAATAATAAAAATAAAAATAATAAGAAATAATAGTAATAATAATAAAAATAAAAATAATAACAATATTATTGTACTATATATATAGAATATGTCAACAGCGTAATTATCATATAAATTAAATGTATAAATTTAAATTATTTATTGCAGCTATTCTTAATGGTTATTCTTATTTTAATTTTTAATATATTTAAATGGAATATACAAAATCATATAAATATTTAATACTTGCTCTGATTGTATCATTTTATTTTATGGTAATGCTTGATATGAGCATTGTTACTATTGCCATACCCCGCATTATGTCATCTTTAGGAGAAAATCTTACCAATACTAATTGGATTATGATAGCTTATACTATTTCATCGGCTATTTTTATTATGCCTATGATATATGTCATAAAAAAATTCGGCCTTAAAATTCCTCTAATAATATGCATTGCAATTTTTGTCATTTCTTCAATTCTTTGTGGATTATCTTTTTCATTAAATGAATTAATATTTTTTAGAATCTTACAGGGTGTAGGCGGCGCCGGCATTATGCCGCTTGGACTCGCTTTAATGTCAAAAATCTTTAAACCGGATGAAAGAGCAAAGGCTATGGGCATATGGGCAATAGGTTCTATGGTAGCGCCGGCTGTAGGTCTTACTTTGGGAGGATTTATTACCGAGTATATCACATGGAGATGGATTTTTTTTATAAATATACCTATAGGTATTATATCGTTAATCGGTATTATTATAATTTTAGAAGACGACTATGCTAAAAATACATACAGCGGAAAATTTGATTTCATTGGATTTATTCTTTTTTCAATAGGCATAGGTTTTTTAATGGTGGTTTTTAACGAAGGAGAAGTTAAAGAATGGAATTCTGCATTTATACATATAAGCGAACTTATAAGCGCAATAGGTTTTATTTCATTTTTAGCGGTTGAACCGTTTATTAAACATCCGCTTATTAATTTTAATATATTTAAATTTTTTAATTTTTCGGTTATAACTCTTATAAATGGGGTAAGAGCTATGGCTCTTTTTGGTGTTATGCTTTTTGTTCCGGTATATCTGCAAAATATTATGAGCTATACTCCATTTAATGCCGGTTTAATTATTATGCCGCAGGCTATTACGGTAGCCATATTTGCCCCTATCGCAGGAAGACTTTCCAGTAAAACAGGAAATAAAGTACTGATTATAATAGGTATGACTCTATCCGCCATATCTTTTTTAATGTATAGCAATTTATCTCTGCAATCTAACTTAGCTGCTATAATTTTGCCTGAAATAGTAAGGGGTATCGGGTTTGGTTTTTTATATGCGCCAATCATGACCGAAGGTTTAAATGCCGTCCCTGACGCTTTCATACCTGAGGCATCGTCGCTTCTTCCTGTTACAATGAGAATATTTGCAGGGGTCGGCGTTGCATTATTTGATAATATTCTTGTAATTAAACAGGTATTTTATTTAAATAAATATGCTAGTACTATAACATATAGCAATCATATATTCGTCCAATTTTCAGGGGAAATCAAAAAAGACATATTGGATAAAATTAATCCCGGGATTATTGCACATTTAAGAGAAAATCCATCATTAATTATGATAGATCAATTAGCTAAAGGTTTTGCAAATATTGCAGCCTACGATTATATTTTTTTATCCGGGGGGATGATTACACTGCTCGGAGCTGTTTTTGCATTAGCATTGAAAAATAAAAAATATAAGATATAGGATATAGGATATAAGATATAAGATATAAGACATAAGATATAAGATATAAGACATAAGATATAAGATATAAGACATAAGATATAAGAAAGATATATATAATAAATATATAAAAATACAAGAAAATAAATGACATGTGGCATGTGGTACGGACGCACTTGCCCCCTTTTCTTAATTTTAGTATAAAAAAATAAATTAACTGTTATAGACATTTTTAAAGTTATTTAGCCATAGACATTTTAAAAGTTATTAACTAAAAAATAAATTAACTTGACAAAATTAATTTGCTAATTTAAAATTGATGCTGTTACAATTTATTATATCTATATTTTTTCTTATTTATTGACAAAAATAGAACGAAAATAGTTTGTATTTCTCATAGGCGCGTAGCTCAGGGGTTAGAGCACTACCTTGACACGGTAGGGGTCGGCGGTTCGAGACCGCCCGTGCCTACCAGTAATAATAAGGCTTTCAGGGTTTTGAGTTTTTTGCATTTTCTCCAGGTATGAAGAAAGTATGAATTTTTTTGTCGTCGAGTACCTCGACGGCTTTCCTTATATGCGACGACGCCAGGTGAGCATACCTTAAAGTCATCTTAATGTCTTTATGTCCGAGCAATTCTTTGATCGTTGTTAAATCAACGCCTGACATAACTAACCAGCTCGCAAACGTATGCCTCAAATCGTGAAAATGAAAGTCTATAATATGGCTTTTTCTTAACGCCCTTGCCCAGCTTTCTTTCAATCGGTCGAAAGGTTTTAAAGTTAGCGGGTTATAAAATACGTAATCGCATTTTAGGTGCCTGGTAAGTCCCGATAACATCCTATATAAAGTTTCGTTGACCGGTAACTCCCTGCGCTCGTAGTTCTTTGTCTTATCCAAAAGAATTAACTTGTTTTTCAGGTCAACCCTGTCCCAAGTGAGCCCGAACACTTCCGACTTGCGCATGCCGGTATTTAATGCCGTTATCACAATCGGCTTCAAATAAGGCTCTCAATTAAATATTAATCTTTCCGCCTCTTCCTCGGATAAATAGCGCAGCCTTTTCGTTTCGCCTTTGAGCTGTTTTGCTTTTCTCGCTTTTCTTAACCCGTCCTCACTAATCAAATCCCAGTTGCAAGCCTTGGACAACATTGCCTTGATAGTGTTATATGCTTTATTGTTGTAAGCAATGCTGAATTCTTTCTTGATAAACGCGGTTTGTAGCTTTTCAAGAACGTTATTATCTATTTGCGTCAACGGCATATCCGGTATGAACGTTTTAATCCTGTTGAAAACGTATCTTTTTATCTTTGCTCCCTTTAGGCGCGGTTCCGCCCATTCAAGATACTTATCTATCATTTGATAAAAAGATAATTGAATTTCCCTGCTTTCGGTCTTTTTAATAACCGGCTGTCCGCTTTTAATACTTTCCGTTAGTTCCGCCGCCCAACGTTCATAAACCGCTCTGGCTTCCATTTTCGAATTTGTCTCCGTGGATTTCCTGTACAGTATGCCGCAAACAGTCTTAGACATCCAGAAAACCTTAGATTTTTTTTGCCGATAAATTCCCATTAGTCCACCTCCTTGAAGGAATCTACGGCTTGCTTTCTACCTTGAATTGTATCACAACCGTCTTTTTTTCTTTACCGACGGTCATATCCATTTTACCTTCCAGTAATAAGGTAATCTGTTCGTTGGAATGCTTAAGTTCGGGTATAATGCTGCCGGGTTCGAACTCCATGTGCGTCACCATTAAATTGTCTAAATAAACAGACCTTATCTTAATGCCTTTTAGCGGTTCTTTAGCTTTTTGTTCTTTAAAAGAATAAAAATAATTATCCACAGAATCTTTGATTTATTTTTATCGTTATCTAATTTGTTATTATTTTACGCCGAATATTACCGCAAACTTGTAAAACTTATATGCGCAGTCCGCGTCGGCAAAGCCGGCTTCTTTAAGCCAGTTTATCTGCCGTTCTACCGTAGATTCCCTGTCCAATTTTAATCTTTCTTTCCATGAGGCGATTTCTTCTTCGGAGACGCCGTTTTCCCTGATTGTCCTCTCCCACTCTTTTTTATAATAAGTTTCTATCGCGTCGGTATTTCCCGATACCTGTTCGGCATTAACGAATACCCCGCCCGGTTTAAGGTGATTGTATATTTTAGTAAATAGCCTCTGCTTCTCGGCATCAGGTAAATGATGAATGGACATTGCGGAAATTATGGCATCGAAGGTTCCGCCAAAATCGTGTTCGATATAATCGCCGGCTATGTAGCTTACATTTTTTTTATCCTTGAATCTCATTTTAGCGATATCCAGCATTCCCTCCGCCATATCGATAAGCGTTACGTTGGAACCTGGATATTTTTCTAGAAGAAAAGAGGTAAACAGACCCGTTCCCGCTCCGATATCGAGAACGTTAAGCGCCGAAGAAGTTTCGGGTATCAGGGAGATAGGAATAGAATAAAGCTCGTCGAAACAGGGAATCAGTTTTTTTCTGTTAGAATCGTATTTTGAAGCTATAGAGTCAAAAACATCCCTGACCTTTTCGTTCATTTGTTTCTATCCGCCGTAAAATAATTAAAACACTTAAATCAGCCGTACCAACCTCGGCCGTTAAATTTTAAATTAACATCTTAAGTTATTAAAGTCAAAATAATTATAATTATAATTTCTATTGCCAACAGGTAAGCATTACTCCGGTTCAACCTTGAATGCGTTAATAAGAATATCGGTCGAAACCATTTTGGCGCCATAAGTAACGGCATCGAAAATATCGCCGTCGGACCATCCGTGTGTACGCACCGATGCTATGTCTTCCGCATTAACGCTGTTTGAATTCCTTACCGCTTTTAAGACTAAGCCGAGCAATGCCTTGTCTTTGTCCTGAAACGGGCTGTCCAGATAATTACCCTGCGCGGCTTTTACCTGTTCTACGGTCCAGCCGAACTTGAATCTTCCCTGTGTATAAATTTTTGCCAAAACTTAGTTAATTTAACCGCCATTATGGCTAACCGGACTTTCCGACTGCAACGACTGCGTATTTCGGTCTAACTGGACGGCTTTTCCGTTTTTAACTGGACACCTATTTTGGTAATTACTGGACACTGCCAATGGCAATTTAAAAGTTCTTCGTTCAGGCGGAGTAAAAATACACCGGTAATTTAGATTGGATTAATGTTCGGTTAGGAACGGAATACGCACTTTTATGCCGGATTAATATATTAAATATTACGCAATATTATTTTTTATCCATTTTCCGGTCAGTTCAACAAAAGCGTAAGCGGCTGGGGAGATATCGGTAAACGGCATTATAGACGCAAGACCTATCCTCCGTTTTAATACGGGTTCAAGCGGTAAAACCAGCGCATTCTGTAAATCATGAGGCAATGCGAATTTCGGTATAACCGCTATACCTAATCCTTCCCTGATCATGGCTAAAAGCGTCCCTATGTTGCTTACCTTGTATTTCCACGGCGGAAGTTTCCCCGTTGAAGATTTAAACGCTTTTTTTACCAAAATCTGGCAGTTGCTGTTCCATGTTATAAGCATGGGATATTCGGCTAATTGCCTAATGCTGATTGTTTTTTGAGTCGCCAAAGGATGAACTTCCGGCAGTACCACCACCATATCATCTGATATTATAGGAATTGTTTCAAGCATATCGCACGGAAATGTAATAAATCCTATATCTATCGTGCGGGATAAAATCCAATCTCTTATTTCTCCTTCCGTTCCTTCAAATATTTTTAAATCTATTTTAGGATATCTCAATTTAAATAAACGCATTATTCCGGGAAGAAAATTAACGGAAACGCCTCCGAAACTTCCTATCTTTAGTTGTCCGGTTTTTAATCCCAACGAAGCACTTACTTCCTGCCTTATTCTATCTATGCTCGATATAATAGTCTTTGCGTGTTTTAGCACTTTATCGCCCGTTTCTGTAGGGCGTATTCCGTTTTTATCCCGCTGAATAAGTTTTATTCCTAATTCGGACTCTAAATCCGATATAGAATGGCTTACCCCCGGCTGCGTAATATAAAACTCTTCCGCCGCATTAGAAAAGCTCTGCAGTTCAACGACTTTTATTAAAATTGCCAGTTGCGTTAATGTCATAACTTTTTCCTCATATTATATATAAATATTATTCATTTTACTTATAATAATACTGAATTTATAATAACAGAATATTAAATTAAATTAAAGAAAATATTATTGCCTAAAATCGCCATACTTTTATAAGTAATAAAAGCAGGCAACATAAGGATATGAAGACATTATTATCATAATGAGTATTAAGGAGGCGCTTTTATGAATAGCTGGAAGTTTATTGTATTAATTATACTATCTACGGCGCTTATGGGGTCGGCTTTTTCAGTAATTAAAATGGGCGACATATATGCATCGCCGTTAATGTTTGCCGCTATACGTTTCATTCTGGCAGGACTGTTACTGGCTTTTATTGTCGGAATTATACGGATGCCTCACCCGAAGCATCTAAGGGAGTGGTTTGCCATTGCGGTAATCGGACTTTTTCAAACCACCGGGGTTTTTGGAGCTATTTTTTTGAGTTTGCGCACCATCACCGCAGGAGAATCGTCTATTTTAATATTTGTAAACCCTATATTAGTTGTTTTATTTAGTGCATTTATCGGCATAAAATATCGTTGGCTGCAGTGGATTGGAGTGATTGTCGGTTTTATCGGTGTCGTAATACTAATTGGATTTCATCCTTATTATCAAGTAGGCGTGTGGATAGCGCTATCCGGAGCAGCATTTTGGGCAATAACCACATTGTTGGTTAAGCGGGTGAGCAGTTTTATAAACATTTGGGTGCTTACTGCTTATCAAATGTTGATTGGAGGAATATTATTACTCTTTATCAGTGAAATTTTTGGACATCCGCATGTTGTTTTCAATGTTTCATTTGTTCTAATTGTTCTTTGGCTTGCTATCATGAGCTCCATCGTGCAATTTGGAATCTGGTTTTATTTAATTCAGAAAAACGACCCAGGGAAGGTTAGCTCTTTTTTATTTTTAGCTCCGCTATTCGGAGTTTTGTCGGGATTAATTTTATTACGCGAACCAGTTACTTTAGAAATAATTATAGGCGGCATTTTTATTTTGGCAGGTATATTTCTCGTCAATCGGCCTGAATCCCGCCGAACGATATTAGGAAAAACAGAAGTAAAAGCAGAAATGGAAACGGAAGGCAACCCTTAGATAATTGTTAAAAAATTTCTTTTGCCGTATAATAAATAAAATAAATATAATTTTTTGGAGGATAAATGGAAACGGACGCTATTTTTATCAGAACACCCGAAACAAGCTGGACTCCCGCAAGTTCTATTTACGGCGAAAGCGTATTGCATGACGGCAAAGAAATAGTTTTCGTAAAACAGTTGACCGATAGGCTTAAACAAGGAAAGGGTGTAGCTTATTTAATTAGATTCCTTCCTCCCGAAGGCAAAATGATTAGAACCGTCGCCGTTGCCCGTTCCGATGAACACGTTTATATACTTGAAGGCGGACACTGCTATAGGAACGGAGAGCAAAGATTGTTTCCCGGAGATTACGTACTAAATCCCGAAGGTCATTCTCATGCCGCTCTTGTTAATATTGAAACCGTAGCTCTTGTAATATGCACAGGAGCAACAGACGAAGTAAAAAAAATCAGCGTAATAGAATTAAAATGAAGATAAAACAGCATCAGATAGACGCTTTTGCAACCAGGGTATTTGAGGGAAATTCCGCCGCCGTATGTCCGTTAGATGAATGGCCGGACGACGAACTGCTTTTGTCCATTGCGGCGGAAAACAATCTATCCGAGACCGCCTTTTTTGTTGCTTCTAACAAAGGATTTCAATTGCGCTGGTTTACCCCCGTGACCGAGGTTGACCTAAATTATCTGAAATCTGATTAACGCAAACATTTAAACAATTTCTGCAACTGCACTTTTTATAATGTTTATAAATAGCAATCTATCAGAGATTTGAGAGTTCCGTTTTGACGCCGGAAATGACAGTTGCCCGCAATTTATTAAAAATAATCATATCATCTAAATGAAAAAAGGGGAGGGGATTTTTCAAAGACCGGCTGCCCACTCGGAAACCTGATACTTGAATTATCTACAAAAGATTTATATCTTTCGAGATTGACCGATGAAATTCTTCTTTTATGGCATGCGCACCTTGAAAAGGCATTGCTTAAAGCAAAGGAAAAACGGATTATCGGTAGAGATGCCTGAACTACTCCCCAATGTTCGGACTAAAATTTCATATTCTTAAGGTGGGTTAGCATTGTGTAATTAAGTATTTTATTAAATAATATTAACAGCTATAATTGTCTTAATATTTTGTATTAATATACTTGATTAAAATAATATTGTATTAAGTCATTGTTTTTTGCTTTTGTCAATAAAAAAGATTTTAACCGCAGCCGTTAAAAGTTGGTCATCAGGTAAATTTAGCTTTATCAAAGCGTTAGCGTCAGGCATAGCCTGTTGATTAAGCGTTAATAATTTAACCTGTGAGCAACTTTTATTTACCAAAGTGAACCTCATAAGGCGTTTTATAATCTAAAGACTGATGAGGTCTTTCGTTATTATAAAGTAAAAAATAATCAGATAAGTTATTATAGGCATCTTTTGCCGATATATATGCTTTAATATAAACTTCTTCATATTTAACGCTGCGCCACAATCTTTCTATAAATATATTATCATAAGCTCTGCCTTTAGAATCCATGCTTATTTTAATACCTGAATTTAATAATTTACTAGTAAATTCTTTACCCGTAAATTGAGAGCCTTGATCAGTATTAAATATCTCAGGCGTTGAATAAATTAAAGCTCTTTCTAATCCGTCGATGCAAAAACTAACGTCTAACGTATTGGACAGCTTCCAGCTAAGGACGTATCTTGAATACCAGTCCATTATTGCAAACAGATAGACAAAACCGTTTAGAAGTTTTATATATGTTATATCGGCGCACCAGACATAATTAGGTCTGTCTATTATCAAATTTTTTAATAAATAAGGATACTTGTAATCTAAAGACGGAATGCTTAATCTTTTAGGATAAATTGCTTCTATATTCATTATATGATAAAGCCGCCTTATTCTCTTTACGTTTACGGGATAGCCGCTTCTTATGAGATGAGCGGTCATCTTTTCTACTCCGTAAAACGGAGTCTTCGTGTACTGCTTATCTATTATATTCATTAAATGTAAATTAAATGGATCTTCAGGCGCTTCTTCATAGTAATATCCTGAAGTTGATATCCCTAATAAATTACACTGCGTCTTTATAGGTATATTTGAACTTAGTTCTATCAACGTCCGTTTCTCCTCAAGTCCAGCATCGAGGATTTTTTTTTAAGCCAGTCAAGTTCTACCTTGAGCTGACCTATCTGTCTATAGAGCTCCGATTCTTTTTCTTCGGAGTCATCATTTACCGAAGATTTGTTTTCAAATATAACTGGCAGATCTTTTAAAAGTTTTTTCTTCCACTGTCCAATATGGTTAGTATGGACACCGTATTCAGAAGAAAACTGAACTATTGTTTTTTCTTCTTTGGCTGCTTCAAATGCAACTTTAGCTTTAAATTTTGGATCGTAATTCTTTCTGTTTTTCATTGCCAATTTTTGCCTCCCCGTGCGGTTTTAATAAATTATAACACACCTTAGAGCGGAGTCCAGTTTTTGGGGAGTAGTACAGCCGATATAATTAATATCGGTAATTTTATAATAGCGGGGGTCGAAGGCTGCGTTATGCTTTCTAAATCGAAACATAACAAAGAAGTATTAAAGGGATGTTTCGATATCTTAAAAAACTATATAAGGTCGTTTGTATATTCCGCATCAAACTGCACACACTTTACGTTTTTAACTGGACACCCTTTACGGAAATTACTGGACACCCGTTTTGCAATTAATTTGATATTTGTTTAATAAAAAACGATTAGTTTTTTATTAAATTATTAAATTATTAAATTAATAAATAAATAAATAATTAATTTATTTTTTAAACCATTAACATAATATATTTCAGCAAGGTTTAAAAAATGCTAAATACAAGGGGGGCAAATAAAATAAAATTATTAATAAATAATTAAAATAGTAGTTTAACTCATTTTGAAAGTGGGGAATTTAATCCGCCATTAGGTGGGAATTTTAGTTGACTTTAACAGTAGTTTTTGCCTATTTGGACGAATCCTATTTGTCTTTTATAGACAAGATTTTGAATTGAGCGATAACAAATGCCGTGCGCTTCCGCCGCTTGGTGCATATACATCAGCATTGGTATATTTAAATTTTCCTTAAGATTTTTGGATTCATTATTTTTCATATATCCATTTTATAAAAATCAAATAATATTCTTACCTGCAAAATTTAACAAAATCCTTGGCAAAATAATAAATATGAATAAGAATAGATAATATCATGAAGGTTCTAAAAGCAAACATGGTAAGATTATATAAAGGATTTGGAATTGCGGAAATACTGGATCAGTATGCCTCTTTTTTTAAGGATAAATACGTTAACAATGAGTTCCTTGAACTTTCCGACGATAATTATTCAAAAATTAATGGAATAACGGAATTGCAAAAGGTTCAATTTTTATTGTGCGGTCTGGACATCTATGCGCAAACGCAAGAAGCGCCGAAAAACCCTTATATAAGAAATGAACTTTCTTATTACGCAAAATCTTTTTTGGAGGATCTGGAAAGATTAAAAAACGGCGAAAAAGTTGAAGATGATATCTTATTTTCCTTATATTTTTTTTATTACAAAGAGAATATGGAGCTTTTTAATAATAATAAACTTATTAGAGAACTCAAATCTGAAATAAATATTTTTTTTATTGCTTTTCTTATCACAGTGTTAAATTCACTATATATAGATGATATTGAAACCAAAAAAAGATATAGCTCAAATTCCATCTTAAATAATATTAAAAAATTTTTAAGTTTTAAGAGTATTAGGGACGACAAAGATTTATATGAAAATTCTGTGCCTTCCTTCATAGGCGTTATGGATAAAATAAGTTCTAATACTTATAAAAAGGGTAAATTAACATATAGACGGAAATATGTTATTATAGCCAAACTTATTTATTTGCTTTTTAAAAATTTAAAAATTAATAATAAAAGCTTATTAGAATCAAGTTTGCACTATATTTTTTGGCGTTTAATCGACAAAGAAGATGACGAATGTGATTTTCTGCATAAGATTAATAAAGAAGGAGGCTATATTACCTTTTTAAATTCTAAATTATATAGATATCCTTTGTCCGTCAAAGCTACAAACGATATGTATTGCGCTATTGAACAATTATATGAAGAAAGGGAAATGGTTGACAGGATAGCTTATCTGGAAAATTATAAAGAAATCATAAAAAAGCCTCCAGAAATTAGGAAAAGGAAAGAATGGAAGAAACAAACTTTTATCAATAAACTAAAAAGCTATAAAAACCAATCTGAAATGGCTAATGTTAATGTTAATATAATTTCCTCAGGGAAAGAGCGTTTAAATTCCCCAGTATTTTAGTGTAAAATAACTCCTATTAAATTTGTATTTTAAATGTAAATAATAAAATTAAAATACAAATAATAAAAT
>JAJZJW010000028.1 GCA_021809845.1 bacterium | reverse complement strand
GGAAGCTTTAGACTATTTAGTAAAACAGGGAAAGGTTTTATATCTCGGAGTTTCTAACTGGACTGCGCGCCATATTATGAAAGCTCTGTATTTGTCTAAAGTTTATAATTATCATTCTTTTGTTTCCATGCAGGCTTATTATTCCCTTGTTGCAAGAGATTTAGAGCATGAACTTTTGCCCTTATGCAATGAAGAAGGGCTGGGAGTCCTTCCGTGGTCTCCGCTTTCAGGCGGGTTTTTAACGGGGAAATATACTAAAGAAAATCCAAAACCGACGGGCGCAAGAAGAAGCGAATTTAATTTTCCTCCAGTTGACGAAAGAGGATACGACACCATAGATGCATTAAAGAAAATATCTAAAGATAAAAGTGTTTCAATGCCTCAGACCGCTCTTAGCTGGCTTTTACATCAAAAAGGCGTGAGTTCCGTTATTATAGGAGCAAATAAAATGTCCCAGCTTGAAGACAATATTAAATCCATAGATGTTAAACTGACCGATGAAGAAATAGCCGAATTGTCAAAAACTACGTCCCCTAAGAAGCTATACCCGCAATGGATGGTAGAATGGCAGAATGAAGAGACGAGTTTTAATTTTAATAGTTAATAATAGTTAATAATAAAATTAATATAAAATTAAAATAATAAAATTAATATAAAATTAATATAAAATTAATATAAAATTAATATAAAATTAATATAAAATTAAAAAAAGAGGTTTGATAATATATTATATATTTAATTAATAATGTAAATTAAAATAATGTATTATTTTTATTTATTATCATAAATTAATTTAATTTAAGTTAAAATAATTATATATTATATTTTTATATCATGGATATCATAGAAGCTATAAAAACCAGAAAAAGCATCAGGAAATTTACCAATGAAGATGTTAGTATTGATAAAATTTTAGATATAATAAATATTTCCGCAAATTCTCCCAGCGGCGGGAATTCTCAAAATTGGTTCTGTCTGATAATAAAAAACCGCGATATTCTTAAAAAAATACGCAGCGAAACAGAATTGGTTTATAAAAAAGTTATAGGAAAAGAAACTCCTGCCGTTTATACTTTTTTTACAGATGCCCCTATTGTTTTGGCAATTGTAGAAAAACCTTATGTAGGTTCTATAGATGCAATACTTGAAAAAACAGATAAAGAAAGAAATTATATAAGAAAATTTATTGTGAACCCCGGACTGCAGGGTGTTTCCAGTTTTATAACCCATATTTTGCTTGTAGCACACAGTGAAGGTTTAGGAGCCTGCTGGATGACAGGACCGTTGGTAGCAAAACAGGAAATTGAAAAAATTCTTGAAATTGATAAACCTGATAATCTTGTCGCCTTAATTCCTATGGGAAATAAAATTGAAAGACAATCAAAAACTGCAAGAAAAGATATATCTGAAATTATAAAAATTATTAAATAGAATTAAAATATTTAATCCTGCGATAGGATTTTATATTCTGGATGACGAACCTAAAAAGGTGGTTTTAGACGACAGCTATAGTAGAAGAAATAAAAGCTTTGATAAAAGTGGCTTTAACGAAAGCGAACCAAGCTTTATTGATGATAATTTTTATGAAAGTAAATCCGCGAGTATATTTGATGATGATTTTCAGGGGATAGAGTGGCCAGTTAAGCAACGTCCAAGCGATCCAGCTAATGATTTTTCTTTTAGCGGTACGACTTGCAATCTTTACACGAGTATTTGTAAATAGCGGTATATAAGTTTTTAACTATATGCCGCTATTTTTTTGCCCGATTTAATTCTCGTATTAATTCGTAACATCGGGCGGGGGGATTATTCCCGTTATTAGTATTACCTGCTGGAACAGTAGAATTAGAATTTTTCTGTTCTGTGTCGCTATTAATATTCTTGAGTCCGCCGGCATCGGTCTTGTAATATTTATTTTTATGGATACCACAAAATTAGGCTCTTACGCTATGGGCGATATATTAACGGCGGGAGTGATAGGCGCTTATGTCGGTATAGAAAATATTGTTATTATTTCAATATCCGCTATAATATTAGGTAAGATAATTACTTATGCAATGGCTAAAATCGACGGCATTTGCGATAAAAGTAAATTAAAAGAATTTAATATGGCTTTTGTGCCTGTATTGTTTTTAGTAACGGCGGTAATTAAAATAATAAAATAAATATGGAGATAATAAAATGATAACACTTATCGGCGGTTTAATCGTAGCTATAATATTAATTTCGTTTCATCATTTATTGCGGGAGTTCACGAGAATTAAGAAATTTGATGATAAAATATCAGAAAAAGAACAGCATATTTTGAAAAGATATTATCTTAAATTATTAAATATTATTGCTTTAACTTTAAAAAGAAAAAGGGGTAAACATTGTTAAACCAAACAGCATTAGATTTAGACGGCGTGATATTTGATTACGAGAAAACATTCATAAAGCAAGCCGCCGAACTTAACTTAAATATCTCAATTAAGCATCCTGAAATATACAATATGCCTGATAGATACGAAATCACGCAGGAGCAGTTTTCTTTAATCAATTCAAAAATAGATTTTTCCGATGTGGATATTTATGGCGAGATAGAAAATTTAAAGCATTACATTAATAATATTAAATGTTTTATAACATCAAGCCCGATAGAGATATTACATAAGCGGAAAGCTAATATATCTAAAATATTTGATAAAGATATTCCTATATATTACGTAGGACCAGGAGATAAACATAAAATTATTTCAGCACTTGAAATAAAATATTTCATAGATGATTATAACGCCGTAATTAATCATATAGACTTAAATTGTCCGGATTGTAAGGCGTATTGGCTTGATAGAGGATATAAGGATAAATTATTGCCGGAGCCTGTTAATAAGATAAATAATTTAACGGAGTTTTTTAAGGGAGATAAATTATAATGTCAATAAATCAAATAATTTATATTATAAATAGCCTGTTTTAAATCCTTGATATATATGGCTTTGCTAACAGCACGCCTTAAAACGCATTATAGAGCGTTTAAACGGTATATTTATTAAAGTAATAGAAAACCATTAACGACATAATTAAAACTTAATATATTGGATAGGATTAGCAAAAAATAATACAATAAAGTATAAAATATTTAAAATTAATGTTAAATAAAAACTTAAGGGGTATTCATGAGTCAGTATGACGATATTGAAAAACTTGCAAATCTTAAAGAAAAAGGTTTGATAACGCCGGAAGAATTTGAAGAACAAAAAAAGAACTTATTAACTCAAAGCAATAATATTGCGAAAAACAATGAAAATGTTTCTCCGAAGAGCCGCTTGGTCGCCGCTATATTATGTTTCTTTTTTGGATGTTTGGGCGTTCATCGTTTTTATGTTGGCAAGATAGGCACGGGTATACTTATGATTCTTACTTTTGGAGGATTAGGAATTTGGGCAATCATTGATTTTATTATTATCGTTGTCGGTTCATTCACAGACTCCGAAGGAAAAATTATTAAAAACTGGAGCGATTAAAAAATGAAAAAATATAAACTAATACCGTTTTTAGTTTTAATTTTTATATTTATCTTTTCAACACAAGCCTTTTCTTTCGGCATTTTCAATATCCCTTACAATAAATCCGATTCTAACTTTAACAAACTTGCTATGCGGGTATATAATTCGGGCAGTCCTTATATTTATACTCAGGGAGCTTATACGTATAACGCAATGCCGATAACTACGACTATGTCAGGTTGTAAAATTATAGCCGTTATTAGAACAATGCAAATACCCGGCAATAAGAATATAGAAAATTACAAGATATGCAATGGTTCTATATCCGAAGTTGAAAATACCAATCCCGCCGGCTGGAACAATTTGCCAAACGGCATAAAGCCTGTTATAAATAATGTTGTATCGGAAGCTAAACAATACGGCAAGGCAACGGCTAATTATTACGGATACAGAGTAATAGGAAAGAAACAAGCTTACGGCAATACGGTTTATATATATGTGCTAAACGGGATAAAATTAGAATCGATAATGAAGTTTTAGAATGATTAATTTTTGCGTTGCGAAAACCGAATTTTTATAAAAATTAGAGGTAAAATACGATGGCGAAGAAAGAAGTAAAAACTGACTTATGGGTATATGATTTATTAAAAGAATCTAATATTAATTTAGAACCTCAAGGGAGTACAATAAAAGAAATCGACAAAGCATTAAAAACGGCTTCCAAAAGCAACACGGGAAATGTCGGTTTTCCTGAATATGTCGGATTAGTGAAAGATTTTATTTTAGTTATCGAGAATAAAGCGGATGTAGATAAGCATATTAAAATAAATAAAAAAGGCATTATTAGCTGTGAGATAAAAGACGTTAAAAATTATGCAGTTAATGGTGCATTGTTTTACGCTCAGCATTTAGCAAAAAATACGACCTATAAAAAAATCATTGCCTTGTGAATATCGGGTAATGAGAAAAAACACCGCATGAGCCCTTTATATATCGATGAAACGGAATATTACCGTGAACTTCCGGATATTGAATCTTTTATATCTTTTAACGAACAAAATATCGACGAATATTATGTAAGAGAAATCTTAAAAGAAGAAACAAATCAAGAAAAAGAAATAGCGGAAATCTTAAAGGATGCCGCAACACTTCATGAAGACCTAAGAAATTATGGGAATCTAAAGGACATTGACAAGCCTTTAATCGTATCGGGTATTCTATTGGCAATTAGAGAATCTGAATATAAAAACTTTTCAATTGACGACCTAACGGGTGACAGCGTCAAAACCGACGGACAAAAGATTTTTGACGCCATTACGTCAAATCTTATCAGGTCAAATGTATCCCCTGAAGTCAAGAAAGATAAAATCTTAAATCAATTTGTGATTATTAAAGATACGAAAATTATAAATGAAGTAAATCTGAAATTAGCCAAAACACCTCTAAGGCACTATGCAGAATTTTTATATGAAAAAATCTATAAATGTATAAAATATACGCGGTCGTCGGAAGATTATCTTGGCAGATTTTACGGAGAGTTTATGTCTTATTCTGGCGGAGATGGTCAATCTTTAGGCATTATTCTTACGCCAAAACATATTACTGATTTGTTTTGTGAACTCGTAAATATTCAACCAACAGACACAGTCTTAGACCCTTGTTGCGGAACGGGTGGTTTTCTTGTTGCCGCTATGCACAATATGCTAAAACAAGCAGATGACGAAAATATAAAAAAAAGCATAAGACAAAAACAGCTTCATGGATTTGAATTGCGTCAAGATATGTTTACAATCGCTACTACAAATATGATATTGAGAGGCGACGGCAAAAGTAATTTAATCAACGATGATTTTTTTCAACAAAATTCAAACGTATTACAACTAAAACAAGCCACGGTAGGAATGATGAACCCCCCGTACTCGCAGGGTTCAAAGAAAAACCCAGACCTCTATGAAATAGCTTTTATAGAGCACTTGCTTGATTCTTTAGTTTGCGGCGGAAAATGTATTGTTATCATTCCTCAATCTTCTATGACGGGCAAGACTAAAGAAGAGGAATCAGTAAAAGCAAATATTCTCAAAAAACACACGCTTGAAGGCGTTATCACTCTTAATAAAGACACATTTTACGGGGTTGGGGTTATGCCTTGTATCGCTATTTTTACAGCAGGAGAACCACATCTGGAAAATAAAGAGTGTAAATTTATAGATTTTCGCGATGACGGCTATAAGGTCGCTCCTCACATTGGTCTTATCGAAACGGAGCAAGCAAAAGATAAAAAACAGCATTTGCTTGATGTGTGGCTTGAAAGAATAGAATCAGAGACGAAGTTTTGTGTAAAAACAACAGTTGAAGCTAATGATGAATGGTTGCATAGTTTTTATTATTTTAATGATGAAATTCCGACAGATACAGATTTTGAAAAAACAGTCGGGGAATACTTAACGTTTGAATTTTCTATGATTATGCAGAATAGGGAGTATTTATTTGACAATAAAGAAAACGGAGAAGAAAATGGAACATCTGAATAAGAAAAAATGGAATCTGTTTAAAATTAAAGATATTTTTAATGTTTCGGGTACAACAACGACACATCCTTCTAAGTTAATACAAAATGAACAATCCAAAACGCCGAGAATAACATGCTCATCTTTAAACAACGGATTAGATGATACATATTCAAATAATGCAACGGAAAATGGTAATGTAATTACCATTGATTCTGCTACGGTAGGGTATATTAGCTATCAAGTATCAGATTTTATAGCTACCGACCATGTTGAAAAATTATCTTGTAAGCATAAAATTAATAGATATTTAGGATTGTTTTTAGTAACAGCTATAAAAAATGCCACATTAAATAAATTTAATTATGGTTATAAATTTTCGCAAGAAAGAATAAAAATGCAAAAAATCCTATCTCCTATAAACGACAACGGAGAGCCCGATTATGAATATATGAAACAATATGCAATGTCTGTAATCAATAAAAAGATTAATGTTTATAAAAAATACATTCTATCTGTTTTAGAAAAAATAGAGTTTAAGGAGATTCCAAAATTAAAAGAAAAAGAGTGGAAAGCATTTTTTATTGGCGGGGAGCAAGGTATTTTTCAAATTTCATCTTCATCAAGCGGTATAGATAAGAATAAATTAGAGTGTTCCGTTGATGCCTTAAAAATACCCTATGTTACCCGAACAGATTTAAACAACGGAATTAATGACTTTATTTCAGATATACAAAAAAATAAGTATAAAATGGACGAAGGAAATGTGATTACGATAGGGCTTGATACGCAAACGGTTTTCTATCAGCCTTATCAATTTTATGCAGGACAAAACATACAAGTGTTAAGGCATGAGAATCTTAATGAGTTTAATGCTGAGTTTTTAGTCCCATTAATAAAGGTTCAAATGAAAAAGTTTAATTGGGGTGGTAATGGTGCGACATTAGGGAGGCTATTTAAAACGAAATTAATGTTGCCCATTGATAATAATGAAAATATAGATTGGGGTTTTATGGAACAATACACCATGAATATAATATACAAAAAAATAAAACAATATTTAGGATTTTCAGGAGCGCCTAACGAGCAGTATGTTTGATTCTATAAAACCCAAACACATCTTTATCCTGCCCATTCTAATCACTACCCTTGCCGCGCTTATCCTTTACAGCTTTTTTTATCATAATTTTTTAGATATTTACCTCATAGCTGGAATGTTTTTGCAAACCCACAAATTAATCGTCCCGGACGGGCTTATTTATTGCCTTATTATATATTTTGAAACGCTTTATTTTGCCTTTTTCCGCCTTTAATTTGACTTTTAATATAAACAGTAGTATATATATGAATAAGGCTTGCAATGGGCAAGCAGAGAGTTAATTTTAAGACATACGCGAGGGCGTGTGGGGGAGAGGAGATATGATTGCGATAACTGTAATAATTATAATGTCTATAATTATTGTCTTTTTTGCAACATTAATAATAAAAAATAAGTTAAATAATTTAAATAATAAAGATATAGCTATAATAAACAATGTTGAAAATCTTAATAAAAACCTTAAACAAGGTGAAGCTTTAAATTTTACATCATATGGAATTCCTGAAATAAAAGGTTATCATTTTGATTTTAAATCAGGTAAGGGGTATGTGAGAAATAAAAAACAAAGATGCAGATACCCTCTTTTTGATTATGACGGATTTGCTAATATAACAGGAGCTAATCCATTTATTGACGATTAATTAATTTTATTTAAAATTATTCCAATGCTTTTAGCATAACTATAAAGGATGACTGAAATAAAAATATAGGGGGAAGAATATGAAATTAATAATGGACGAGCCTAAAAGTGTTGTATTAGACGACAGCTTTAGCAATAGTAAAACAAACTCTAATAGCGGTAGCCTTATTCCCGACAACTTTTATGAAAGCAAATCCGCGAGTATATTTGATGACGATTTTCAGGGGATTGAGTTTCCTAAAAAAGAAAAGTATAATCAATACTATCTTGATGCTGCTTATTCTTCTTTACCTGGAAATGTATTTAATCATGATGGTGATGGTGATTAATTAATTTTACTTAAAATTATTCCAATGCTTTTAACATAACTATATTGGATTCTATTAAACTTTCCACTTTATCCCCGCTATACATTATAGAAGCGTCAAATTGTTGTTTATAAAAATCATTTACTCTCCTTGCAGATAGCCAATTAAATGAACCCTCTATTAATATATTATTGTCAACGATTAATAATTTTGCATGTAAATTATTAATCAACTTGACTTTTATTCCTATCTCGTTTAATAAATCAATAGCCGGCTTAATATAGCTTTCCCTTTTTTTATCTGTTATCCAAGATTTATCGGCAAAAATATCAATGGCTATTTTCTTTTTGAGAGTTTCCGATATTTTATCATATATACCATCGGCTTTTAATGCATTGTCAGATATATAAGGCGAAACTATTATTAATCTATTTTGAGCCATATTAAAACTATCTGATAGTATTTTTCTATGTGCTTCTACTGTATTATAATGTTCTATTTGATTTGGGTCGATTGTGTTAATTAAATTCTGCCTAATGGTTTCAATAATTATCTCATTACTGCTATCGGCAAATATATAAGATGATAAGAGTCCTGACGGTAAATGCTTTTTTTTACTATCCATAATAGACATATCACCGAAGACAAGAAAACTGCATTTAGCCCTTGATACCGCCACATTTAACATATCTTTAGTTTTATCAAAGAAAAAAGAGTTATTTTTGTCAGTATAAGTATATACGGGAGAGAATATAATTATTTCTTTTTCTGCTCCTTGTAAACTATGAACAGTTCCGCATTTCCAATTATCTTTGTTTTCACTATCAAGTAATAATCCTTTCGTCTTTAATGCTTTTTTTAATGCAAATTCCTGTGCCTTAAACGGAGTAACTATACCTACGCACTCAGACAAATGTTGTTTATTATAATATTTTAATATTTTATCCTTTTCGTTATATAGCCATTCTATTATAGAATCGGCTTCTATCATATTATATCTGCTTCCGCCCATTTTTTTACATTCCCCAGATATATGCGCATAACCCATATATGGATATAATGACTCGCCAGTGCCTTTTAAAGCAATAATTTTATTATTGTAAACAAGTTCGTTACAATAATTTATTATCGGGTCAAAACATCGTCTATGCTCGCTTAAAAACATCCCTGGTTCATCGTATTTATCGTTTTTATACCCTACTTTTTTATGTGCTTTTAGCATAACAGAGTTATTGTGTATAAATATATTTTTATCTTTCTTATTTATATAATCCTGCTTATTTAGCGCAATACCAGCGGATACAGCATTGCTTGCATCTATATAAGCAGGAAGATTATCTACGGGTTGAAGTTGTCTTGTGTCGCCTACTACAACCGCTTTTTTGGCAAACGCAAACATAGAGCCTGCTATTTCGGTAGATACCTGTCCCGATTCATCTATTATAAGTAAATCTATTAACCCATAATGTTTTTTATTTAATATCGCGGATACATGGTCATAATATGTAAACATTCCTGGTCCTGTATGTAATGTAGTGATAAAAAGGGGCGTTGCCATAGCATATCTTCTCCACATTGCTGTTTGACCTTCTTTAGTCCTTTTGTCATAATCTTTATTGCGAGCAATTCTATTATTAAGCTGTTTTTCTAATTCTATTAAATACCTGCCTTCCCAATAATGGACCGCCTTAGTAAATAATATATACCTTGCAGTAGTATCTAAATATACTACTGGATTTGAGTTATCGGAAAAATCATTTATTTTCGTTATATCCGGTTTATTATTGGTTATTTTATTCCAAATATTATTTTCTAATAGATAATTAAATTTATTTTCTAAAGCATTTATTTTATTTATGTCTTGTTTAATTTTATCGTAAATAACATTGTTATTAGTTAGCTTATTTTTTAAATCTACATATAATTCACTGTAGATTAAAAGTGAAATTTGATTATCAAAATAATCCTTTATAGTTTTGCGGTTAACATTAATTGGAATTTTTATATTATTATCGGAAAAAAATGTTTCGTCTTTAGCTTTTATTTTATCCTTTAAAAACCATTTTAATAAAGAATATATTATAGGTTCTTTGCTTAAATATTGATTCCATTTTATTTTAATATTTTTGTAATTTTCTATCTCGTCATCTATTTCTGTTTTTTTCTGAGTAATAGTATTGATTTCTTGAATTATTTTGTTTTTATAAATTTCTATATTACTCACGTTATCGCCGTATTTATTTAAAATAGCTTTATAGCTTATAGCAGTATCTATAATTTCTTGCATACTGTTAAAAATCAATATCATATCGTTATATATAACATCTGTTATCGCTTCAATATTATTATATGTCTTTAATACTGTTTTATTAAAATTTTGTTTATAATAATTTTTGGCTTTATCAAGATATTCTTGTGTTTCTATTTTATTAAATATTCCTTCACCTTTTTTATATACTCCTTCACCTTTTTTATATACATGGCATTTTTTTTCAATTGATTCTGTTTCTTTGCTTTGACTGGCAAGAAATATACCTAATCTCTGCAATGGTTTAGGTAACCATCGTTTAATGTCAATATCTTTTTCTAAACTATCTAATATATTTAAAATAGCCTGATTATTCGTAGATGATGCAACTATGATGGGCGGTATTTGTTTTTTTTCCAAAGCGCTATTAATCCATAAACTTGCCCATAACGAATGTAAAAGTGTTGTTTTGCCCGTTCCTGGCGGTCCGTTAATAGCCATTATCCCGCCGTCTTTTAAATTTAAACTATGAATTAATGATTCTCTTTGCGAAGCCGCAAGTTGATAAGACGCTATATGCCCGGTATGATATTTTTTAGTTATTAATATTTGTTTATCTATATCTAAAAAGTCTATACTCTTGTTTTCCGATTCGTCGCAATATTTTTCAAATAATTCGGAAATATTATTGTTATCGTCTATGATGTCATTATATACGGCAATAATATTGCGTGTCATATTAGAGTCGCTATCATCGGGTATAATTATGACATTACTATTGTTAATTTTATATTCATCATTAAAAAAACTTTTTATAACATCTTCCCAATCCTTACATAATAACTTTTCAGAAAATTCTAACCATTTTGTCCAAGTTAATTTTTCCTTATCGCTAACAGTTGCTAAATTGTCATCTATTATTTTATCAATGTTTGATATGGTGTCTATAATAACCATATCATTGCTATTGGGCGATAAATAATTCCTATTAATAAAAGGTAATCTATCGTCATCCGGATAAGATAAAACACCATCTATTGATAAATCTGCTGGTATCCATAATGGTAAAATATAAGCTGGAAAATTATCATTATTATCTTGGGATGCTCTATTTATCGTTTTTTTACGAGCAATATGAGGAATAATAACTATAGGAATACTTTTTTCAGGTTGGGTATCTGTTTTAACTAAGTCTTTGTATTTTTTGAACAATAAATTAACGGTTTCAAGATTACTGATTTTATAGGATTGATAAATATCAGATAAAGGACAGATATATCCTTTATCGTATAATTGCTTTATTTCGTTTGGTTTAGAATATATTTTGGTAATATTAACATCTTTAATTGAATTTTTATAATATAGCGCCCACTTTTTTATTGTTTGATTATTCATTTTTATTATATTAACACTTTAATAATAGTTAAATTTTAACAAATTTTTTATAATTATAGAAGTTTAATCTTAAAAAAATATGATATTATTTTGTAGTATCCGGCGGTTCACTACTGGAACTTGGCGGAACAGGTATCCCGTTGCCGGTACTATTTACTTGACCGAGAATACTCGGAGCAGTCGGAATAACGGGAGCAGTAGTAATCGGAATTGGAGTATTAATAGCCGTATCAACCGGCTTAACAGCATTTACAGGCTTTACTGTATTTGCGGGTCTAGAATTATTAACGGGCTTTATTTTTACCGTATCAACGGGTTTAGGAGTATTCCCGTTACTTGGCTTAGTATTATTAACAGGCTGTTTAGCAACTCCAGGAGTATTATTATTAACAGGCTTAGTATTATTTACGGGCTGTTTAGCAACTCCAGGAGTATTATTTACGGGCTGTTTAGCAACTATTGATTTTTTTACAGGAGCGGCAGATTTAGCATTTCCGTTTGCAGAATTAGAATTACCGCCTACCCATGTTCCCATTTTATAAGGCTTAGACGGAGCGGCGTTTGGATTATAACCGTATCCGCCGGTTTCACCGAACTTGGCGGGACGAGGCGGTTGTCCTCCTTGCGAAGTTCCGTTTATATTGCCATATCTGCTCCCGTTGTTTGGATTATAAGACGACCGCGGAGAACCTAAATTAGCAGAACCACCGACTAATCCTGTAGCACCCGCCATTGGAATAATATCAGCAGTGGGATTGGCTTGAACGTTATTTAACCCCCCCCTGACTCAAAATGTTCATCTTTTAATGTATGTACCGTTCCGTTTTTGCCTATAAATGTTTCGGGGTTTCCGGGTCCCTTACCGCCACTAATAGTGGCTACTCTCGTTTGTCCGTTTGATGTTTTATATTTAAACTCGGGTGTTCCGTATTTATTAGTTACCACTTGCCCTCTAATTCTTCCGCTTGATGTTTTAGCTACGAGTCCCGTATTACCACTTATATCGCCTCCAACAACAGTTCTCCCTATACTTTTTGTAGTAGGCGGTTTACCAAGATTGGATTTTACAGCCGGCGGATTACCGATTCCTAACTTATGTGTCAAGCTTCCGTAATTAAGAGCTTTATTTTTCAATAATGAAGCATTTTGTATATTTTTATTTATAGCCGTATTTCTTTGCTTAGCCGTAGGAGTAGATATCATTTTATACGGAGTATAATCTCCACCCGCCGCAGGTAACTTTTTGTTATAGCTATTTTTAGGAGCCTGCGAACTAATATTTTTTGTTATAAGACCGCCACTATCTTTACCTATCTTTGTCTGCATTTTCATTATTCCCGATTTATTTTTTAAATAATTATTAAATGGCTTTAAATATTTTTGATTGCCTATCGCCATTTGATTTTCTATATGAGTATCTTGTAGTGCGGCGGCTTTTCCCGTAAGTCCACGTTGTTTATTAATTTTAGTTAAAAATCCAGGCAGGGCTTTTGCGGTCATTTGCGATGTTGTAGATTTTGCCGCCGTTAATGCCGATTGAGCACTCTTAACTTTACTTTCCGCGGCACTGTAAGTATTTGTTGCTGTTAGCGAATCGTTTACGGAATTTTTAAATCCTGAATCCTTACCGATAGATGTGGAATGCGACTTTGCAAGAGAATTATTAAGGCTTTGCGTTTGGTCTGCTTGATATTTACTTGTAAAGCTATTGGCTTGTTCCTTAGACATTCCGAATTTATGTTCTAAGTTAAGTTTTAATCCTGCGTCCGCTTTGTCTCCTAACGCGCTAATTCCTCCTTGAGCTACCATATAAGCAGCTAACGACACTCCATTACTATCAGTCATTTGTCCTTTGCTTAAATGGGCATAATCCGCCGCATTAGAAACGCTTTTTTTATTCGATAGGTTCCAGTCTTTATTAACCGTTGTCTTATCCGCAGAACTCAATCCATTATAAGAACCTACCATTGTTTGATTAGCGGCAGTTAAGCTTTGTTGATCCGATTGAGCGTTTGATTTTGCTTGAGTATAATTGTCACTTGCGGTTGATACATTAGCTTTATTAATACTACCGTCTATCATAGGAGAACCTGCCGCCGTTACCGTAGAACCTCCTGCATTTTTAGCGTATGCTCCCGTATAACTTGTATTACTGTCCATTCCGGGAGCCGATACTGTTTCATTTTTAATTCCGTGATTTACTGTTACGCCCCCTTGATTATATTTCTGTCTTGCCATTTGCCCCGTAACTTCTTGATGCGCCGCATTTACCTTATTCGCATTATAATTATTCATCCCCACGTTCCCTTGATTCACATTACCCGTTGCCGCCGCCGCTCCGCCCGTACTCGCCGCACTCTTCCCCGCGGAATCCATTGAGCTTATAGCTCCGACCATTGCGTAGGTTGAACCCGATACTAAAGCATACGCCATCATAGGAACGCTCCAAGACAAATAACCCATCCATCCTAATTGAGAACTTACATACATATTAACGGAATGCGCGCTTGTTAAAGAATATCCTTGACCTGCAAGAGCTAATGTAAATCCGTGCTGAATAATTAAATCGTCTATACTACACCAAGTTTTAATTTATTAAAAAATATTAAACAGGAGGTAGCCCAATGAAAGGGTATGAACTTTTCAAAAAATCAAAAAAGCAGGGCCGGAAAAGAACTCTGGCGCTTACTGATTATCTTTTTGAAGCGGAACGTCTCAAAAAAGAAAATCCCGAGGTTTCATGGCGGGAAATCGCCGGAAAAATTAATTTTAACAAGCGGAAAAAATACAGGATATCGGCGGGGTATCTTGCAAGAATTTATAACCAGTTCAAAAAATCCATATGAAATTTAGAACGCCTTATGATATTGTATAAAAATAGCGATACTATACCCGGCGAATCCCAAGAATTTTTCACAAACAGTTTGCCCGCTAAGCCTTACTACGCCGATAATCCGGAGAAGGGCTTAAAAATAGCCAAAAAAGAAACCGCGTTAAAACATAAATACATCCAATTCAACGATGCGGCTTTCCATCGTTTTTTAGTGTTTGATATCGATAAGTCCGGCGCGGCGTTAGCATGGGAAGATGCCGACCTGACGGCGCCGAATACGGTCGTTATAAATCCAAAAAATACCCATGCACATTTGTTTTATTATTTAAAAGACCCCGTATGCAAAACAGACAATGCCCGCATAAAACCTATTAATTACCTAAAGGCAATCTATCAGGCATACGCGCTCAAACTTCAGGCGGATACAGCGTATGTCGGTCTTATTGCAAAAAATCCATTAAATCCCGCATGGCGGACATGGTATATACATAATAATTTATATTCTTTGTCCGAACTTGCCGATTAAGTAAAACTTCAGAAAATAATTGCTAAAAAGGCGCTAAGCGAAGATTTTACCGGCAGGAACGGCGGTCTATTTGGTACGATAAGAGTCTGGGCGTATAAAGCGAGGTATAATTATAAAAACTATAATGATTTTAAAGATGCCGTATTTTCTTATACAAATTATTTAAACCAATTATTCACCATACCTTTAAGGGTTAGCGAGATTAAAAGCATAACCAAAAGCGTCGCGAACTTTGTTTAGAAAAATTTTACGGAAGAAAGCCGGCATAATTTTATACAAAAAACGCATACAAGCGAATTGCAGTCAAAACGGGGCATTAAATCCGGCATAGCAAGATATGCAAAAAACGAGAATAAAAGGGCTACGGCAAGGCTATTACGGGCGCAAGGGAGAAGTTATAGAGAAATAGCGAAAGGGTTAGGCGTATCCGAGAGAACAATAAAGTATTGGTTAAATTAAATTTAAGAAAAGTGCAATGAACCTATATCAGATAATAGCCTACGTCTTTATTTTTTACAGGAATTTTTATAGTAAATATAAGGGGGCACCATCATCATCGCCACCATCGCAAAAAGAATTGCAAAAATTTTTGCCGGTTTAATTTTGAAAAGGAGAGTGTTTGGTCCGTTTTTGATTTATTCGAACAGCTGGGAATGGGTTCCGATATCTACGAGTATTAATTCGTCGTCTAAAACCTGATATATCAAAAGAAGGTCGTTTTTAAGGTGGCATTCCCGGCAGTGGTTAAAATCTCCGGATAATCTGTGGTCTTTAAATCTGGGTTCTAAGGATTCTTGATTTAAGAATTTTTCGATAACGGATTTGACTATTTTTTGGTCATCATGAGAAACCCTTATCTTATAATGTTTTCTAAAGGGTTTGGTTTGATAAACTTTCAAGATTGCAACTCTTTCATTATATCTGTTATATTATCTCCGCAATATATCAGCTCTCCTCTCTCGGCTTCTTTAATTGCTTTTATTAATTCTTTATTGGGTATTTCGAGCTCAAACGGGAGTTTCTTATCCATGGCTACTTTGGCAAGGAATATGTTAATCCCGTCGCTTAAAGTAAGATTATATTTTTTAAAGAAATCCTTCGCAAAATCCCTGTTTTTTTTATTCAGTTTTATGCTCGTTGATATTCTTTTTTCGCTCGGTTTTACGGCTAATGTTTTCATAATTTATTTCCTCTTTATTTTAAAATGTTTTATATTATTATAACACTAAGGTATTACTAAGGCAAATATTTTTTTATTCCCACACGTCGTCAACCGCTTTTTTCAGCATCTCCGGCACCAAGTGGGCATATTTTTCGGTAGTTGACGATTTTTTATGGCCTAAAAATTTGCCGACGGTAAATAACGGCGTACCGCTTTTTACCATTTTACTTGCAAAAACATGCCGCTGGTCGTGAATATGCATATCTTTAAACCCTGCATTTTTACAGGCGGTATGAAAGGAACGCTTAAAACCGTTTATTTTTTTAGCGTTACTGTTAAAAACATATTCGCAGCCGTCTATTTTTTTTATATTAATTAAAAGTTCTTTTAATTTAGGATGTATAGGGATATATCTATCTTCCTTAATCTTAGTAAATTTTATTGCTATAACACCGGCATCTAAATTCACATCATCCCAGCGCAAATTTAAAGCTTCGCCTTTTTCGGCAGCCGGTATAAATTAAAAAAGTTATTAAGTCCCTGGTAAGTTTATTCGTGGCGCCGGCGATGAGCTTTTCGATGTCGTCATCCGATAATGTTTTTAACCTGGAGAGTTCATTTAGTTTTTTAATTCCGGTGCAGGGGTTTTTATCGATAATGCTTTTTTTATGCAGTAATTAAAAAAATTATGCATTGTAGATATTTCAAGATTGACCGTCCTGAAAGAGATTTCGCTGTCTTTTTTATTAATATTTTTAGGATTGCTTAATACGTCTAACCTGCGGTTTCTCCGGTATTCTTCTCTGTCCAGGATTGAAATGGTTTTGACCGGCTTATCTTGAAAGACACATAAGAAATGTTTTGACAAGGCCACCCTGAGTTCTAATGTTTTTTTAGCGCATACCAGTTCGTTTAAATAGTCTTTAAATATATCGCCGAATTTATCCGAATTTTTATTTAAAGCCGTTAAGCCATGCTGTTGTCTTGCTAAATCTGTTTCAATGCTGTTTGCAATTTGCTGGGCGGTTTTTTTTATCGGTTGTTTTAGCGCTTCCGCGGTATCTTTTATCGTTAAATGAAATATTGTAATACCAGACGTTGCCGTCTTTCTTTTTATACACGCTTGCCATAATGTCTCCATAATTTAATATTGGCTAAAGGTGACAAATAGGTGACGAAACTATGTATAAAATTATATAAAATTGGCTAAAATTTAGCAATGTGATTTTTTTGCGGCTTGCGGTGAAGCGCTTATTTACAGCGGTTTTTAATGGTGGAGCTGATCGGAGTCGAACCGACGACATCTTGCATGCCATAGAATTTAATTAATTTAATTAAACCGGCTTTCCGCCTGATTTTGCAGTTATTTAAAGATGTTGACTAATTCCGGCAATTCCGTATATTTCCGTTAATTTATAGCCTTTTTGTTA
>JAJZJW010000027.1 GCA_021809845.1 bacterium | reverse complement strand
AAAGTTTTTCCTGCGATATATTCAATTCTTTTCTTTTATTTTTAATTTTAAGACCTATGTTTTTAAAAAGGTCTAAATCTTTATTTCTCGGCATTTCACTTTTTTAGAATTATTTAATTTAATTTATTTCTATTATTGTAATAAAAAGTTAAAAATACTATTACATATAACGCAATTATTTTATTGACTTATTTCTTTATTAGTAATATTATTAGATAAAAAAATTTAATTAACAGCAAAAAGGGGGATAACGAAAATGAAAAAAATTATTTATTTTTTGATTGCTATTGCTTTTATTTTTATGACTACCAAGTCTTATGCCGCCGGAAATTCAAATTTTTCCGGTTTATATGTCGGCGGTAATATCGGTTTAGTTGACACGAATATGGGCGGTGCTAATGCCGCTATGGTATCTGAAACTCCATATTCTTCAAGCGGTCTTTCAAGTGCGAAAACAGCTTTTGCTTTCGGTCTAAACGCAGGGTATAATTATAAATTGAATCGCATTCCTATAATACTTGGTGCAGGTATAATATATTTGAATAATAGTAAAATTACCGCAAATGGAACATTATCATACCAAGGAGTTTCTTATCCGGAAAGCATTTCATACAGCAGCTATTCTTATGGAGGATATTTAGAGCCTGGAGTTATAATCTCTAAAAGATTTTTACTATATGGAAGAATCGGCATTGTTAAAAATAGCCTTAATAACACCTCTGTACAAGTTAACGGCTCTACAGAAAATCTTTCTTTTTCTAATGGCGGGTCAATTTATTATGGATTAGGGGCTCAATACTTAATATTAAAAAATGTTGCTTTAAATTTTGAATTTGACCAAGTTTCTCAATCAATTTCTTACTCAGGTAGTGCAACAGGGACTCCAAATACAACAATGCACAATTATGATTTCTTGGTTGGCGTATCTTATTATTTTGGAAATATGTAAATAGTTTAAAATATTTGAATAAGATAAAAAACGGTAAATAAGGGGGCGGATTATATGCGGATTATATAATGAAAGTTCTATCAAAATTATAATACATAAAATATTTTTACATTTGCCGCCAAAATATAAACGTGTTTATAAATTTTTGGTAAATAATAACTCTAAAATAGCAGGCAGTTTTAAATCAAAAAATAAAATAAATCTTTTTATATTTACAAAGCACGAATATCACGAATTTTTAAATAACAGCGGAATTTATAACAGTATATATGATTCTGGGCATGTTGATTCTTCATCGTTTAATAAAAAATTAAATAGTGGAAAATACTATTTAGTTTTATACAACGGCAATAAGCTTCATTCTGCGATAATTGACATAAAAAAACGTATAATAATATTTAATAATTCAAATTAGCCTTAGGAGAATAAATGAAGCGGATATTAATTTTAATAATTGCATTTTTTTTGCTTGTTTCAACGAAGATATTTGCACAGGGTATGTCTAAGTATGGGTATCCTAACGGTTACGCTCCAAATTATACGGCTAAAAATAAACAACAATATAATTATAATAATACAAACGGAAGTGGTTTATTTCCCAGTTTTGTAAATCCTGCAATATTGTCTGTAAATAATATGTTAAGCATATCATTTTCAGATTTAGGTTTAAATTATGGGGAATACAATAATGGTGCAGCTGCACAATCTTCTACTAATAAATATGGCGATACTGAGAATGGTTTTATAAATGGTTTTAACATAAGTGGCTCAAGCACATATTATAATTGGTATAGTAATGTAAATTTTAGTTATTATACCGGCAACGATACATATTCGGGTTATAATCTTGCAAACCAATATCGTACAGGCACAACTAATGATAAAATATATAATTTAAATCTTAAATTAGGTTATATGTTTCCAATAACAAATAAACTTGTTCTTACGCCTTACGGAGAATTAGGTTGGCATATATGGCATAGAGATAATCTTGGAGGAACAAGCGGATATAATGAGTATTATTCAAACGGGTTAGCAATGATTCGGTGTTTTAGCTCAATATGCAATTACGCCAAAACTCGTTGGCGATTTAAATTTAGATTACGGAACAACCTTTAATGCAAAAATACAAAGTAACTATATACCGAGCAGTGTCTCCATAGAATGCTCAAATCCTTCATCAATTGCATCTTGTACGTCAACTGTGATATCAAATAATATAAATTTTACTAATCATACTTTTGATTTAGGTTCAAAATATATATATACCGCTTCAGTAGGTTTAGATTATAGATTTTATAAAAATTTTCATATTTTTGGTAATGCAACATATGAAAGATTTGAGTATGGACAGTCTTCTCTTTATTCTCATCTTTTAACTACCTATGTAAATGGAATTCCTGTGTATTCAGTTCAAGACTATAGCTCTGAACCCAATAGCGTTACGAATGAAATAATTTATAGCATTGGTATAGGATATTCATTTTAGATAGTTGCACTCTAAAATATATTATAAATCTATTTACACAATAAACAATAAAGCGGTTTAAATTTAGTTTTGATATATATGTGTGTTGACACCTAAAATAAAATATAGTTTTAAATCGCTTATAAATAGCCTGTTTTATCAAATCCTTATATATCAAGGGTTTGCTGGCTTATATAGTATGATAACTAACGACCGTTTCATACGGTTTAAGTATGGGGCTATTTTTTTACTTTTTTACAATACTAAGAACATTTTACATCATTTTAAATGTCATTACTTTTATAATTTGGATATTTTATAACTATTTAATTTAATTAATTAATCAATATCTTAATTTTTTTTAGCTGTAATTTTATTTTTTCAGATTTTTTACCTAATTTTACTATAAATTTTTACTATAAATCTATTGCTTTTCTATATTAAATCGGCGCATATAACCGTAAATACATAGCCGTTAATAGCTTTTTTATCGCCGTTATCATACTTCTTTGTAATAATTTTAATATCATATTTCAGCGGTAAATAAAAAAAATAAAATTGTAAAAAAATTATAATAAATTTATGATATAATAATACTGTAAAATATAATAAACTCTATCAATCGCAAAAGAAGGATTAAACAATGGAAAAAATCAAAGCCATTTTTGTTAAGGACGGCAAATGGTGGGTTGCTTATACCGATGATATTCCAGGGGCAATGACTCAAGGAAAGACAATAGAAGAGGCAGAAAAAAATCTTTTAGAAGTTATTAAAGAGCTGGGAGATTTTAAAGATGTTTCCGGTATAATCCGTGAGAAATCCATAGATTTAAAGAAAGCACTTGCATGAAGCAAAAAGAGCTTATAAAGCATCTTAAAAAGCATGGTTGCGTCTTTTTTAAAGAAGGGGCAAATCATACCCATTATATAAATCCTAAAAATCCTGCCGTAAAAGTCCCAGTCCCCAGACATAAAGAAATTTCCAATTTATTGGCAATAAAAATTTGTAAGGAGTTAGATATTCCGGCACCGTATTAAAGCTAATAATAGTTTCCTATTAATTTATAAATGCATATTTTTACAGCTAAGCCCCTTAAATAGTAAAGCATATCCCTTAAAACGCATTTGTGTGCGTTTTAAGGGTATTTTTTGAGATGAGTCCTGCAAAGCCTTACAAATAAAGTTTTTCATTTTTAACTAATAGTTTTTGTATTAACCTTATTAAAAAACCGTAAAATATTTTAATTTTGTAAGCAATTTATGTGAAATAATAGATACTTGGCATCTTTATATTTTTACTGCGAAAGAGTGGTGCTAAATCTTTATATAAATCTCTAAAAAACATAATTAACATAACTGTAAATCGTATAATAGAATTGACCCCTTATATGAAACATTGACGGGTATAATAAGAAATATTAACTGTCTGCATGTATTCCATAACCCTAAAACATTAAAACCTTATAATAACCTCAAGCGGAGTTTCGGAACGGCATTAAGAAAAGTGCATATTATTGACTTTCATTTTCACGATTTAAGACATACGTTTGCAAGCCAATTAGTAATGAAAGGCATCGACTTAACAACGGTTAAAGAACTTTTGGGACATAAGGATATTAAAATGACCCTGCGGTATTCTCATCTGTCTCAGGCTCATATAAGAACAGCCGTAAATGTTTTAGATAATGAAAAGTGTGACAGTTGTGTGACAGTTGGGTATAATGAAGAAATTGCAGAACCCGCAAACCCTTAATTTTAATGGAGCGGGAAACGGGACTTGAACCCGCGACCCCCACCTTGGCAAGGTGATGCTCTACCACTGAGCTATTCCCGCTGATCGAAAGTGAATTAAACAACAAAAAAATATCCAGAGTATTAACTAACTGCACAATCTACTTTAATATATATCTTTAATGTATATATATCTTTAATATATATCGTATATTGAGTCTATTATACAAATATAAATACAAGATTGCAATAGTGTAAAATCAATAATACTAAAAATATATATTCAACAAGAATAATACAATAAAAAAAGTGTCTGCCCCGAAGTTAAAATCAATAATATTAAAAATATATACGCAAAATTAATAAAGTTAATAAAGATTTTAAGATTTTAAGATTTTAAGATTTTAAGATTTTAAGAAATGATAGCACAGCAACATTAAAAATAATTTATACGACGTCTATATTCATATTTAAATATATTTCTTATAGAATGTCAATTATAAAATTATAATTTTAATTTTATTAACTTTATCAATTTTTCTATAATATTTTCATGCTTTTTATAATATCTATATCTTGCTTATGCTCGTCGTCATTTCCCGGAGTTTCAACAACCATAGGCATGCTGTCAAATCTTTTGTCATTTATAATAAATTTAAATGTATTTGCACCAATAAAACCTTTTCCAATACCGACATGTCTATCAATTTTAGAGCCTAAATCTTTCATGGAATCATTCAGGTGAAATGCGCTCAGCCTGTCAAGTCCAATTAATCTGCTGAACGTTTCCATAAAATTATTATAGCCGTATTCACTTCTTATGTCATACCCTGCCGCAAACACATGACAGGTATCTATGCAAACTTTCATTCTATCGCTGGCTATAATGTTAATCATATCTCTTATATGCTCTAATTTATAGCCGATTGCAGCGCCCTGCCCAGCCGTTGTCTCTATCGCCAGAAATACATCGTCATCGCCGTATAGCGCATTTGTTTCTTCTATTATTTTTTTTAAATTAAAAGAAATTTTTTTGACCGTTTCATATTCGGTTAAATTTTTATTGGAACCGGGATGAAAGACAAGCTGTTTAATACCAAGAATACGGCAACGTTTTATTTCTTCAATAAAAAGGTTATAAGATTTTCGTTCAACATTTTCATCTGCGCTTCCTAAATTAATAAGATATGATATATGGGATATAGGCGTTATGTTTAATTCATTGATGCAATTTTTAAAATTTACGACATCTTTTTCATGTTCATCTAATTCTTTAAAATCCCACCTTACTTGATTTTTTGTAAATATCTGGATAGCATTTGAACCTGTCTGTGCAGCGTGAAAACATGAATTTTCTAAACCGCCTGCAATTGAAACGTGGGCTCCCAACAACATATATATTTAGTAATTTAATTATTAACTTATATATTTAATTTATTATATATATTTATTTCTTTAATTGTTAGTTTATATATATTTATACTTTTCAGCTAATTCTTGTTTTGTTGTTTTCACGTTTATTGATAATCTGAGCCGTAAAATAATCGGCTAATTCTTTAATACCCTCATTTGTTTTACATGAAATTTCAAATATTTTCAATTTATTATTTATTGACAATGCATTTTCTTTAATTTTTTCTATATCGGAATCAAGTACATTTAATAAATCAATTTTGTTAATAATCATAATATCAGATTTATAAAAAGCTGCCGGATATTTTAATGGTTTGTCATCCCCTTCAGTAATTGACAAAACTACAATTTTAAAATCTTCGCCAAGATTGAAAGAAGTCGGACAAACCAAATTACCAACATTTTCTATAAACAAAATATCTGAACTGATTAAATCAAAATTTGAACTTGCAAGAGCTTTATCTATCATTTTGGCATCAAGATGACATGTTCCTTTTGTAATAATTTGATAAGAAGGAATATTTAATTCGTCTATCCTTTTTTTGTCTAAATCTGTTTCAACGTCGCCTTCTATAACGCAGGCTTTAATCTCTAAATCTTTTAAAAATGGCATGATGCGTTCTATCATAGATGTCTTGCCTGAACCCGGAGAGCTTAATAAATTTACAACAAATATTTTACTTGCTTCAAATTTTGATTTGTTAGATTTTGCAATATTTTCGTTAGCTTCTAATGCATTTTTTTGAATGGAAATTTTTTTATGTTCGGGATACAATTTTTTAATCTCCGATAATATTATTATTTTTTATTTTAATTTTATTAATCATATTCGGTTATATAATCTTCAGTTATTTTCAATCTTTAATATTAATATATATATTATATTTATTTAGATTAATTTTCTAAATTAGATTATATTTTGTATATATTATATTTATTTAGATTATATTATATTTTGTATTTAAGTTATAGTTATTGATGTATAGTTATTTATTTTATAGCTATATATTATATTTATTTAAGTTAATTTATCATAATCGGAATATATAATATAATTTAATTTTAATTAGTCAATTAGTCTTAGTTATTGTAGAAATTATTCAACTTATCAAATTAATTCAATCCCTCCTCGCCCCATAGGGCTTAAATTTAGCTTAAAAAGCAAAATTATCCAACTTATCAAATTAATTCAATCTGCTATAATTTCATTGACTTTAATATCGTCAGTTTCGTTGTAATCGCAATCCAAAATAACTGTCGAAAACCTGTCGTCGCCTAAATTTTGAAAAGCAAATTCCAGATAATTTTTATCTATTCCTGAATAATTACCAATCGTTAGCTTAATTGTATTAACTATCTTAACATCTTCTAGATAATTATTTTTTTCAAGCATTTCAAGTACTTCTAATGCTATTGAAAGTTCATGCATATAGATTGTATTATTAATAATAAAAAATTAAAAATAAATTAAAAATATAAAAAATATAAAAATAATTAAAATCGTTATTTTTATCAATATTTAGAAAAAAAATTGCATTAGAACAAATTTTATAATTATAATATACTATTTTTTTTATTTTTTTTCATTTTTTTATTTTTTATTTGAATAGAAATACATTTTTTAAAAATTTCAAAAAGTTCTTATACTTGACTTTTATAAATATAGTTATATAATCCTTAATGGTTATATAATTTCTTAATAGTTATATAATTCTTAATAGTTATATAATTATATAATTTTTTAATAGCCATATAATTCTTATAATACAATACACTCATATAATACTGATAAGTAAATATAATAATATAATATTGATAGGTAAAAATATAATGAAATATTTCTATTATCATTAATTGCTCATTATTAAATCGCTTATCAGCGATTGAAACATTGCAATTTATATCTAATTTAGGAGGAATTGGTTATGAGAAAGGGTAATGAAAAGGATAAGAGCGCTAAAGGAAAAGAAATTAAAAACAACGACGACGATTCTTTTTGTTCTGATGAACATAATAATAGTAAAAACGATCCTTTTTGTTCCGATGAACATAATAATAGTAAAAACGATCCTTTTTGTTCCGATGAACATAATAATAGAATAGATGATACAGCTTTTAAATGGGACCCTCTGAGAAATATTGCGGATGACCCTGATGAAGTTCTAAATATAGTAGATTCCCACCTTACCAGTCTTGAAAAAGAACATTTTAATGGTCAAAAAGATATAGATGAAAATTTCGACAAGGTTTTTTCTGCAAGCAGCGTCTCACGAAGGGAATTTATTCAGTGGACAGCTCTACTCACTTCGGCGCTGATGCTCCCTACTATTTTTGCGCCAAGGGTTGCCAGAGCTGCGAACATTTTAACGAGAACGCCATTTATATGGCTTGATATGAGCGATTGCATGGGAAATACCGAAGCTTTTCTGAGAACTGCACATCCTACTCCTGCAGAAATTATATTAAATTATGTAAGCGTTGATTATATGGAATCTATAATGGTACCTGCCGGCTATCAGGCTGAAGCAAGAAGAGATGAAACCATAAAAAAATATAAAGGTAAATACATTCTTGTTGTCGAAGGTGCAATTCCCACCAAAATGAACGGCAAATTTCTTACAATAGGCGCTAAAGGCAAAACAGGTCTTGAAATTACTAAAGCAACAGCAAAAAATGCTGGCGTTATTATTGCCGTCGGAAACTGCGCTTCTTACGGAGGCATTCCTGCAGCATATCCTAATCCAACGGGTTCGGTCGGATTAAGTTCCGTTACAAACCGACAAGTCATTAATATACCTGCATGCCCTGCCAATCCTGTAAATCTGGTCGGCACATTAGTTGAATACATATTGGTCGGCAAAGCGCCTATGCTTGACAGCTTAGGAAGACCGCTCTGGGCTTATTCAGGGAGGCTGCATGACAACTGTTACAGAAGAGGTCATTTTGAAGCCGGCGAATATGTGAAGCAATGGGGCGACATCGGAGCAAAAAAGCAATATTGCCTTTACATGATGGGATGCAAAGGACCTTTTACATGGAATAACTGCACTGTTGTCCAATATAACCAGGATATGAGCTTTCCAATGAGAGCCGGGCACGGTTGTATAGGATGCTCAGAACCGGCTTTTTGGGACAGAATGACGCCTTTTGAAAAACCCAATTTAGACGCTAAAATATTTATACCTGGAATTGAAGCAACAGCCGATGAATTCGGCGTCGCCTTATTTGGCGCTGCTGGTGTCGGAGTGGCTGCTCACGCCATATATACAGGGGTTAAAAGGAGAAAAAACAATAATCAAGACAAAAATAAAAATAAAGACAATAAGGACAACAATAAAAGTAAGGATGAAGACAACAAAACAAAATAAATAAAACAAATAGATAAATAAATGAATAAAAAAAATAAAAACATATTATTTATAATTTATATTATTACGAGGAACTTATATGCCTAAACGAATAATAGTAGACCCGATTACAAGGATAGAAGGTCATTTGAGAATTGAGGTAGAAATGAACGGGGATGTAATAAACGATGCATACTCTTCAGCAACATTATTTAGAGGGATTGAACTGATACTTCAGGGCAGAGCGCCAGAGGATGCAGGTTTGTTTGCCCAGCGCATATGCGGCGTCTGCACATATACACATTATGAAACCGCAACATGGGCAATAGAAAATGCTCTTGGAATTCATCCTCCAAAAAATGCAAGATTGGCTAGAAATATTTTAAAAGGTGCTCAATTTGTTCAGGACCATATGATTCATTTTTATCAACTAGCCGGTTTTGACTGGGTCGATATTGTTTCCGCCCTTGATGCCGAACCTAAAAAAGCAATGGACCTAGCCTATGCATACACAAATAATCCTTATAATGCTAGTCTGGCAAGATTTGAAGATGTTAAAAAACGTTTAAAATCATTTGTTGCATCAGGTCAACTCGGACCGTTTGCCAATGGATACTGGGGAAATCCGGCATATAAATTACCGCCTGAAGGAAATCTTTTAATAGCATCACATTATTTAGATAATCTTGATGTTTTAAGAATTCCTGCTCAAATAATTGCGATTTTGGGCTCTAAAGACCCTCATTCTCAAACTATAGTCGTAGGCGGAATTTCGGTGGTAGCAGATTTATTAAACCCGCAAAGAATGGATGATATACTTTTCAGAACACGTAAAATAACGGATTTTATTAATAACGCATATATTCCCGACATTCTGCTTGCCGCTAAATATTACAAAGAAGAGGCTATTGCAGGCGTAGGCGGAGGACTAAAAAATTATTTGGCTTACGGTGGTTTTCCTCAAACCGATGATGAAGACCCAAATAATTTTTATTTAGACAGAGGAGTAATTTTTAATCGAGATTTATCAAAAGTTCATGATGTAAATGAAAAAAATATAACTGAATTTGTCACACATTCGTGGTATAAATATCCTGACGAAAAAGTCGGTTTAAATCCTACCGTAGGTATTACTGATCCGGAATATACAGGCTTAAAAAAAGACGGCAGTGTTCAGGAAAAAGGTAAATACAGCTGGTTAAAAGCCCCCAGATATGAAAATAAACCTATGGAAGTCGGTCCGCTTGCCAGAACTCTTGTTGCTTATGCTAAAGGCAATAAACAAATTAAATCATTAGTTGATTATGTGCTAAAAACTTCCGGCATGCCTGTGACCGCTTTATTTTCTACATTGGGAAGAACGGCGGCGAGAGCTATTGAAGCTAAATATTTAGCCGATGCTTTGGAACCTTGGACTATGGAATTAATTAAAAATATGGCAATTGACCAGACCACATGGACAAATTATGAAATGCCCAATAAAGAAATTATAGGAATAGGGCTTGATGCTGCTCCAAGGGGTGCTGTGGGACACTGGGTAAGTATAAAAAATAAGATGATTAACCATTATCAGATTGTTGTTCCTTCCACATGGAACGGCTCACCGAGAGATGCGTTTAATCAACGGGGTGCTTACGAAGAATCTTTAATAGGGGTAAAACTTGCTAATTTATCCCAGCCTTTAGAAATCTTGAGAACGGTTCATTCGTTTGACCCGTGCATAGCATGCGGAGTTCATATAATTGACCCTAAAACTAAAGAGGTAAAAAAATATAAAATAAGATAAGATAAGATAGGATAGGATAAGATAAGATAGGATAAGATAGGATAGGATAGGATAGGATACAATGAAACTAAAATGGAGTAAAACTACATTGGGTCAGTTAAGATTTGGAATATTAAATTAGTAAGTTTTTATTTTTTATTTGTTCAATAAAAATAATTGAGGATATTATTATGGAAAATGCAAACAGCTCAGAGGGCAGTTCAGATTTAAAAGTTGTTCATAGAATGACCGTAATTAAAAGAATTATACACTGGACGCTTTTTCTATCTATTATAAATCAAATAATCACCGGCATGTACATAGCATATCCTTTTCTAATATTCGGCGTAACTCCGACGCAGGCAGACTCGCCTGTTAGCGGCGTATTAAATTCAGGAGAAACCTATCAAGCATTTATAATGACATGGATGCGGGAATTCCATTTTTTAGGTGCTGTTCTGATTGATGTGTCGTTTTTCGGATGGCTTTATCTCGCCTTTTTTTCTACAAAAGAACCCTTATATAAAAGTTTTTTGCCTTTCGGAAATAAAATTAATGAAATGTACAAGATGCTAAAGCATTATTTCACCTTAAAAAATAAACCAAAAACAGGCAAATATCAGGACCCTCTTAATGCAATTATATTTACATTTTTTCATATTCTGCTTTTATTGCAGATGGCAACCGGTTTTCAAATGTATGTTGCTTCTTTTACAGGAACATCTGCTGTAGGAGCATGGTGGCCAACTATGATGCACATTTGTACTGACTGGACACTGTTAGTTTTTGGCGGATTAACAGGGGTAACGCTAACGCATTTATTTATAACTTGGCTAATAATAATATTTATATTTTACCATATTTATATAGAAATTTGGCGTTCTATTCTCTGGAAAGAAGGTGATATATTAATACCTTTTGGCGGCTATAAATATTCAAGAGACAACTTAAAAGAAGACGAGTCAGACTAATCATAATCAGACTAATAGATAGCAATAATAATACAACGAAATGGAGAAAAATATAATAACAGGATATATTTATTATAGTCTCAAAAAAAACAGTTCCTACGATGAAAGCTTAAAAAGAAAAGATTACAATAATTATAGCGATTTTTTTGAAAATTGCGGGTCTCTTGTCTTCTCCGGTGCCCGTGTTGATATTGAAGAATATGCTCTATATAGGAAATTTAAGGCTCAAAAAATTTATTACTGTTTTAAAACCGGAGAAATATTAAAAACTAATTTTTTTAACTCATCAAGAGACGATATTCTCGATATTTCCGGGATAGGTGATTTAAACGATAAAGTAAAATTTGCACCTTGCGTTATCAGAAAAATTTGAATTATTAATTCAACAATAAATAAATAAATATAACAATAAATTACAATTTTTATGCAAATTAAAGTCAAGAAATAATAAAAATATATGGTAGGGGTCATCGGGATAGGCAATGTATTGCTGCAGGACGAGGGATTTGGCGTCCATGTGATAAATTTTATGAATATGAATTATTCCTTTAATTCAGATGAAGTTCAGCTGATAGACGGCAGCACAATGGGATATGGACTGCTTGATACAATATTAAATCTAGATACTGCAATAATTATAGATGCGCTTAAAACTGATGATAAGCCAGGCAGCATCTATAAATTTCATGACGGCGACCTGCCGGCAAATCTTATGAAAAAAACAGCGCATGAGGTAGAATTTATTGACGTTATAACTATGTGCAATCTTACAGGATTTACTCCCAAGTTAATATTTTTTGCGGTTGTGCCTGAAAACTGCGACAACATATCTATGGAACTGACAGAACCTTTAAAACTTTGTGTCCCGTTAGTCGCCGAAAATATTTTAAGAGAACTCAGAGCATTTAATATTACCCCGTTACAATAAAACAGCAAATTTATATTATCTATTTTTTATCTATTTATTATCTTATTCCAACTATTTTAAGTTTTTATGTAATGCCGCCATAAAAGGCTTGACCTAATGAAATGCCTCCGTCATTTATTGGAACTTTTTGATTTATGAAAACAGACAGTCCTCTTTTTTTTAATTCATAATATAATTTGCCTGTAAGCACGCTATTCTGGAACACTCCGCCTGATAAACAAATATGTTTTTTTTTCGTTGATAATGATATATCTACAACAATTGAAACCAGTGTATTAATAAATTTGTACGCTATAATCTTGTTTAAATTTGCATTATTATTGTTATTATAATCATCAAAAATATCTAAAATTGTAGAGCTCCAATCTATTATAAAATTTATATTTATATTTTTAACATTAATTTTGTCTGTAGATGTAAACGCATTACCTGCGCTATCAGCATAAATGATATTATAATTGTATTTATATTTGCCGCATTTTTCTGCCTGTTCGTTTTCTAAAAATTCGCTTGAATCCGAAACGGATAAACACTCCGATGCCGGTTCCGATAATGTCGATGCTAAATTTTCTAAATACACAGCAGCCTCCCCTTCATATGTAATTCCGCCTTTAAAGCCGCACATACATGCAACAGCATCGAATAACCGTCCTACAGATGAAGTTTGCGGAGAATTAATATCGTTTTTCCATAAGTGATATAATTTGCAAATTTTTTCGGAAGAAAAACCTGTAATTTCTTGAATTATTGCTTTTTTAAAATTATCATTATTACAGCTGTACATATCAATAATATTGTCGCCCAATATTTCAAACATAAGGCTTAAAAAAATTCTCTGCGGATGTTTGATTGCAAGTTCGCTTCCTATGAGTTTAAATTTTTTAAAACTTCCGATACGTTCAAGATTTAAATAATTGCCTCCAAAAAATTCCCCTCCCCATATTGTACTGTCTTCTCCATAACCTGTTCCATCCCATGAAATTCCGAGAATATCCTGTTTTAAAGGTAACAAATTTTCTGCCATACAAGAAATTATATGGGCTTTATGGTGCTGAAGTTTTATGTGAGAAATGCCAAACTTCTTAGCAAATCCTTCTGCAAATTTAGTACTCTCATATCCAAAATGCATATCGCTGACAATAGCATCCGGCTTTAAATCATAAAATCTTATTACTTCTTCAATGCATTTACAAAAATAATCATATGAATTTACATTTGTCAAATCTCCTATATGTTGACTTAAAACAATTTTATCATCGTCTTTCATGCCATATGCAAAAGTATTTTTTAAATTTGCCCCAACAGCGATTATATTTCTTTTTAGTTTTAGAGGAATATTAATTGCAGCAGGAACAAATCCGCGGGAACGCCTTATCATTATATTTAATTGGTCATTGGTAATACTATTGCGGTCATAATTATTAACATTAACGGCAACGACCTTTATGACAGAATCATCGCATTTTCTGTATATCTTTCTTCTGTGAACCAATAAACCGTCTGTCAACAATCCCAATTTTAACACAGCTTCATTGTCATCGGATATTATCGGTTCATCTGAAATGTTTCCGGATGTTGCAATGATAGGCATATTTATGATTGCAAAAATTATATGCTGAATAGGGGTATAAGGCAAAAATGCGCCTATAGCGGTAAGACTGAATTTTACATTTTTTGCAAGACCTCCACGATAATTAATGAGCACAATCGGCCTTTCTCTTGAGTTTAATAAATTAATCTCATGTTCATTTGCATTAGCATATTTTAATACCTCCGAAATATCTTTAAACATAACTGCAAACGGTTTTTTAGGACGATTTTTTATTACCCTTAATCTTTTCACCGCATCCTCATTTGCAGCATCGCACATTATATGAAATCCTCCAATACCTTTAACACAAACTATGCCGCCATTTTTTATCAGTGCCGCAACTTTATTAAAAATATCGTCATATTGTTTACCGTTTTTATTAATAAATTCAATTTCCGGTCCGCAATTAAAACACGCATTTAGGTCTGCAACTTTATTAAAAATATCGTCATATTGTTTACCGTTTTTATTAATAAATTCAATTTCCGGTCCGCAATTAAAACACGCATTCGGTTGAGCATGAAATCTTCTATTAGAAGGGTCTGTGTATTCACTTTGACATTCATTGCACATTTTAAATTGATTCATTGTGGTGTTAGCTCTATCGTATGGCAATTTTTGTGTTATAGTAAACCTCGGTCCGCAATCTGTACAATTTATAAAAGGGTATAGAAATCTCCTGTCTGCAGGGTTTAAAAGTTCCGAAACACAATTATCGCAGGTGGCAATATCGGGAGAAACGGCGGCTTTTCTAATTTGAATATTGACTTTCAGGGATTTTTTTTTACGAAATGAATTATTATTACAATTATTAATGTTGGCATCTGCATTCGCATCTAAAAAATCTGCCTTGCCTCCATCTGCAATACCCGCATCCGGAGATATATCTATGTCAGTTTCAGTGTTATTGCCAGTGCCAGTGTCGGCGTCTATATCTGTATCTTTAGAATCTTTGATATTTTTGATATTAAAGTACGCTTTCGTTCCTGCATCTATATTATTAGTACCATTATCTATATCAGTACAACTGTCTATGTTAGTGTCTATGTCTATAACTACATCCTCTATATTATTTGTCGATTCTAGAATTGCAAAATTTTTAAATCCGGAGGGTTTTTTGTAAATATAATTAATATCGTAAATTACTGCCAACGGAGGCTTATTGACATGAATATCGTTAATAAAATTGCTTAATTTCTCCTCATCTGCTTCGGCTTCAATTTTAACTCCGGAAATATTATTAATTATATATCCGTTTATAGCATATTTTTGAGAAAGTCTATATATAAAAGGTCTGAATCCGACCCCCTGGACAATTCCGGTTATATTTATTACTGCTCGTTTAATCATTTAATTTTTTAATTAAATCAAAAAAATATTAGAATTAAAACGTTTCGCTTTATGTCGCCGCTGTGCCACTCTATAACACGGATAAAACACAATACTCTGTTGACAATACTTGATAAATTAAATCTTTTGCTGTTCTGCTTTATAACGTTATATAAAATATAATACAGTAAACAAAAACGTATAATAAACATTAATAACCTATAACAAATAACATAAATTTATAAGATAATAAATACAATCTCGTTAATTAGGTATAGCTAATGTGACTTGGTATGATTATGATAAATAACATAAATTTATAATACAATAAATACAATATTTTTATATTAGCAAATACGCGGAAGAAGTTCTCCTGATGGAGTGTCTAAGAATCTCGAGATTCCATAAATATTTTTAATAATAACTTTTTTATTAAAATTGCGGTAATTTTTTAATTCGCATAAATCGTCATTATTAACTGCAAAATCAATGATAGAAGCATAACCTATTATTTGCGATTTTTCCCCTAACGGGTTAGCTCTGAGAACTTTTAGAAGCTTGTCGGCATCGTTATTGCTCACCGCAAAAATAACCCTTCCTTCGCAGGCAAATTGATAAGGTTCTAATCCTATTAATTCACAAAATCCCTTAACATTATCTTTAACAGGGATTTTTTCCTCGTCTATACAAATATTGATATTAGAGCTTTCAGCCCATTCATTAAGGACTGCGGCTAATCCTCCTCTTGTAGCATCTCTTATTGCTTTAACATTAAATCCATTTTTCAAAACATCGTCGAGCATACCCCACAAACTTGCGCAATCGCTTTTTATTCCGGCATCAATATTTATGCCTTCTCTTAAAGACATTATAGCAGCTCCATGATCGCCGATTTCTCCCGAAACTATTATTGCATCGCCGTCATTTATATTAGACGCAGATAAGTTTTCATAAATTACATCACCTATCCCTGATGTATTTATAAAAATACCGTCTGCCTTGCCCTTTGGTACAACTTTTGTATCTCCTGTTACAATTTTGGCACCGGACACTTCCAATTCGTCTTTTATAGACAATATAATTTTTTCCAAATTGCTTAATAAAAATCCCTCTTCTATAATTAAACTTAAACTTAGAAATAGCGGCTTCGCACCCATAACGGATAAATCGTTTACAGTTCCGGCAACAGACAGCTTGCCTATATCGCCTCCGTTAAAAAATAAAGGTGTAACAGTGAAACTGTCAGTTGTAAATGCAATTTTTCCTGAACCGTTAGATGAGAGAATAGCGGCATCTTCCATTTTCAGTAAAATATCATTGGAAAGATATTTACAAAATATATTTTTTATTAATTCAGACGTTTCTTTTCCGCCGCCACCATGTGAAATAAGGATTTTATCAAAATTATCATTGCTCATGATTATTATTGCCCGTGATTATTATTGTCTATGATTGTTATTGTCTATGATTATTATTGCCCGTGATTATTATTGTCTATGATTGTTATTGTCTATGATTATTATTATTGCTCATATATAATTATGCTTTGTGTATTTTTTTGAATCGATACCGATAACAATAGTTATCCGCTTAGCGCTATTCAAAATATTTAAAATAAGCAGCGCATGCCCCTTCATTCGACACCATACAGGCTCCTATGGGATTATCGGGAGTGCATAGTTTCTTGAAAAGCGGACACTCATTTGGTTTAAGTTTGCCTTTTAAGATATCGCCGCATTTGCAAACTTGATTATCAGCTGCTTTATTATTAGCAAGCTCATCATAAATATAATCGCTAAACAGGCTTTCTGCATCAATATCTTTAAACTTTTCTTTTAATTTTAAAGCGCTTTTAGGAATGCAGCCTAATCCTCTCCATTCGAAATTATCTCTGGTTTCAAAATATTTATTGACAAGTTCCTGAGCTTTTTTATTCCCATTTTGTTTAACAGCTCGCGTATATCCTATTTCAGTTTTTGAAATTCTTCTATTTACTTGTCTTGTAATCATTAGTACTGACATGAGTATATCAAACGGTTCAAATCCTGAGATTACAACAGGTTTTTTATATTTAAAAATAATATTATTATATATTTCAACACCGGTTATAACACTTACGTGCCCCGGACCTATAAAACCATTTATTTCGGAATCGCTTAAATCAAGAATCGCTTCAATAGGTGGAGGTACTAGAACATGGTTTATATAAAAATAAATATTTTTAATATCCTGTGCCTTCATCTGTTCTATTAATGCCGCCGTCATTGGAGCTGTTGTTTCAAATCCTATTGCATAAAAAATTATTTTTTTATTTTTATTTTCCTGAGCTAATTTAATAATATCTAAGGGTGAATAGACCATTCTTATATCTGCGCCGTTTCCCCTTTCTTTAATAAGCGAACTTTCGCTGCCCGGAACCCGCATCATATCCCCATACGTTGTCAATATGA
>JAJZJW010000012.1:23191-67225 GCA_021809845.1 bacterium | reverse complement strand
TCAGGATTTACTTAATCGTCTGCAATCAGATTTAGAACTTAAAGAACGGATAAACAGGGAAATTAACTAAACTATGGCAGATAATAACGAAGTAATAAATGAAAGTAATGTTCAAGATTCCTTAAAGACTGAAGAAAGAAGGGTTTCTAGAGGTGTCATCAGGAGAAGACTGAGCAAAATCGAACCGGTCAGCGATGATAATTATAAAAAAAATGGTAACAAAGATGCAAGCATTGAAAACTCAGCATCTACTGTGTTGGCAGAATCGTTACCTTCCGAATCTAAGTCAGGAGTTTCTCCTGATAACATTAAAAGCAAAGAAGAACCTCCTTACGATTCAAATAATCATGAATTTGTTCAAAACAAGTTAAATAAATTTGAAGAAGCAGGTGCTTTAAGCAGGCAGGCAGAAGGAGAGCAAAGCGTCTCAGCAGGCTTTAATCCCAAAAATAACAAATTCGGAAATACTGAAAGCGCTGAAAATTTGCAAAAGGAAACTAAAGCTCATTCAGCGTTAAATGCGAATTTAAAAATTGAAAAGCCGGCTGTTTTGCCGTTAAATGCGCTCAAGGGTTCAGCAAATAGTTTGAAGGATATTGCAGAATTAAATACACCGGAAAATAAATCACTAAAAAAAAATGCCGTAAAAAAACAAAATGTAGTTAAACCTAAAAAAAATGAAAAAATAATAGACCTTATTGAAGAAAAAGAATATGTAGCACCAAGAAAACCCAGAAAAAGATTTAAGGCATATAAAGATTTTAATAAACAACATGAATATAATCAAACGTTAATAACAGAAAAAAAACAATCAAAAAAAGTAGTTAAAATAAGCAACGGAATAACCGTTAACGAACTTTCTCAGGCAATAGGCGTTAAAGCCTCCGAAGTTATTAAAAAGCTTTTGGATGTCGATATTATAGCTACGATTAATCAGATTATAGATATCGATGCAGCATCGCTTATAACTTCTGAATATGGATATACGGTTGAAAATGTCAGTTTTGATGAAGTTGTAGCGCTTGAGGAAGCTCCTGATACTAAAGAGTCTTTAGTTCCGAGAGCTCCAGTAGTAACAGTTATGGGTCATGTTGACCATGGAAAAACCTCTTTGTTGGATGCTATACGAAAAACAAATGTTACGACCAATGAAGCAGGCGGTATTACTCAGCATATCGGCGCGTATAACGTAAAAGTGGACGGCTCAATGGTTGTTTTTCTTGATACCCCGGGGCATGAAGCTTTTACTGAAATGAGGGCTAGAGGAGCAGGTATCACTGATATTGTAATTCTTGTGGTAGCCGCTGACGACGGCGTTATGCCTCAGACTATCGAAGCTATTAACCATGCTAAAGCAGCTAATGTTCCTATAATAGTAGCAATAAATAAAATAGATAAAACCGGAGCTAATCCGGAAAAAATTAAAAACAGTTTAATGGAATACGGTTTAGTATCTGAAGAATTAGGCGGTTCTACTTTGTTTTCGTTAGTATCGGCAAAAACAGGACAAGGATTAAAAGAACTTCTTGAACTTATTATACTTCAGGCGGAAATATTAGAGCTAAAAGCTAATCCTGATAAACCGGCAAGAGGAACTGTAATAGAGGCATCTCTTGATAAAGGAAGGGGTCCTGTTGCAACTATACTTGTTCAGAGCGGCACATTACATATTAATGACAGTGCGGTATGCGGTTTATATTTTGTCAAAGTAAGAGCAATGATGGACTATAATGGTAACAAATTAGAGAAAGCAGGTCCTTCTACCCCTGTGGAAATATTCGGATTAGAAGGCGTTCCTTCAGCCGGCGACAATTTTATAGTTTTAAAAGACGAAAAAGAAGCTAAAAAAATAAGCATGGAAAGACAGCTGAAACGAAGAGAAAGCGAGTATAGAACGTCAAGTAAAATGACCCTTGAAAATCTATATTCTAAAATAAAAGCAGGCGATGTAAAAGAACTTAAATTAATTGTTAAAAGTGATGTGTATGGTTCCATGGAAGCCCTTATTCAATCTTTTAATAAGCTTTCTACAGATAAAGTTAAGGTTGTAATAATTCATAGCGGCGCTTCCGCTATTACAGAATCTGATATTATGCTTGCAAAAGCAACAGGTTCTATCGTTATAGCTTTCAATGTACGTCCTGAGCCTAAAGCTCTTACTCTGAGCGAAACTGAAAATATAGAGATAAGGTATTACAATATCATTTATGACGCAGTAAAAGATATCAAAGATGCAATGGAAGGTCTTCTTGCACCGATAGAAAAAGAGATTGTAGTCGGAAAAGCGGAGGTAAGAAGTGTATTTAATGTTCCAAAGATAGGCGCTGTTGCCGGATGTATGGTTACATCGGGGGTTGTTAAAAGAGCTGCAGGAGCGAGGCTCTTGAGAGATAATGTGATAATATACAGCGGACATATAGATTCTTTAAAGAGATTTAAAGATGATGTTAAAGAGGTGCAGTCAAATTTTGAATGCGGTATATCTCTTGAAAATTTTAATGATATTAAAATTAATGATGTTATAGAAATTTATGAAATTGAATATATAAAACAAACATTATGATAGAAAGAAATAAAAGGGTTGCAGAATTAATTGCCCGCGAAGTTTCATTAGTATTAGAATATAAAATTAACGACGACAGGCTTAAAAATGTTACAATTTTAAGGGCTGAGATATCGAAAGACCTGAGGTACTGTAAAATTTTTTTTAGTGTCATTGCCATAAAAAACGGAAGTCTTTACGATACTAAGGACAATACATATTCTGAATATATAGAAAGGGAAGTTAAAAAAGTAATGAACGGATTTAAAAGTTCAAAACATTTTATAAAAAAAGAAGTTTTTTCTAAAGTTTTGCTAAGGTTAATACCGGATTTAAGTTTTGAATATGATCCGGGCATTGAACAATCGTCGAGGATTCTTAAAATAATAAACGATAACAAGAAAATAATTGACGATAATTTGTAATATAATTTTCTATATAATAATTATTTATTATAATAAAAGGACAAAAAAATATAAATGCATAGGTTAAACAATGCCGAAAGTTTATCAGACAGTGCAAATGAAATATTTCATTTAATAGAGACATCTAAAAAAATACTTGTTGTAACCCATGAAAATCCCGAAGGCGATGCTATAAGTTCTGCTATAGCTATAGGAATTTTTTTAAAATCTTTAGATAAAGAAATATATCTTTACGACAAAGACCCAATACCTTTAAATCTAAGATTTTTGCCATGGGCAAAAGAATTTTCTCAGAAACTTCCGGCTGAGCCTATAGATTTGCTAATTGTAGCAGATTGCGGTGAAATTCAAAGAGTCGGCGACGTTTATGAAAATATGTTGACGATTAACAGAATAATTAACATTGACCACCATTTTACGAATAATAATTTTGGGCATGCTAATTTTGTCATTCCGGATGCCAGTTCTACAGGGGAGGTATTGTTTTACCTTTTTGCATCTTACGGTGCTAAAGAAAACAAAATAGAATATAAAATCGGCGAAGAATTACCATGTAAAGCCGAAGAAAGACAAAAAGTACTGTCTAAAATAAATAAAGATATAGCAATATGTCTTTATACTTCAATATTAACAGATACCGGCTCATTCAGGTATGCTTCTGCTACAAAAAACGCTTTTTATATTGCCTCTGTTTTAAATCAATACGATATTGCTCCGGCTAAAATTGCCGAAGAAATATATGAAACAAAACCGCAGGAACAATATAAACTGTTATCGAAAAGTTTAGCTACGCTGGAATTGGTTCAGGACGGAAAAATTGCTTCTATGCTCGGTTCTAAACAAATGCTCAATGAAATATTTCAAGACAATGAAAACCAGCAGAAAGGTATGGCTTTATTTGAAAACTTCGTCAATTATCCAAGGTCTATTAACGGTGTTGAAATTGCTATTTTCTTTAAAGAAGTTTCTTTTAATGAATATAGACTGAGTTTTAGAGCAAAAAGCTATGCGGATGTTTCTAAGGTTGCAGAAAAATATGGCGGCGGAGGTCATAAATTTGCGGCCGGATGTAAAGCAAGCGGAGATTTAAATAATCTTAAAAAGGATATATATGAATACTGTAGAGAAGTTCTCTAAATCTGGACTTTTGATAATAGATAAACCGGCAGATATTACATCTTTCGGGATAGATAGTTTTATAAAAAAAACATTAAATTGCAAAAAAGTAGGTCATGCAGGTACTATTGACCCGTTTGCCACAGGAGTTTTGCCGGTTTTAATAAATAATGCTACAAAATTGCAAGACAAGTTTCTTGATATGCCTAAGTCGTACGAAGGAACTTTTGAATGCGGAAAATTTACAGATACGCTCGATGCATCCGGTAAATTAATTATAGAAAAAGAAATTTCCGTTGACGATGTTGTTAAAATTTCAAACTATCTGCAAAATCTAAAAGGAGATATTATTCAAAAAGCTCCCTTATACAGTGCTAAAAAATATAAAGGCATAGCCTTTTATAAATATGCAAGAAAGAATAGAAGCGATGAATTGCCCGCTCAAATTATTAATAAGACAACGACGGTTCATATATATGAATTTAAAATCAAATCCATAGAAGGCTCGTTTATTAGTTTTAGCTGCAAGGTTTCTAAAGGCACATATATCAGAGCTTTTGCGCAAGATATTCTAGATAGCTTTAATTTACCGATTAGTCTTATTTCTCTTAGAAGGACGAATGCGGGCGGCTATGATATTTCCGACGCAATATCTTTTAAAGACCTTGAAAAAGGCAAAGATTTTATTGTAAGCAATTTGATTAATATCGATTTAATTCATTAATTCTCATTTTTTTGTTTTTTTAAATTAAATCTGCTTGCGATTTTATATTTGTAATTTTGTTTAATGTTGTCATTACATATCGGCTTTTACATATTAAAAATTTTATTTATTGAAAAAAATTAACATATAATATTAAACTATTTTTTGGAGGAGTTTTTTAAATGGCTATATCAAAAGAAGAAAAACAGTCAATAATCGGAAAATTTAAACAGCACGATTCCGATTCCGGCTCTGTGGAGGTACAGGTTGCATTATTAACTTACCGCATCAATTTATTATCTGAGCATTTTAAAAAGTTTGCTAAAGACCATCACTCAAGAAGAGGACTCTTGAAAATGGTTGCAAGAAGAAGGCATCTTCTTGATTATATTAAAGGAAAGGATGAAGCCAGATATAAATCTTTAATAGAATCTCTTGAGCTTAGAAAATGATTTTAAATTAATTTAACTATTATTTTTATATTGCTGATATGTTTTTATATTTGGCAATAAAAATAAAAGAGATGAGGATTAAATATTACGATGATAAATAATTATATTGTTGAAAGCTTCGATTTAGACGGAAAAAAAATTACTATTGAAGCAGGAAGATTAGCCAAGCAGGCTAGCGGCAGTGCATTAGTCACTATCGGAAAGACGAAAGTGCTTGTTACTACATGTGTAAATAAAAATATTAAAGAAGGTATAGATTTTATGCCTCTGACAGTAAATTATGTCGAGAAATTTTATTCTGCAGGCAGAATACCGGGAGGTTTTTTTAAAAGAGAAGGAAGGGCTACAGAAAAAGAAGTTCTTACTTCAAGATTTTTAGACCGTCCTATAAGACCGCTTTTCCCTGAAAATTATTTTTTAGATACACAGGTCATTGCAACCGTTGTATCGATGGATGAAGAAAACGACCCAGACATGGCAGCTATGCTTGGTGTTTCATTTTCGCTTATATCCTCTGAGATTCCTTTTAATGGTCCTACAGCCGGTGTAAGGGTAGGAAGGATAAATGGAGAGTTCATTATTAATCCGACATATCAGGAAATTGAAAAAAGCGATACGCATTTGGTAATAGCAGGTTCTAGCGATGCAATAACGATGGTGGAGGGCAGTTTTGATGAATTAGACGAAGAAGTGCTTCTTTCGGCAATAAATTTTGGTCATAATAAAATTAAAGAATTGACAGCATTTCAAAAATCTATTATCGATAAATTGGATATAAAGAAAATAGAAATTCCCCTACCGAATAAGCCTAAAGAAATTATAGAAAAAATCAGAGAAAATGTATATGATGAATTAAAAAAATGTATATTAATAACTTCTAAACAGGAAAGGAACGAGGCTGTATCGACACTTAGAGAAAAAACTAAAACATTATTCAGCGAAATTTATCCGGATAATGAAAATATTATATATACAGTATTTGAAGATATTCAGAAAGATATATTAAGAAATTTAATTTTAGACGAAGGCAAAAGAATAGACGGCAGGGGTTTAAAAGATATCAGACCGATAACATGTTCCATAGGCGAGATTCCAATGGCTCACGGTTCCGCGGTTTTCACTCGGGGAGAGACTCAGGCTTTAGTAGTAACAACATTGGGGACAAAATTTGACGAACAAATTGTGGATGCCCCTGAAAAAGAATCGTCTAAAAGATTTATGATACATTATAATTTTCCTCCATTTTCTGTCGGTGAAGTTGCACCGTTAAGAGGTCCCGGCAGACGTGAAATAGGGCACGGTTCCCTGGGCGAAAAGGCGTTAAGGTATGTTGTTCCTTCTAAAGATGAGTTTCCTTATACGATAAGAATTGTTTCTGAAATTCTTGAATCAAACGGTTCTTCGTCTCAGGCAACAATTTGCGGGGCTACTTTATCACTGATGGATGCAGGAGTGCCTATTAAATCCCCTATAGCCGGTATTGCCATGGGACTTATAAAAGAAAATGAAAAGGTTGCAATATTAACAGATATTTTAGGCGACGAAGACCACCTCGGAGATATGGATTTTAAAGTTGCAGGAACAAGAGATGGCGTTACGGCTCTTCAAATGGATATAAAAATTGCCGGCGTTACAGATGATATATTACGTAAGGCTTTAGCCCAAGCAAAAGAAGGTCGCATTACCATTCTTGATATTATGCTTAAAACAATTGACAAACCTAAAAAAGAACTTGCTTCTAATGCACCTCAAATTATAACAATTAATGTTAAACCGGAAAAAGTCAGAGAAATTATTGGACAGGGAGGCAAGGTTATTAAGGGAATAATTGAAAAAAGCGGAGCGAAAATAGATATAGACGATACCGGAAAAGTTAACATATATTCATCTGATAGAAATTCTTTAGATATTGCTGTCGCAATGATAAACGACATTACGCAGGAAGCCGAAATAGGGAAGATTTATTATGGAAAAGTCAGAAAAATAATGGATTTTGGTGCTTTTGTCGAAATATTTCCTGGAACGGACGGGCTTGTCCATATATCCCAACTTGACGAAAAAAGAGTTGAAAATGTATCCGATTTTTTAAAAGAAGGGGATGAAGTTAAAGTTAAGGTTATAGACGTTGATAAAGCAGGTAAAATTAAACTCTCTATAAAGGCGGCTTTATAACAATTAGGTGTAAAAATATGAAACAGGTTTATAAAGATATTTTAGAATCAGGCGCAACTGTTATAACTGAGGGAAAATCTTATTTTGATTCTATTTCTATAGGTTTTTGGGTGAAAACAGGCAGTTCAAATGAACCTTCCGATATTAATGGTATATCGCATTTTATAGAGCATATGCTTTTTAAAGGAACAAAAAAACGTTCATACTTAGATATTGATAAAGAAATTGATATTATGGGGGGAGCATTAAATGCCTTTACCGGAAATGAATTAACCTGTTTTTACACGAAAGTCTTGGCAAAAAACTATGAAAGAGCCATTGATTTGCTGACAGATATAATGTTTAATTCGTTGTTTTCGGCGAGCGAAATTGAAAAAGAAAAATCTGTCGTGCTTCAAGAAATTATGGGTGCGCAAGATGATCCTTACGATTATGTCCATGACCTTTTTCATGAAGATTTTTACGGTAATTCTTTTTACGGCAATCCTATACTTGGAAATGCGGAAACGGTACAGAGTTTTGACAGGGATAAGATTATTAAATATTTTAACGAGTATTATGTTCCTCAAAACCTTGTGATATCTGTTGCCGGAAATATAGACCATAATAAAGTGGTAGCCTCTATAGATTCGTTTATAAAAAAGTTTTATAAAGAAAATAATCAAAATGAATTTAATAATAGCTGTCTAAAAAATAATAAAAAAAATGATGCTCCAGGCATCTTAAATAGCGAAAATAAAAAAATATCTAAAAATTACGGCGAATTTTTTCATAGTAAAGATTTAGAACAGATTCATTTTATACTTGGATTTGACGGCATCAAGAAAACTGACAAAGAATATTATGTCATGGAAATTTTAAATACCGTTCTCGGCGGTTCCGTCAGTTCCCGTTTATTTCAAGAAGTGAGAGAAAAAAAAGGACTTGCGTATTCTATATATTCCAACAGCGTTTTTCACAGGACAGACGGTTACATATCGATATATGCGGGGGTTGCGCAAGACAAATTTAAAACGGCAAAAGACGTTATTTTAAATATTATTTATGAATTGTCTGAAAAAAAGATTAGTGCAGATGACATATTAAATGCAAAAAGACACGTAGCAGACAGTTTTTTGCTTGGGCTGGAATCGTCCAACAATTTAATGACACGGAATGCGTTAAATGAAATCTATTATAAAAAATATATTTCAAAAAACCAGATATTAAAAAAAATAGAATCGGTGAATGATGACTTGATATTTGCTCTGACTAATAAAATATTTTCTAATAAAAACAATGTGCTGATAACTGTTCTCGGTAAAGAAGATAGCTAGTTAATTCCATTATTATAAAATATTATAAAAACAAGGAATTTATTTTATATTTTATATATATTATAATTATACTTATACTTACACTATTATGAGCCAAGAAGATGTTTATTACCCTAAGTCTTACGATATAACTTATAGAATAGGCTATGGGGTAGGATTTGTAGGAATTTTCATATTTGTTGCAGCCTATTTTTATAGCAGTTCCGATTATACATTACTTGGGCTTTCAATATTTGAAGCAGGGACGCTGCTTTCAGGAATATTCCTTCTTGTGTGGAAAAAAGAAGTTAAGATTTTTATTCTTTCATGTATTATAACAGGAATGCTCCTTGGTGCGATTTCTTTTTATTTTATAAATTTTAATTATTTATTTAAAGATATTCTAATCATAATTTCAATTGGATTTGTACTGGCAGGCTTAGGCGGATTATACGGAAAAGAAGCGCACTGTTTCCATTTTTATGAAGGATGGATTTTATTGTGGTCATTTCCAATATTAATCCTGTTAAACATTATTGCATATGCGGCAAATATCCAATCTTATCCCCCCGTTCATACAATTTTTGGCATATTGTATCTGATTATTGCGCTCCTTGCTTTTTCATTTTTAATTAAAAAAATAAAACAGCCGCTTATGCAGTTTTGCAAAAATTAATATAACTGATTATATATGTAAAAAACCTTTATATATAATTGGTTAGTTTTATTTTGTTGACTTATGACTATAAAGTCATTATAATGTTATTATACTATTAGGTTAGTTTATAGCTATGCCTTAATGTACGTCAGAAGTTATGAAATTATATTAAAAACCGCATAGCTTTTAATAAATTATCTATAAAAAAGCATTAAAAATCAAATAGAAGCATTGAAAATAACAAAGCATTAAAAATAATAAAGCGTTAAAAATAAAAAAGCATTGAAAATAACAAAGCATTAAAAATAATAAAGCGTTAAAAATAAAAAAGCATTGAAAATAACAAAGCATTAAAAATAATAAAGCGTTAAAAATAAAAAAGCATTGAAAATAACAAAAATTAAGGAATGGCGCTATATATGACTGAAGAAGAAATAGGAAAAATAAATAAATTCGATTGTATTTTAGCATCCGCAAAAAAACTTATTGAACAAGAAGGGTTTTCTAATTTTACCATGGATAAGCTGGCTCATAAAGCCGGGGTTGCGAAAGGTACGATTTATCTGTATTTTAAGGACAAAAATGATGTGCTTGAAAATGTTTTAAAAAGCGGTTTTCAAACTATGTTTAGCAGGCTCACAAATAAAGTCGAAAAAAAAGAAACCCCGGAAGAAAAAATTAAAACTTTAATATATGAAAACCTGTTGTATATCGGTGAAAATAAATATTTTTTTAAAACAGTTTTTTTAGATGAGATGCATGTGGTATTTTTAAAAAAAACTTCTCAGGAATCTTATAATTTGAGAAGAAGAAAATATGCAGTATTTATTTCCGAGATAATTATTAAAGGTATAGATGAAGGGATTTTTAAAAATTCATTAGACCCTTTGAAGATGGGTTTTTACTTAATTTCGCTTATTAAAACTAACGCTATCTATAATTTTAAAAATAATCATGCTGAATTTAATGAAGATTTAATTAAATTGGAAGCAGCTGAAATATACGATATTTTTATTGACGGAATAAAAAATTAATTAAAGGATTATTAAAATGAAAAACAAAATTATAAATTTTTTAGGATATAAAAATATTAAATATATTGCCGCCCCTGCATTGCTTTTTTTATTTATTCTTATTTCTGTTTTTACTTTAAGCGCATGTTCAAGTAAAAAAATAGCGGTTAAGCATAATATGCTTGTGACGGTAAAAAAAGTCAAAACCATGAATGCGCATGTGTATATTACTTCGCCCGGGTACTTCATACCATATAAAACGGCGGATGTTTCTTCCAGAGCCGCAGGTCAGATAGTAAAAATTTATGCGCATGACGGCAACTTAGTTCACGCAGGAGAAGTTCTTGCAGTTATAGACAGAACAAAAGCTCATTATACGCTGATGTCTCAGAAGGCTTTGATAAATAAAGATAAGGCAAATCTTTCGCTTGCGCTTTCAACCTTAAAACGAGATAAAATGCTTTATAAACAGCAGCTTTTGACGCCTTTAGAATATGACACCGCAGTTTCGGACTACAAAATGGCGTTGTCCACGCTCGATTCAGACAAAGCGGTTTTAGGAGTTGACGCTAAGAATTATAGAGATACTTTAATAAAATCATTAATAAACGGCGTTGTTTATAAAAGAAATATTAATATTGGAGATTACGTTGCCGTAAATAAAGTTGCCTATGAAATTGTTGCTCTTAAACCGCTTGAATTAGAATTTCATGTTTCCCAGAGCCAGATTCCTCAGGTTAAAATTGGACAAACTGTGTCTGCAAAGGTAAAAGGCTTTCCGGGTAAAACATTTAAAGGCAAAATATATTTTATAAGCCCTCAGCTTAATACTCAGACACGAATGATAAGAGTAAAGGCATTATTTAAAAACAATAAATTAATGCTTAGACCGCAGTTGTTTGCCAATGTTTATGTTGATGTTAAAACAATACGGGATGGCATGTTTGTACCCGAAGCCTCTTTAAGAACAGGTTTGACCGGAAATTTTGTTTTTATATATAAAAATGGTAAGGTTTATATGAAAAAGGTAGTAACCGGCATAACTAAAAACGGGTATATACAAATTATTAAAGTTATAACCAAAAATAATTTTGTAGTGGTCAAGGGCTCGAATCTTGTACGGAACGGACAGGTAGTTTCCGTTGCAGCTAAGTAAGTAATAAATAATTCAGCTCAATAAAATTAAAATAAATTCATTATTATGAAAATTTCTGATATTTCTATTAAAAGACCTGTATTTGCCGTAATGATGGTAAGTATTTTTGTCGTTCTCGGTATTTTTGGGTATTTTACACTTGCAGTAGATTTATATCCTAATATTCAATTTCCTATCGTAAATGTCACCACAACTTTACCCGGTGCAAGTCCAAAAGAAATGGAACTTGATGTTACGAAGAAAATTGAAGATGCCGTAAATTCCGTTTCAGGCATAAAACATATCATGTCCACCAGCAGCGTAGGGCAGTCTACAGTTACCGTAGAATTTCATTTAAATAGAAATATAGACCATAGATATGAAGTGGTAACAGCCGACGTAGATGCTATTTTGGATACGCTGCCTAAAAATATTAATACGCCTGTAATTAAAAAATTAAATGTAAATTCTTCACCTATTTTATGGATTACCCTCAGCGGAAATCGTTCAAAAAGATTCCTGACATTTTATGCTGAAAAAGTTCTGGAGCGCAAATTTGAAAGATTATCCGGCGTAGGGCAGGTTATAGTCAGCGGCGCAAGAAACAGAAGAATGGAATTTTATATAAATAATAATAAACTTATAAGTCACAACCTTGGCGTAAATCAAATAATAAAAGCTATAGAATCTCAAAGCGTGGCAATGCCGACCGGCAATTTAAAAACTAACGCAAAAACATATTTTACATATTTAAAAGGCAGGCTCCACAGCTCAAAAGCTTTTAATAATATGGTCATAAACAGTGCGGGCGGTGTTCCAGTAAAATTTTCTCAGGTAGGCCTTGCAAAAAATTATGAGGCTCCGGTTACTTCTATAACCACTTTTGACGGAAAACCGGCAGTAGGGTTAGGTATAACCATTAAAACACATGCAAATGCCGTAAAAGTAGCGGATGAATCCATCAATTATTTGAATGAAATAAAATATTCCTTCCCTCCCGGCGTTCATGCTTCTATTGCGTATAATAGCGCAACGTATATTAAAAGGTCCATATCTTCAGTAGAATTCGATATTGTCTGGGGCGCTATTCTTACGGTTTTAATCGTATTTTTTTTCTTGAAAGATACAAGAACTACATTAATTGCGGCTATTTCGCTTCCTGCTGCCATAATTTCTACTTTCGGATTTATGCATTTGATGGGTTTTGCCTTAAACAATATGACCATGTTAGGTTTGTCCCTTTCCGTAGGACTTTTAATAGACGACGCTATAGTTGTCATTGAAAACATATTCAGGCATGTGGAAAATGGCGAAGAACGGGTTGCTGCTTCCATGAATTCAATGAGTGAAATAGGAGTGGCTATTATGGCTACAACTTTTTCTATTGTTGCCGTATTTGTCCCGGTTGCTTTTATGCCGGGCATGATTGGTAAATTTTTCTATGAATTTGGTTTAACCGTTGCTTTTGCCGTTCTTGTCTCATTATTTGTGTCTTTTACTCTTACGCCTATGCTAGCGTCAAAGTTTGTAGTGCATAAAAAGAAACACGGAGTGCTTTTTACAATTCTTGAGAACCTGATGCACAAGGTTACCGCTATATATAAAAGCATGATAGGATGGAGTTTAAATCACCGGTTAATTGTAATATTATCCGCACTTATAATATTTATAGGTTCTTTGTATATGACCAAATATATAGGAAAAGAAATGATGCCGCCGTCTAACTCAGGGAATTTTCTTGTATATTTTCAAGCACCTGAAGGAACAAGCGTTAGGGTCATGAAAAAATATTCCGCAAAACTTTACAAGGTTGTCGAAAAGACTCCTTTCCTTAAAAGTATTTTTATGGCAACAGGTTTTGGCGTAAACGGTTCAAGATATAAAGGAATGTTCTTTGTTGCTATTAAAAGCAATAGAAACTTGAATCAACAGCAGGTAATGGGGATATTAAGAAAAAAAATAGCCGTAGTGCCCGGCGTCATTACTCAGGTGATGGATATGCCGACGGTAGGGGGCGCTTCTCAGAATGTTGCGCCTCTCCAGGTTATAATTATGGGTCCCAGTTTAAGCAGAATAACGGCGTATTCTAAACAATTGATGCATAAATTAAGAAAAACCCCAGGACTCGTAGATGTAACTTCAAATATGCAATTTCATCAGCCCGAGCTTTTAATACATGTTAGAAGAAATATAGCCGGTTCTCTGGGCGTGAGTCTGTCATCTATAGGAGAAACAATAGACGCGTTAATAGGCGGCGATATAAATATTTTTAAAAATTATAACTTCGTTTACGAAAATCACATATATAATCAGCAAATAAGATTATTCAGAAACGAAAGAAATAAACCCGGCGATATCAAAAATCTATATGTTTCTAATAATGCGGGTAAACTTATACCTTTAAGAGATCTTATAACCATAAAGAAAACTATAGGTCCTCAGGTAATTAACAGAAGAGATTTAGAAAACGCCGTTACGGTTTATGCCAATATGGCAAACCATGTACCATTAGGATTCGGAATAAAAAAAACAACACAATATCTTAGCAGAATTATCCCTAAAAAATCATTATATACATATGAATTTTCAGGCATGGCTTCTAAGATGAAACAATCTTTCGCTTCTATGGGCGGAGCATTGCTGCTTGCTTTAATAATTGTTTATATGATACTGGCATCTTTGTTTGACAGTTTTGTTGACCCTTTAGTTATTATGCTTTCCGTTCCATTAGCCTTAATAGGCGCGATAGGAGCTTTGTTTTTAGCGCATAGAAATTTAAGTGTAATTGCTCTTATAGGAATAATACTGCTCCTTGGTCTTGTTGTAAAAAATGCCATATTATTAGTGGATTATACAATTATTTTAATTAAAGAACGTAATTACAAAAGAAATGATGCAATAATTGAAGCTGGAAGCGTCAGACTGCGTCCTATTTTAATGACCACAATGGCTATGGTTTTCGGTATGCTGCCGATAGCGCTCGGTACAGGGGTTGGCGCTTCTTCAAGGGCTCCTATGGGCATAGATGTTATAGGCGGACTTTTGACTTCTATGTTTCTGACATTGATAGTAGTACCGGTTGTGTACTCTCTGGCTGATGATTTAAAGAAAAAAGTGAGACGAAAATAGATAATTTTTTTGAAGTTTTTTAAATTTTACCCCTCCCTCTTTGATTCATTATTGAAGAGTTGTTCGCAAAATAATAATAATTTTACAATTTTATGGCAATTTTTATATGACTTACATAACTTATATAATTTATACAACTTGCATAACTTATATAACTTTTATAACTTTTATAACTTATATAGCAAAGATAAATTATTTTTTAATTTAAATTAAAATGGTTGATGCATCTCATAAAAATTATAAATGGATAATTCTTGCCCTGGTTGTAGTATCCTCGTTTATGGCTATTCTTGACGTGAACATTGTTACAGTTGGAATGCCTAAAATTATGTCTCATTTCGGCGTAGATATAACCGATGTCGAGTGGGTTATGATTGCCTACACTATAACCTATTCCATAGTTATTTTGCCCATGAGTTTTATTCGAAGAAAATATGGAATAAAATACCCTTTTATGTTTTCAATATTGCTCTTCACGATAGGTTCCGCTTTATGCGGGATTTCTCCTTCTTTTACAGATTTAATTATTTTTCGTATAATTCAGGCAATTGGCGGCGCAGGACTAACCCCTACCGGGTTAAATCTTATAGCTGAAGTTTTTCCGCCATCGGAAAGAGGGGAGGCAATGGGTATTTGGTCAATAGGCGCAATGGTTGCACCAGCGATAGGACCTTTTCTTGGGGGTTATATTGTAGATTATGTAAATTGGAGATGGATTTTTTATGTTAATGTGCCTATTGGCATTATTGCATTGTTAGGTACAGCCATTATTTTGGTATATGATAAACCTGCGAAAGCATATAATAAAAAATTTGATTATGTTGGTTTTGCTTTTATTTCTATATGCTTAGGGTTATTGCTCTACGCTTTAAACGAGGGTCAGACATTCGGCTGGCATTCTCCTGTAATAATACAGTCTGAACTAATAAGCGGAATTACCTTTGTTTGTTTTCTTATAAATGAAATTTTTGTGGCAACTCCATTAATAAATTTAGAAATTTTTACAAATTATAATTTTATTATATCTACTTTAGTAAATATGATTAGAGCTATAGGTATTTTTGGAGCAATGTTTCTTCTTCCGCTTTTTCTTGAAAATATACTTGGCTATAATGCAATGAGTGCAGGAATATTAATGGCTCCTACTGCAGTTTCGGTTGCTTTTGTTTCTTTTTTTTCAGGAAGAATAACAGACAGAATAGGTCCAAGATATCCATTGGTAATTGGATTATTAATTGTGGCTTACTCCATGTTTTTATTTAATAATTTGTCGCTGAATACAAGTATGTATGCTATAATTATTAATCAGGTCATTAGAGGTATAGGAATAGGTCTGCTCAACGCGCCCGTTATGAGTGCTGCATTAAATTCCGTTAAAAAAGAACTTATTCCCGAAGCTTCAAGCCTTATCCCTGCAACATTGCAAATAGGAGCTTCTTTCGGTATTGCTTTTATTGGGAATGAATTAGTCGTAAGGCAGGTTTATCACTTAAATCAATATGCAAGAGATGTAAATTATAATTCACCGATTTATCATAGTATGATTGAGCTTTTGCAGAGAGATATTATAAATAAGGCTCCATCTTATTTGAGATTTGGAATAGCATTTCCGTCAAACAAATTAGCTTTTTTTGATTATTTAATTCAAATGTTCGCTTCTGTCGCTTCTTACGGCGATGCATTTGCAATTTTAGGATATGTTACATTAGGCGGAGCCTTAATAGCTGTTTTTATTAAAAACAAAATATAACATCATGATTGAAAATATCAATAGCGGTAAAATAATATATTCGGTTTCTGAATTAACACTTTTAATTAAAGAAACGATAGAAACTAAATTTTATTCCCTATGGGTTAAAGGTGAAATTTCAGGATTTAAGAACGGTTATGCTTCCGGTTATTATTTTGATTTGAAAGATAGCAAAGCTAAAATATCGTCTATAATTTTTAAATATGATATTCAAAGATTAAACTTTAAAATTAAAGAAGGGATGTCTGTTATTGCGTTCGGAAGAATTAATTTATACGAGCCGAGAGGGACTTACAGTTTTATTATATCTGACATTGAACCGGAAGGGTATGGCAAACTAGCGTTAGCCTATGAACAGTTGAAAGAAAAATTGCAAAATGAGGGTCTTTTTGAAAAAGAACATAAGAGAAATATTCCCATTCTTCCCAATACAATAGGGATAGTCACCTCTAAAAGCGGTGCCGTATTGCATGATATTGTTAAAATTATAAGAAAAAGATTTGATAATATTCATCTAATATTTGCTAATGCTTCTGTTCAGGGAATTAACAGCTCAGTCGAAATATCAAATGCTATAAAATTACTGAACTATTACAGTAAAAATGAACATAAAATAGATGTTTTAATAGTAGGCAGAGGAGGCGGTTCATTGGAAGATTTATGGTCTTTTAATGAAGAAAGAACGGCGTATGCTATTTATAATTCAGATATTCCGGTCATCAGCGCTGTCGGACATGAGACTGATTTTACTATCACCGATTTTGTAGCAGACGTGAGAGCTTCCACACCTTCTAATGCCGCTGAGATTGCCGTCCCTGTAAAACAAGATTTGCTAAGTATAATAAAAAAATTTAATGAAAGATTAAAATTGGCAGTTTTAAATGCAATCAAAAATACAAATAACACTGTAAGATATTTGCAAGGCAGGCAATATAATAAAAATCCTAAAAAACTGATTGAAGAGAAGTTTATACTAATAGATGATGTTATAAATGACCTGTTTAATGCAGAAAAAATAATGGTAAATAATTATAAACTTAGAGTAAATTCGCTGAATAAAAGGCTTGAACTCAGGCATCCCGCCCATATATTAAAAGATAAATATTTAAGATTTAAAGAAATACAAACACGGTTTAACTTACGCCATCCTAATAAGATTATTAAAGATTATAAAATTATAATTGAAAAAAATAATAAAATATTGAACGATGCTATGCTCAGAAAAATATCCTGCTTAAAATCCCTCGTCGGTGGCGCAGAGTTGAACAATAGCAAAGCTATAAAAAATAAAATATTTATTAATAGAAACAATTTGCAATTGTCGTATAATACTTTACAATCAATAAGCCCTTATTCAGTTTTAAAGAGAGGTTACAGTATAGCTATCAATGAGACTGATAAAATTATTTCTTCAATTGCGGATGTAAATATAAATGATAAAATTAAAATAATAATGAATGATGGTTTAATAAATTCAATGGTTATAAGTAAAGAGTAAAGATAGTAAAATAAATAAAATTAGCCAATAATTAACAATACAATTGTGTAAACCTTGATGACTGTTTTATTTCAATCTTGCCTGTTTCTTTTTTATTAAGTGTATTGCGGATTTTTTAAGAGAAATTGATACGGATTTGCCTACCGATAAATTCATTATTTCATAGGCATGAAACGGCAGTAAAACTTTAAATTGAATATTATCTGCCAGATTTTCCGAGGTATCTATTAAAATATCCATCATACGCGAGGTAAAAACCGCAGACGTTATTTTTCCTATGAAATGGTTTTCCTTAACCGCTTTCGAAGGAGTCCTGTCTTCTCTTAGAATTATTATATCTTCGGGTCTTATTACAAAATAAACATATTCATTTTTTTCAAAATCTTGCTGATAATAGCTTTCGATATAGCACTCATTATTCAAGTTGTTGCTTTTAAAATAAATCATTATATTATTATTTTCTTTATCGATTGCGGCGATTTTTCCTTGGAATATATTTTCCGTTCCAAGCAGATAAGCAGTGTCCATTGTTGAAGGTTTTTTTAAAATATCTTTCGGATTTCCAGAATCTTGAATCATACCGTTATTTAAAATAAACATGGTATCCGAAAGATTCATCACATCTTCAATGTCATGCGTTACTAATAATATTGTTATTTTAAGTTCTTTTTGTATATTTTTAATTAAACTTCTTACTTTTGTTTTAGAAATAATATCTAAATTGGAAAATGGTTCATCCATAAGAATAATTTCAGGGTTTGTAACAATAGCTCGGGCTAAACTGATCCTTTGCGATTGCCCCATACTTATCTCATTGGGGTATCTTTTTTCCAATCCTGATATGCCTAAAATATCCATAATATTTAAAACAGTTTCGTTAATCGATTTTTCGTTATGTTTATCTGAAGATAATTTTGTTATGTTTTTATTTAATTTTAGACCAAAAGCTATATTTTTCATTATATTCATATTTGGAAATAAAAGCGGTTCGTCCATCACAAGAGAAATGGAACGTTCATGAGGTTCCATTTTATTAATATTATTTCCTTTTAAAAGAATATCGCCGGAATCTTGTTTTATCAGACCGCAAATTATGGACAGAAGGGTGCTTTTCCCTTCTCCGGAATAGCCGAATATTGAAGATATTTCACCTTTTTTAATAGTTAAGGTTATATCTTTTAGTATTTTCTTATTGTTAAATGATTTGTTTATATTTTTAATCTCTAAGAAATTCATTAAGTTTTATAAGTTATGTTTAATTTTAATATTTTAAATAAATATATAAATATATATTTAAAATAAGCAATATATGAATAAAAATAAATTTGAAGCGACATTTTTCAACTTTTCAACATTTGTTATCATTTATTTCATATTATTTTGTATGCTTTGCTCTATAATAAAAAAACTTAAAAATACCGAGGGATATAAACGATATAATCATTAATATGGCAGAAATTGCAATTGCTGCCGGATAATTTCCATAGCTGGTTTTAACAAAAACTTCTATAGGTGCTGTTTCAGTCAGGTTTGGAATAACTCCGGAGACCATCTGAGTGGCAGCGTATTCGCCCATAGACCTTGACCAGCTCATTGCTGCCCCTGCCAATAAACCGTCTAACGAAAGAGGCAGTATTATTTTATATAATATTTCAAAAGAAGAAGCCCCCAAAGTTTTACTTAAATCAATCATTTTTCTGTTAATTGAATCAAATGATTCCTTCAAAATATTAACAAAAAAAGGAAATGAAATTATAAGCTGCACAAGAATTATGCCTTGAGGAGTAAAAACAAATTTTATTCCGTGAGATATAAAAAATTTACCTATCGGATTTAGCGGACCCATTGTAATTAATACTGCAAAGCCAATTACAAGAGGGGACGTTGTTAGAGGAAGAGTGCTTATTAAATCTAATAAAAAAGAGATTTTATTTTTTTTAAAAGATAATATATAGCTTAACGGTATTCCTATAATTAAATTTATTAAAACTACGATGGAAGATATTTTAAAACTTAAAAAAATAGCATTCCAAAGATGAGTGCTTGATATTTCCGAGAAAAATAATTTTAATGATGTTTGAAAAAATATTCCTGCCAAAAGCAGAGATAAACTTATAAAAAAAGCAAAACCTATAAAAAAAACAATAATATCAAATGTTTTATTATTTCTTATGAATAATTTTTTGAAATTTTGCATTTAATAATTTGAATATAATTCATCGAAATATTTTTTATTTAAATTTATGTTTTTTTTCAAGAGGATTTTATATTTTAAAAATAACGGCATAAAAGAAATAGTATAAAATAAAAAAATAACTATCGCATTATAATTATATGTAGGCATATGTTTTGATAAAAATATTGCCTGCTCATCGATAACGCGATAGTTATTATATAATATGAATTTTTAAATATCTAATATTTTTTTTATTATCTTATTGTACTGGCGTAAAGCCCCACTGTTTCAGTATTTTTTTTCCTTTAGCAGAAAATAAAAGTGTCTCAAAATCTTCATCTAACATTTTATGTTTTGATTGATTAAGTATTGCTACTGTAAATTTTGCGCGCGTATTGTATTTGGGTTTAATTTTTATGATATTTATTTTAGCGCCGGTTTTTTTAAGTTCCAGCAGCAAAGAGGTATATAAAATTCCTAAATCAGTATTTCCAGAAGCTAAAATAGGCATAACAAGAGCAGCGTCTAATAGATGGTCTGCATGTCCGGTTATTATTCTAAAAGCGCCGGGATATTTTTTATTAATTTTTCTGAACATCGCCCAAGTATAATCCCCTGCAGGGTCGCTGTGAGGACTGGATGTTGTCAGTGATACATTTTTATCCATTAATTTCTGGATCAGATTAACTGCTGTGACATGGGCAGGGTTGTCTATGGGCGTTGCAGCAGCAAGATAGTCGTAAGCAAAAACTTTATATGAATTTAAAAAACCTTTTTTCTTAAGCTGTCTCTGAAATTTTCCGTTTGCGGATAAAAACATATCTGCAGGAGCTCCTTCTTCAATATCCCCCTTTAAGACGCCTGCTCCCAAAAAATCGTAGTCTATAACAACGCCGGGGTGTTTTTTTTTAAAAATTTTGCCCATTTCTATCATAGGTTTGGGAAGAGCGTCCGCCGCAAGTATTCTTAAAGTTACTGCCTTAGCTTTGGTGTTGTTTAAATTAAAAGAAATAAATGAAAATAAAAATAAAAGTAATGCAAATTTAAAAAGCTTTGTAATACTTTTGCGGTCTATTCTCTTTTTTTCGTCCATTTTTTTACCTCTTTTTTAATTATGGATTTATATCTATTTTTATGTCTAACTCGTTAAAGCTGTTGAGATGCATTATTTTAAAAATAAACCGCAATAATTATTGTTAGGACTATTATGATATAACGGAAAATAAAAGTCAATAAAATTATTTTAAATATCTGTTAATGTTGTTATTTTGAATATTTAGCGATTTTGCAAATATCGTTTTACCCTTTTTTGTTGCAATAAAATATAAATAATTTGTCTTTAAGGGATTAATTGCAGCCATTATTGCGGCAATATTTGGATTGGCAATAGGTGCGGGAGGAAGCCCGTAATTTAAATAAGTGTTATACGGGGATTTTTTATTTATGTATTTTACATTCATGTGAGAGATAAATTTAATAAATCCGGTCGTTCTCTTGTTTGTCTTTTTGGAATATTTATTGTTTTTTTTATTATGGTTAAGTTCTTTCTTGTTTAAATATTGAGCAAGATGTTTTTCATAACGTTTTTCATAATTTTTAAATATATTTAAATCTTCCGCATATATATTAGTGGGGTCGCTTTCTAAAGGCATATTTATATCTAATCTGTTATGAAATACTGAAGATACCGTTTTCATATCCTTGCCGCCGTTTGTTTCTTTAATAATCAGCGAAGCTATGATTAAATTTTTATATGATATTTTCAAATTTTTAGTTTTTAATTTAAACTCATTAAACATTTTTCTTAAAATATTTTTAGGCTTTGAGTTTATTTTGAAAATATAAGTATTCGGATATAAATATCCTTCAGCGCTTTTTTTATCAATGCCGATACTTAATAATATATTTTCATTAAAACTTGCTTTGATGAATTTAATTTCGTTTACTATATGTTTTTTATTCAGAAGCATTGCAATTTGAAAAATATTCATACCGGGAACAACCGTTATTTTAGCAGTGGCAATTCTGCCGTTGACAAATTTATAATAAATAGAGGCGGGGGATTCATTCATTGAAACATAGTATGTACCAGATTCAATATATCTTGAATATCCTGTTATGAAACCTATAAAATAAAACAGATATGGATTAGATACAATATGTTTTTTATATAATTTAAAAGAGACCGTTTTTAATGAGTAACCTTTTTTTATTCGAAATAAGGCAGTTTGTTTTTTAATATAGGACTGCGGGGTGAAGGCATAAAATAAAAGATATAAAATTAAAAGAATCGGAACAAAATAAATAGAATTTTTTTTTATTTTATTTATTTTCTTTGATGTTTGATAATTAAAATAGCACATAAAATTTATATATCTGATTTATTTATAGCGCCACTTGTTTATAGTATTTATATATATATTATATCTGATATTTATTTATAGCGTCACTTGTTTAAAGCGTCAAGATATGATTGAAGGACAAATGAAGCGGCTATAGAATCTATTGTCTGTTTCCTTTTTTTTCTCTTCACGTTTTTGTCTATTAAACTTCTTCTTGCTTGAGCCGTTGAAAATCTTTCATCGTAAGCAATTATGGGAATGTCTTTGATTGGCAGGTCTTCAATTGTTTTTTTAAATTCACAGATGAATTTTTCGGTTTCAATAGAAAGCGATGACCGCTGTCCGCTGAGACCAATGGGCATTCCTACAACCAGTGCGGATACATTTTCTGCAATAATAATATCTTTTAGTTCAGCGATGGAGTTGTTAAGGTTTTCATTTATTATAAACTTACGCGGAAACGCTACGATGCCCCTATCATCGCTTAAAGCTACACCAATTCTTTTAAGTCCGTAATCGATACATATGGCTTTTTTATTCATTATGATGCTTCAAATCCAAGGTCGTTTATTAGCTCAACATCTAATTCGGTATTCCTTCCGGAAGTCACTAAATAATTTCCCAGAAGAAATCCATTAGCCCCAGCCATTAAGGCTAATGGTTGCAATTGGCGTAGGTTTAATTCCCTGCCGCCTTGCGCAAGTATGTTTTTTGATGGATTAATCAGGCGGAAGATAGAAATAGTTTTAAGACATTCCATGGGGGTTAATTCACGATTATTTTCCAGCGATGTTCCCTTAATTGGATTTAGAAAATTAATTGGAATGTTGTCAACATCAAGTTTTTTTAACTGTCTTGCCATTTTAATCCTGTCAAGGCGAGATTCTCCCATACCTATTATAACGCCGGAGCATACTTTAAGTTTTGCATCTTTTGCTTTGTTTATTGTTTCAATATTATTTTTGTAAGAATGTGTCGTGCAGATATTGCCGAAGAAATCCTCACTTGTTTCAATGTTGTGATGAAAAATTTCCAATCCATGAAATTTTAAATATTCCAAGTCATCTTTTTCCATTAATCCTAAAGATGCGCATGCAGTGATTCCTATATCATTTTTAATAGTTTTAATGGCTTCGGCTATAATAGAAAGTTCTTGTTTATCGCTTACCGATGTTCCGCTTGTGACTATGGAAAATTCATTTGCCCCGTTTTCTTTGGCTGTTCTGGCTGCTTTAACTAATTCTTTTACCGGAAGAAGTTTATTTATTTTTTTATTAATTTTTGGTATCTTTGAAGATTGTCCGCAAAAAGCGCAATCTTCCGAGCACAAACCCGTTTTTGCGCTGACGATTGAACAAAAATTAATTTTGTTGCCCGTCCATTTTTCCTTAAGTTCCAGTGCTATAGAGAAAATAGCCAACATTTCCGATTTACTGCAATTATAAATAGATAAAAGAATATCATCTGGAATTTCTTTATTTTCGGAAATATAATTTCTTAACGTATCAGCTAAACTTTTATCAGTTGAAGTATCGGTTAAAGACTGCCCTGAAACTTCAAAAATATCATTAGTTTTCAAATCCATAATTTTCACCTAATTTATAGTAAGACAATCTTTTAAAAAACAAATCAAAAATCAAAAAAACCGCAATTTTTTAAATTGTCGAGCATTTCTTCGATATCATTGGACTTTTTCAGCGAATTGGCAATAATTTTAAGCTTATCTTGATAATTAATGACTTTTTCTCTCATATTTAATATGACGGATATACCTTCATTATTAATAGCAAGGTCATTTTTCAGATGAGAAATGGTTTGTAGTTTATTGATACTTGATAAATCCATAGATAAGTGATCGTTTTCTTTGTTTATGGAAATTATGCCTTCATCAATAAAAAAGCAAACAGCGCTCCTGCTCAAACAAAATGTGGTACAAATATTAGACAAACTTGTAAATTTATAAATATCATTCGAACAGCTGTCTAATGAAGAATTTTTTTGTATTTTCATTTTAGAGTCAGGTTTATTTATCAAAATAATATATACGTCTATATTTTCCAGAACTTCTATAAAAATAAATGATATATGGAAAATATAATTATGTTCCCAATAATTTAATTAATTTTATTTAATAACTTAATAATAACTGATATTAACTCAATAATAACTTAATAATGCCTCATAATAACTTAATAATACCTAATAATGCTCAATAATGCCTAATATTAACTTAATAATGCCTCATAATAACTAATATTAACTCAATAATAACTTAATAATGCCTCATAATAATTAATAATAACTTAATAATACCTAATATTAACTTAATAATTTAATAACCTTCTTTAGCTAATTCACTAAAATATTTTTTTGCATTGGCAGAGATATTTGATGGTAATTCCACAAAAATATTTACTATTTCATCCCCGTAGATTTTTCCTTTAATGTCGGGAGCGCCTTTTTTAGGAATTCTGAATTTAGAGCCATTTTGTGTTCCGGGAGGTATTGTAAGCATTATCTTACCGTCAATAGTTGGAACTTCGACTTTTGCTCCAAGAACAGCTTCGGTTAATTTTATTTTTTTTGTTACATATATATCGTTACCCTTTCTTTCAAAAATATTATCGCTCATAACGCCGATTTCAATATATAAATCACCGTTTTTTCCTCCGTTAATTCCAGCAGAACCTTTGCCCTGGATTCTGATTTTCCCGCCGTTAGCTATACCGGCAGGTATTTTTACTTTTATTTTTTCGTTATTAAAATCAATTATTTTTTCGCTTCCGCTAACGCTTTCTTGAACGGAAATATTGAGTTTAGCCTGAATGTCCTGACCTGTTTGAGGTCCTTTTTGTTTAGCTGACCTATTAAATAAATCTGAGAAAACATCTTCAAAATTAAACTCTCCGCCTCCGGCATTAAAATTATAGTTTTGCTGTCCTCCGCCCATATTGCCGCTGTAATAATATTGATTTTGTCCCTGATATACCGACCCGCCGCCGCCATTTTTAAACTTGAAGTAATTGCTGCCAAGGTCATCGTATTCCTTCCGTTTTTTTTCGTCCTTAAGAATGTCGTACGCTTCCTGAAGTTCTTTGAATTTATTTTCAGCTGTTTTATCGTTAGGATTGACGTCTGGATGATATTTCCGGGCAAACTTTCTATATGCCTTTTTTATATCATCTGCGGAAGCTTTCTTGTCTATGCCTAAAATTTTATAGTAATCTTTTGTCTCCATATATTATATTTATACCAAAATTTTAAAATCTATTCAATATTTTATTTAAAAAATATAACTTTAATATTCATTTTTTTAATAGTTTATATTATAATTTACATCATGACTAAATAAATTAAATTTTTATATCATTCTTTTTGTTCGCTATAATTTAATAATATCATAAAATTAACATATAAAATTTGGAGTGTAAAATTGGAAAATTTAAATTTTAATATAGGAAAAATTGACGGTGCGACCGTGCTGCCTGTAGCAAAAAATATAGATGAAAGAGGTTGGCTTGCCGAACTTTATAGAACTGATGAACTTGACGAAAGTATATTTCCTAAGATGGCTTATGTTTCATTAACAAATCCTGGGGTTAGAAGAGGCCCTCACGAACATAAAACGCAGACTGATTTTTTTTGTTTTATTGGGCCATCGAACTTCAAAATAATTTTATGGGACAACAGAAAAGGTTCAAAAACATATATGAATAAAACAGTGTTATTTTTTGGAGAGGATAAACCCTCCTCTGTCATTGTTCCGCCCGGTGTGGTTCATGCCTACAAGAATATAGGTTTAACAGCTGGAATAGTCCTTAACGCAGCCAATGTGCTATATGCCGGATACAAAAAGCAGGAACCTGTTGATGAGATAAGATATGAGAATGATGCTGAAACAATTTTTAAATTTGATTGATAATAAATATTTTAATCAATATACCAAATAAATCTACTGCAGGAACTGCGGGAATAAACGCTTGGGGAAATTGGCGGGTTGTCATCGACTATAAACCAGGTACGGTTTTAAGCCGTCAGTTTTTGGGCGGCTTACCCCCGCCCGTGATGACGAGGTAGTTCACTTTATGTCTATTAGAGAACTTATATCAAATGAAATAGAAAACATTAAACTGAAAGGTTTTTACAGACAGCTCAATGAAAATAAAAACAATAATGCAATTATTAATTTGTCGTCTAACGATTATCTAGGATTGGCTTCTAATGCCGAAATAAAAAGAGCTGTAAAACAAATAATTTCTATATATCCTCTGTCGAGCGCGTCGTCTCCTTTAATGTATGGCTATTTTAAGCCGCATATTGATTTGGAAAATAAATTATGTAGTTTTAAAGGAGGATATGAAAGATGTATCCTTTACCCGTCGGGTTATCAGGCAAATATAGGGGTAATTTCCGCTTTATCAGGAATATCGCTAAATAAAACTTTTATAGCGTTTGATGAACTGTCCCATGCGTCTATTGTTGACGGAGTATTGTGTTCAAAGGCAAAATTTAGAAGATTTGAGCATAATAACCCTGAGCATCTTGATAAAATATTGAAAAAATATAGTTCCTATGAAATAAAAATAGTTATAACTGAAGGTGTGTTCAGTATGGATGGCGATATTGCCAATTTGCCGGATATTATGAAAGCAGCAAAAGATAATAACGCACTTATTATTCTGGACGACGCTCATGCTACAGGGACTATAGGGTCGTTTGGAGGTGGCAGCTGCAATTTTTACAGTGACGGCGGCTTAAAACTAAAACCGGATATTATGGTCGGTACGCTTGGTAAAGCCCTTGCCTCTGAAGGAGCTTTTGTTCTTTCGGATAATTTAATGATTGATTATTTAATAAACAAAAGTAGACCATATATTTTTTCTACGGCAATATCCCCCGTTGCTGCGGGTATTGCGCTGCAGGCATTAAATATTATCGAAAATAACCCAAAATTAGTTATTAAATTACAGATGATGTCTCAAAATGTCAGAAATGTCTTAAAAAATTGCGGATTAAATATTCTGAATTCTAATACGCATATTATACCGATATTAATAGGCGATGAAATAAAGGCTGCGAAAATAGAAAAAACATTCATCAATGAAGGTATACTTCTAAAATCAGTTAAGTATCCTACTGTTGCCAAAGGCAGCGCGAGATTGCGTTTAAGTGTTAATGCAGGGCTTAGCGAAGCTGAAGTCAAATTCGTTTTAGAAAAGCTGATAGAGTTAATTAAATAAATAAGCCAACACAATTACCGTACATATTCAAACGCCGTCATTTACCATATAAAATAAATGGGTTAATTAAATAATTAATAAGTAAATTAATAAGTAAATTAATAAGTAAATTAATAAGTAAATTAATAAGTAAATTAATAAGTAAATTAATAAGTAAATTAATAAGTAAATTAATAAGTTGACACAATTACTGCATACATATATGACAGATAAAAATAAAATTAATAAAATAGATAAAAATAAAATTAAAAAAAATTTTTCAAATTCACATCAATATGATAATGCAATATCATATCATAAATTCACACTTGAAATGATTGCAGACGATATATTATCTTTTTTTATATCGCAACATAGTGCACATAAACATAGTACTGCATTTATTAATAATAATAGTTGGTTAAACAGGGTAAATATTCTTGATGCCGGCTGTGGAACATGCAACGGGCTTTTGTATATTAAAAATAAAATAAATAATAATATAAATATAATAAAGAATTTTGATTTTATCTATCTTGGGGTTGATATAGCATTAGGAGCATTAAAAAGAGGGCAGTTAAAAGTTAGAACCGATGAAACAGGCAGCGCTTATCTGTGTTGTGCTGATTGCGAAGAAATGCCGATAAAGAATAGAGTGATGAATGTTGTTTTTTCCAATATGGTTTTGCATTGGCTAAATAAACCGTTGCATTTTATTAAATCCGTTAAAAACAGTCTAAATTTAGATAGTGAAAATTTATTTATCTGCTCATTTCTTTCCGAAGGTACTTTAAAAGAACTTAATTGGTGTTACGATAAACATTCAGGCGGTAATACTGCCGAAAAGATAGCTCTGCATAAATTTCCTGATGCCTGTTATATTAAAGAACTATTGATTTCTGAAGGTTTTGTCGTGGAAGAATTTAAAATTATAGAACATAAAGAATATGCAAAAACGGCTTTTGAATTATTTAAAAGAATCAATCTTATAGGAGCCAAAAATTCTATAAATAATTTTAGTGTAAAGAAAAATTTTAATAAAACTGTGCCTGAAATAAAAAATACTGAGTCGTACAAAAATAACGCAAGCAGCGGCAATGATAACCAATCCGTAATGGTTCGCGATAACAGCGGTAGTATTAAGAGCGAGTCTATTTTTTCACGATATTCAATTCTTAAAAAAGTTCTTAAAGATTATGGAACTGAATATATTGAAAAGGATAATAATAATAATAATGTTTATGCCTCTTATTATTTAGCATACATAAGAGCAAAACTATAAATTAATCTTAATCTTACAGAAAAAAACATATAGTAAACGTTAAAAAATCCCCAATAACTTATCTGTATTTATCATACAAACAAGTTGTCGGGGAGTATGTGTAATTTACTTCTTTTATTCTAAAATAATTTATTTTGAAGCAGGTACAAAATGGTCTCTTCTGTTTATAGCATAACAAACTCGTGTGTGAGCTCTGCATAAAGGTTTTTCTTTACCAAAGCTTATTGTTTTAAGTCTGCCTGCACTTATGCCAAGGTCTTCTAAATAAGCCTTAGCAGCATTTGCTCTTCTCCAACCGAGTGCTAAGTTGTAACTCTCCGAACCTCTTCTATCGCAGTTGCCCTGAATCTGAATGGCGGTATTGCGATGATATTTTAAATATACAGCATCTTTTTTCAAAATCATTTTGTCCAGCGGGGTAAGAATGGATTTGTTAAACGCAAAATGGATATTATTACCATTAGAGGCAATATTGTAAGATGCAAGCCATGGATACTTCCGTAAATAAGGATTGATTTTTTGGGTAACGATGGGTTTTGTTGGCCGCTGAATAGCCACTGCCGGTTTTTTTGCAGGCGGCAAAGCGCTTGAAGATATTTTAGTTACTTTTGGAGCGCAGCCGGAAAGAACTGCGGATACTCCGAATACTAGTCCAAGAATAGACAAGCCTATCTTTGTTTTTTTGTTCATGTTGCTCTCTCCTTAAAAAATAAAATTAAATAAATTTTGTTTAAATAAAAAAATATAAATCATCTTTTTTATATCTTAGATTATATCTTAGATTATATCTTATATTATCTCTTATATTATCTCTCTTATATTATACAATTTATATTTATATATATCATTATTAAAAAAAAAATCAATATATTTTTTTTATGGACATGTTGAAATTTTTTTTTTATGGGATAAACTTAAATTATGGATAGTTATGTCGATAATAAAAAAAATGAATTTTATATTCAGTGGCATTTTATAGACAGTTGTAATCTAAGGTGTATTCATTGTTATCAGAATGATTATTTAGTCAAAGAACCTGAGCTAGCTAAGTTAAGTCTTATATTTCATAAACTTGACGATGCTTTAGCAAAATGGAAAATGGACGGTTTTGTTTCACTGACAGGAGGGGAACCGTTTTTAAGCCCTTCTAATTTATTTTATGTAGCAGAATTAATAGAAAATTCGCCAAATTTTCAAAATGTTGCAATATTATCGAATGGCACATTGATAAACGAAAATATTATTGAAGAAATTAAAAGATTTAAAAAAATTACCGAGATTCAAATATCTATTGATGGACCTAATGCACAAATACATGAAGCAATAAGGGGAAAGGGAACCTTTTTGAAAACTACGGAAACTGTTAAAAAATTAGTTAGCGCAGGATTGAAAATTTCTATTATGTTTACGGTGCATAAAAAAAATATGGATTATGCCGAGGACATGCTGTATTTAGCTAAAGAGCTTGGGGTAAACGCTTTAACTGTTGAAAGAATGACAACAATGAATGAAGAAGAAAAAAATGAATTTTTTATTAATCCTTACGACTTAGAAAGAGTTTATAAAAACTTATATAAAAAGTCTAAAGCGGTATTTGCGGAATCTGCAACAAAACTTATAACCTCAAGACCATTATGGAATCTGGTAGATGAAAATGCAGGTGGATTTTGTCCGGTAGGGCTTTCTTCAATCTGCATTCTTCATGACGGTACTGTGCTTCCTTGCAGAAGACTCTATTTGCCGTTGGGGAATATTGTTGAAGAAGGTCTCTTCAAAATATGGTATGGTTCAAAAGTTTTATGGGATATAAGAAATAAGAAAAATATTTCTGATAATAACGGCGCTTACCCGCAATCTGCATGTTCGGCTCTCAATTGTTCGCATTTTAAAAGATGCGGAGGATGTAAGGCGATAAGCTATTATGAACATGGAAATATACACGAGAAAGACCCTCAATGCTGGATTAGCTGATTTTATAAAAATACTTTATAGAAAATGCAATTAATTAATACAATTAAAAAATACAACTAATCAATGAAATTAGAAAATGCAATTAATTAATACAATTAAAAAATACAACTAATCAATGAAATTAGAAAATGCAATTAATTAATACAATTAAAAAATACAACTAATTCGTACAATTAATTTATGTAATTAATTAAGAGGTTGCCAGCTACTCATGGATGTTAAATATAAACTATTACCTCAATATATTCTGCATAATGACGGGGCAGATAAGTATATGCTTTTTGATACGCAGACAGGTGACATATACAAATTAAATGCTGTATCATTTACTATTTTATCCCTTTGCAGCGGTGAATACACTAGCGATGAAATAAAAGATGAAATCTTAAAAATGTTTGATGTTGCTTTAGATGTTTTAAATAAAGATTTTAATGATATTGTTGCAAAATTTTTAAATGAAAATATAATTTTACAATATTCTTAAAATAATGTTAATTAAAATTAAGGAGGTGAAAAAAACATGAAGAGCAATTACGAAAAACCGGTGTTGGAAAATTTGGATGCCGAAGAATTTTATTTAACTTTGATGGAAAACTATGGAATTAATGATTCGTGTTATTCTTGAAAATCCTGTAAGTGAAATGTGCAGTTGGCACATAAAAATTAAGCGCCTTATTCTTTTTTTAAACATTAACAAAAATGTAAAAAGAAAAAGGCGCTTAATTATATTGTTTTGCCGATTATTTTTTGTAAATCCTTTATATCTTTTCTTGCATTAATTTCAAAATTATTATCAATATTGTTCTTATTTTTTGCGATTATTTCATCAAGACCGATTTTATATTTATTTTTAACGGCTATATCTATAAGTATATCGCAAAATATAAAATTTTTCGGCAAAATACTTCCATGCATATATGTTCCATAGAAATTATTAGCTATAGCTCCTTCGCTTTTATCTGTGCCGTTGTTGCCGTATCCGGTCAACACTTTTCCGAAACTTTGCTGTGATTCGGACAAATACGTTCTTCCTCCGTGATTTTCGAACCCTACTATTGTAATATTGCAGAAAATGGAGGCTATATTTCCTGTTAATCTGGGTTTTCCCGGTTCAGCTATTGTATGTCCGTTAAAAATAGAAATACCTTCGATTATTTTGTTATCTGCAGCTTTGTAGTAATTTAGCAGAAGCTGATAGCCTCCGCAAATTGAAAGCAGTATTTTGCCTGCGTCCTTAGCCTCTTTAAGCTCATTTTTCTTGTTAATGGTTAAATCTTTATAAATTAAAGCCTGTTCAGCATCCTGTCCTCCGCCGATAAACATAATGTCGGTTTTGTTTATATCTATTTTTTCGCCTATGGTAACCGATTTAATGTCAACGTTTATTCCATATAACGAAGCTCTGTATTTGAAATATAAAATATTTCCTCTGTCCCCGTATATATTCATAATTTCTGGATAAAGGTCAATAGCATTTAGATTTAACTTTAATAAATGATTGTTCATTTTTTATTTAGATTGAATGTGCAAAAATTAGACGAGAAGAGGAACTTAATTTTGGTTTTATTTATAATTTATATTTATTTATAATTTATATTTATTTATAATTTATATTTTATAACTTATATTTATATATTTATCATTTATATATTTATATTATATATAATTGATAATTATTTTTAGTATCGTTTTATTTAGGCTGTTTATTTGTTTAATAGTTTAATAAGTTATGACATTGTGATAAAATTATATAAACCGTTACGTTATAATCAATTTAATTCTATTTAATAATTTAAAACTGTATCAATTATATCATAATTTAATATATTAATTTAAATAAATTAAATTGTTTTATTGCATAATAATATAATTAAATACAACTATCAAATATAAATCCTAAAAATGATTATTAAATACAACTATGAAATATGGTTTTTAAATATAAATCTCAAATATAACTGCAAAATAAAAATATAACTATATAGACATGGTTAGTAATTATTTAGATATAACCCAATAATAAAATAATTAAAAAGGAAAAATCATTATGAAGCTGATACACGCCGCCATAAAAACCGCAAATTTAAACAAATCTTTGTCCTTCTATACCGATATATTAAATATGCATATTAAAGAAAAAAAATATATTGAAGCGCATAAAACAACGCTAGTTTTTTTACAGGATGATGAATCAAATTTTGAAATAGAACTTATTTCCGATGTAAAAGAAAAAACTGAAGATGCAAACTTCGGACATATAAATGTTCTTAATTGCAGTTTTGCGCATTTTGCCTTTGCAACCGACAATATAGACAGAGATTTTATTGCCATGAAAGAAAAAGGAGCAGTATTTACGCGCGAACCTTTTTATTCGCTCGATAAGAGTATGAAATTAGCATTCGTTAAAGATCCTGATGATAATATGATAGAACTGATACAATACTTTAAATAATAAAAATAAAAGCGCCTTTTATCTAATTTTGTATTTAACTTTTACTATTGTATTAAGTCCGCCAATGCGTAGTTAAAATAATCCCGTTGAAATTAGAAATATCTAAATGTTGTATTTAACTTTTACTATTGTATTAAGTCCGCCCCTTGATTCAAATTTTGCTTCAATTTCCATATATTGGGGTTTTAATAAGTTAGTCAAATCGTTTAATATTCTATTTACGGCATGTTCCTGAAGTATCCCGATGTTCCGAAAAGATAACAGGTAATATTTTAGTGACTTCATTTCAACAAGAGTGTTATTGGGTATATATTTTATATTAAGCTCTGCCGTATCGGGAAGCCCGCTCCATGGGCAAACTGAAGTAAATTCTTTTGTTCCTATATTTACTTCGGTTCCGCTCTGAGGATAATTGAAAGGGATTGTTTCTAAAACTTTTACGTCTATACTTGCTTCGTTTTTAATGTCAAATCTTTTTTCTTTATATTTGTTATCGTCATAGTGGTTGTATTGTTCATATATATCAGACATAATATTATAATCTCCTTTAGATAAAATAACCGATAAGATTTATTATTGGGTAATCGTGGATTAGCGGTTTAGCTAAATAAGACAGCCAATATATGCAGCCAATATATAATAAATTATTAATTCCAATTATATATATCATATATTCTGTGTATACAATTTGTTTTTTTATTTGATAATGTGCAATTTTTCATTTAAGATATGTATATGAGAAATATGAGATGTTTAACAAATAGAAAAACGAACAAATAAATAACAAATAAAATTATATTACGATATATAACATAATTTCTAATAATATGGCATAAAAAAATCAGTTTTAAAATTATAAATTATAAAAAAATCAAATATCAATAAGAATCTCTGAATAATATAGCATAAAAAAATCAGTTTTAAAATTATAAATTATAAATTATAAAAAAAATCAAATATCAATAAGAATCTCTGAATAATATAGCATAAAAAAATCAGTTTTAAAATTATAAATTATAAATTATAAAAAAAATTAAATATCAATACAGGCAGAGGCAATATAAAGGTAAAGGTAATATAAAGGAAAAGGTAATATAAAGGCATAGGCAATATTATTAAAGTTAATATAATTATAAAAATACATAACAAATATACAATGTTAACAGATAATAGCCGACCGATAGGTATTTTTGATTCCGGATTGGGCGGTTTGACCGTATTTAAAGAAATAAGGCAATTGCTTAGATATGAAAATCTCATATATTTCGGTGATACGGCAAGGGTGCCTTACGGGAACAAATCGAAAGAAACAATTTTAAGATACTCAAAAGAAATTACGAAATTTTTGTTAAAACAGAATGTAAAACTTATTGTAGTTGCTTGCAATACTGTATCAAGTCTAGCGCTCGATGAATTAAAAAAAGAATTTGACATACCTATTTTCGGTGTAATAGAACCGGGTGCCAGGTGCGCTTATAAAAAATTGATTGAAAGAAGCCGCAGTAAAAATAACATAATTACAAATAAAAAAACAATTTGCGAAGATACAGCCTATTTGTCTGGTATAGAAACTATAGCAATTATCGGAACATCTGCAACTATTGGAAGCAAGGCTTATTCCGATGCAATAAACAGATTAAATAATTATAAAAACGGCGCAAATATAAATATTAAAATTATAGAAAAGGCGTGTCCTTTACTAGTCCCGCTTGTAGAAGAAGGATTGGTTGATTCCGATATTACACGTGATGTAATAAAATATTATTTACAGCCTGTCATTGAAAGCAATCCGCTTTCCATCGTTCTTGGATGTACGCATTATCCGATGTTAAAAGAAATCATCTTAGATTTTGCAGATGATAACACAGAAATTATTGATTCAGGAAAAGAAGTTGCCATAGAAATAAAAAATTTTTTAATTAGCAACAAAATGCTAAATAGTAAGACTGCTAAAACTTATGAAAAATATTATGTGAGCGATGACCCTGAAAAATTTAAATTGCTGGGAAGCAATTTTATCGGCAGCAATATAACGGAGCATATTGAAGTAGTAATCGATTTTCTGTGAAGCCCCTCTATCTTACATATAAACGCATGTCGTTTATGGAGGCTTCCTAATTCAATGACTAATTCAATGATAAGATACTTTTTAGGAGCAATATTATGAATATCCCCCGGTCATTCATTCGGACGGGAAATTATATGGGCAATGTTAGTTAAATAAAATTTAAATAAAAAAATAAATGAAAAAAAGTTGATATTAAAAAGGGTTTAAAAACTTATGATAAAAAATTTTAAAAATGAATTACAAAAAAGATTAATTATGTCAGATGGCGCATTGGGTACTGTTTTACAGCTTCAAGGTCTTCTGCCTAAAGGTTTATTGCCTGAAAGTTTTAATATAACCGATAAAATTGAGCATATCATAGCTGTTCACAAAAGCTATGCGAAAGCTGGAAGCGAAATATTAGTCGCAAATACTTTCGGAGCAAATAGAATAAAACTTTCAGAATACGGTCTAGAAAATAAATTGTATGAAATTAATTATAATGCGGTAAAAGCAGCGCAAAAAGCCTCTGAAGGAAATTGCCTTATAGCTATGTCTTTAGCTCCTACGGGAAAATTTATTTATCCGGTCGGTGAATTAACATTTAAGGAAAGTGTTAAATTATATAAAGAACAGATAAAAGCCGGTCTCGATGCCGATGTAGATTTATTTCAGCTTGAAACAATGATAGACCTGCAGGAAGTCAGAGCGGCAATAATAGCCGTCAAAGAATTAAGCGACAAACCGGTAATAGCGATGATGACATTTGATAATACCTATAGGACTATTCTTGGCACCACACCGGAAGTTTTTGCCATTACCGCCGACAGTTTGGGTGTCGATGTTATCGGAGCAAATTGTTCTGTCGGTCCTGAGGATATTTATGAAATTTTAAAAAAAATGGCAGCAGTTACCGATGTTCCTCTTATTTCTAAGCCTAATGCAGGCATACCTTCTTTAATAAACGGAAAAACCATATTTCCAGGCAAGCCGAATGATTTTTCTAAATTAGTAGAAGAACTTGCATTAATAGGAGTGCGGGTGATATCTGCCTGCTGCGGCAGCGATAGCTCATTCATCAAAGCTATGACGGATGAAGTAAAGATAATAAATAATAGCGGATTACCTGAAAAAGGGTTTAAAAGAGAGCCCGGACTTTTTGTAACTTCCAGAACATCTGTTGTAGGATTAGGTTTTAATCATCCGCCTGTTATGATAGGAGAAAGAATAAATCCTACAGGAAAAAAAGATTTTATAGAAGAATTAAAAAACGGTAAAACTAACTATATTAGAAAAACTGCTAAAATTCAAACTGATGACGGTGCATCGATGCTTGATATTAATGTCGGTGTTCCCGGGACTGACGAAATTGAACTGATGAAAAAAGCAATCTTAGCCGCTTCTAATGTAGTTCAGAGCCCTTTAGTCATAGATTCTTCTAACCCTGACGCCGTAGAAGAAGCCCTTATGCTCTATCCAGGCAAAGCATTGATTAATTCTATAAGCGGCGAAGAAAAAAAGTTAAATAAATTAATGCCTCTCATTAAAAAATACGGTGCCGCCGTTATAGTTCTTGCTTTAAACGATGACGGTATTCCTGAAACATCGGATGAGAGAATTAAAACTGCATATAAAGTCTATTATGAACTCACGGATTTCGGCATTAGACCATACGATGTTATGATAGATTTTCTAACCCTTCCGATAAGCGCTGGACAAGATAAAGCGTTGATAACATTAGATGCTATAAAAAAGAATAAAACCATTCTGAACCTGCCTACCGTTCTAGGCGTCAGCAATATATCTTTCGGTTTGCCGAAAAGAACCCATATTAATGCCGCTTTTCTAACGATGTGTTTTTCAGGAGGATTGAGCGCCGCTATAGTAAATCCTGAAGATGAACTTCTTACAGGCAGTTATTATGCGGTAAAAGTTTTAACAGCCAAAGATTATCTTGCAAAGGCTTATATAAACCATTTTTCGGAAAAGGCAAACAGTTATAATAATGAAAAAAATTTAAACACCTCAGAAAAATCTAAAAAAATGGGTGATACGACCAGTATCTTAAGCCCCGGCGAAAAATTGTACAGCGCTGTTTTAAACGGAGAAAAAGAAGGTGTTGTTCCCATTGTTGAAAACTTGCTGTCTGAGGGCGTGCCCCCTTTAGAAATAGGCAATAAATATTTAATACCTGCGCTTGAAGAGGTTGGAAAGCTCTTTGATAAAAATATATATTTTTTGCCGCAGGTTATGGAAAGTGCCGAGGTTATGAAAATTGCTTTTGCCAGAATTAAGAGAGATTTGCCGAAAAATATAAACAACACGGACACTGTGAAAATTTTAATGGCGACTGTCGAAGGAGATGTTCACGATATTGGCAAAAATATTGTCGCAACTCTTTTAGAAAATAACGGTTTTGAGGTGATAGACCTTGGCAGAAACGTAAAGACTGGAAAAATAGTTGAAGAAGCAATAAAAAATAAAGTAAATTTTGTAGGGCTATCGGCTCTGATGACGACAACCGTCGGTGAAATGGAAAACGTTATAAAAGAATTGAAAAAAAACGGCATAAATGTTTTTTCCATGGTCGGCGGAGCTGTAGTAAACGAAGATTATGCAAAGTCCATAAATGCTGATATTTATGCAAAAAATGCTATGGAAGCTGTTGAAAAAATTAAACAATTAATAAATAAAAAATGACAATTTCACAATGGCTGTAAAATTTTTTAAAGGAAAATTGATTGTTGAAACTTAAATATCTAACAAAATAAGAAGGTTAATCAAATTGCACAATTTTTAATCAGCAGATAAGTTGCTAAAATATTTGAGTAATTCTTAACTCATTGAAATCATTATGTATTTAAATATAAAAAATAAAATTGAAATTATTCTATATAAATTTATTAAATTGATTTTGGTTTCAGTTTTTAAAAGAAATGGCGATGTTTTACCGCTTTACTTGTTGAAAAAATTAGATAAAAATTTAATTGATAATTTTGCAAGAGATATAAATTCCATAAATATTCCAGCAATATTTGTTACAGGAACTAACGGAAAAACTACAACCGCCAACTTGATAGCTTCCGGTTTAAATAAAGCCGGTATGAAAGTTTGTTCAAACATCAATGGGGCAAATATGACAAACGGTATTTTTGGGTCTGTTATAGGGTGTTATTCATTCAACAGTAAATTTAATGCGGACATTTTGGTAATTGAAACAGATGAGAAAGTTTTTCCTTATATTATTTCAAAAATAAATCCGGCTCTTATAGTAATTACTAATTTTTACAGAGACCAGTTAGATAGATACGGGGAAGTGAATACTACAATGCTCAGTATTAAAAAATCAATAGAGTCTTTAAAAACTTTTCCTGTTTTAATTTTACCTTCTAATGAACCCCTTGCATCATTTGTCGGATTTAATACTAAAAATAAAAAGTTTTATTTTAATGTTAAATCTGAGAAACAAGCATTAAACGGTAATTATAGCAATTATAACAAAAATAACAAAAATAATAATGATAATAGTAATGGTAAAAATGATAAGAATAACAACGATAATAATGATAACAATAGCAATGATAAGAATAGTAAGAATAACAACGATAAAAGAAATAATGATACGTTCAAAAATAATATGTTAAATAAAAATTTTGAAGACCATAGCCTATGTGAACGTGAAAAGAAAAATGACAATATTACTCTATCTGATGCAATTTCTTGTCCTCAATGCGGAAACATTTTGTCCGCTTGTTTTAACGCTCATTATACGATGATAAATTATTATTGCAATTATTGCGGATATAAAAACACTGCCGCCGATGTAGAAGCAGAATTAATAGGCAATGATTATATCGCTTTCAATTTTAAAAATATTGAAGAATTCAACTCTAAAGTAAAAAATGAAGACTTTAATTTCATGCCTTCAAGTAAAGTAAAAAATAATGACTTTAATTTTAAGCCCTCAATTCAGGGTTATTATAATATATTAAATTATATGGCAGCTTTTTTAGTTTTAAAATTTTATTGCATAGATGACGAGATAATTAAAAGAACATTTGAAAACTATTTTACAAAATTTGGCAGGTCTTTTAAAAAAATGTTTCAAGGAATAGAGTGCAGCATAGATTTAGTAAAAAATCCATCAGGATTTAATAATGTATTAGAAAAGATATTTGAAAAAGATGATTGTATTGATGCTTTATTTGCTTTTTCCGACAGAGATGCTGATGGTAGGGATGTTTCATGGATTTGGGATGTAAATTTTGAAAAATATATGAATAAATTTAATAATATTATAATTACGGGACTTAGACCGTACGATATGGCTATAAGGCTTAAAACCGCAGGAATAGACATAAAAAAAATAAAAGTAAACCATAGCGTTAAAAAAGCATTTAACGAAATTATAAATTCAATATCAGATAATAATTATTGTATAGATAAACTTAAGGAAGATATTAGCACAAATATAAACAATAAACTTAATAATGGAAAAAATAATAATATCAATAAAAAAAACAGTAATGCCGGGCAAAGTTACGCTGCTGACCGATACAATTGCAACAGCGTATGCAATAACTATAATTGTTATGCTCACAATAATAAAAAAAAATTAAAAAAACTTTACATATTTTCGACTTATACAGAACTTTCCAATTTAGAAAAAATTATTGTATAATTAAACAATTATTAATTAAAATTAAATAAACCAAGTTAGTTAAACCAAGTTAGTTAAACCAAGTTAGTTAAGTCAAGTTAGTTAAACCAAGTTAGTTAAGTCAAATTAGTTAAACCAAGTTAGTTAAGTCAAGTTAGTTAAGTCAAGTTAGTTAAACCAAGTTAGTTAAGTCAAGTTAAATAAATCAAGTTAAATAAATTAAAATTAAATAAATTAAGTTAAATAAAAATCAAGTTGAATTACAATAATTTTTTTTTATTATTTATATTATAAAAAACATCATGAATCCATACTATTATATGATTCTTGCCGTCATTTTTTCATCGTTTGGGCAGCTTTTGCAAAAAATAGGGTCAGGTAAAGTGAGAGAGGAACATTTGAAAATAGGTTTTAAATCTATCCTTGTATTTTTTAACCCATTTATTTTCAGTGCATTGGTCATTCTGTTTTTTGCCACCTTGTTTTATCTTCTGGCATTGTCTAAACTCCCGCTGTCCATAGCATACCCGCTTTTATCGAGCGGTTACATTATTGTGCTTTTGCTTTCAAAATTTTTTTTAAAAGAAAAAGTAGGAATTAAAAGATGGTTTGGGGTTTTTGTTATTATTGCAGGAATATGCGTTGTTTTTTTTTCCGGCAGGTAATAAAATATATAGAACTATAGGCAACAGTAATAAAAAACAGTAATAAAAAAATTATAAAATAATAAAATATGTGTCTGTTGGAATAGGTTATATAATTAATTATATTCATTTAAAAAAATAATTTAATTTAAATATTTGCAATTCGGAAGATAATTTTAATGAATGTATTATCATCAAAATCTTTTATTGTTTCTATAAAAAAAATGAATGAGGCTGACTTATTAATAGTCTATGTTACCGAAGATTATGGAAAAATTGTTTGTTTTGCAAATAATGCAAGAAAAAGCAAAAAGAGATTTCTTGGAAAACTTGAACCCGCTATGCTGACCAATATAAAATTTTACGAAAAAGCGGGAATGTCGCTGGCAATACTTTACGAAGTAGATTCTGTCGAAGAATATAAAAATATCAGAAAAAATATAAATGCTTATACGTCTATATCAAAACTTTTGGAGATTACAAAAGCGCTTGTTCCTGAAAAAGACAAAAATATAATGATTTTTAATTTGCTAAGAGATGTATATATGAGTTTAAATGATGCTGTCGGAAACGATTGCGAGGAAGATATTATTTTGAAGCATGAACTTTATTTTATTTCTAATTTTTTAAAGCATAGCGGGATATTTCCTAATTTTAACACATGCACATTATGTTCGCAGAAAAATATCGATAATTATTTTACTTTCAGCGTAGCAAAAGGCGGGGTTGTCTGCAGCAATTGTGCTAAAACTGTAAAAACAATAAATTTGCCTATTAGCGCCGTTAAAATTATTAATCTTATGGCAAATTCTAATACTTCAATAATTTCAAAATTAAATGCTAAAGAGTATGTTTTAAGAGACTGTCTTAACTTTTTAGAAAATATTTTATCTTTTTATGCAGGAAATTCATTTAAATCTTTCAATGTTAGTAAAAATAAAAGATATTAATAAAATAGTAAATTATGGATAACTCAATCTTAAACTCAACATTAAATGAATATTTTAGAAAATTTCCGAAGATTCAATTAATTTTACAAGATGAAGATGTTAAAAAATTAATAGACAAATATTCGTATAATGTCGTAAAAGCTCAATTAGAAGAAATATTGTCAAAAGAAAAAGAGAAAATAAAAATAAATCTTCGAGACAACATAATACTTGAAGATAATTTTTTTAAAATAAAGCATTTTGCGTTTTTGCTGAAAGATTATTTTAATAATTTTTCATTTAGTCTTAAAAGGGTTATTAACGGCACCGGAGTTGTTGTTCATACTAACCTCGGCAGGTCTATTTTGCCAAAAACAGCGGTCGAAAATGTTTCTAAAATCTCTTCCTCATATTCAAATCTTGAATTCAATCTTGAAGAAGGAATGAGGGGGAAAAGATATTCCCATGTAGAAATATTACTTAAAAGAATTTTAAATTGTGAAACGGCTATTGTAGTTAATAATAATGCCGCCGCTGTTTTCATGGCGTTAAATACTTTTGCCGCAGGAATTAAAAAAGAAGTTATAGTTTCAAGAGGCGAGCTTGTTGAAATAGGCGGTTCGTTTAGAATTCCTGATATAATGAAGGCGTCCGGAGCGCAGCTTATAGAAGTCGGAACTACAAATAAAACTAAAATCAACGATTATGAAGCAAAAATAAACGAAAATACAACACTGCTGCTTAAAGTTCACCACAGCAATTTTAAAATGACAGGATTTGTTCATGAAGTAAATTCTAAAGAGCTTGTAGAAATAGGGGAAAAATACAATATTCCTGTCATGGAAGATCTTGGTTCGGGAAGTTTTATCAAATTTGAAAGATTCGGTCTTCCAAAAGAGCCTACTGCTCAGGAAGTTATCAATGCAGGAATTGACATAGTAACATTCAGCGGAGATAAGCTTCTTGGCGGACCGCAGGCCGGTATTATTGCGGGTAAAAAAGAATATGTTGATTTGATTGCAAAAAACCCATTAAACAGAGCTTTCAGGATTGACAAAATGACTTTGGCGGCGCTTGAAGCTGTATTGTTTGAATATTTAGACATAAATAACGCTATTAAGAATATTCCGACACTTCGTATGCTATCTCAAAATATTTTAGAAATTAAAAAAAGAGGGTTAAAGCTTTTGAATAAGGTCAAAAAGCTTGAAAGCGCATATAAAACAATGTATATTTTTACTATTATAGAAGATTTTAGCATTGTTGGAGGCGGAGCAATGCCAGATTATGAAATGAAAACATATTGCTTATCTGTTACTCATAAATTTTTTGCGGCTGAAAAATTAAGCGAAATATTCAGAAGTTTACAGATACCTATTATCGGAAAAATCAAAGACGGTAAATTTCTAATTGATTTAAGGACTGTTTTAGATAACGATATAAACGATATAATCGGAAATTTTATAAAAGTTGCTCAAATATTAAGTTAGATAAGTCAAATAAGTCAAATAAGTTCAATAAGTTAAATAGCAAGACACATTTGCACGATGCTTATTTATCGTATTTATATATTAATATTAATATTATGTATATAAAATAATTTAATAATGTGATATTATAGTAATAACATTATCGTTTTAATTTTAATATACGATATGCGGGTTTACTTATGCTATCTTCCAGTGTATTAGTTCTGAATAAATCCTTTTTGCCGGTGCATGTAACTTCTCTTAAAAGGGCTTTTATCCTTTTATATCAAGGAGCTGCCAAGGCTGTTGACGAAAATTATCGCACATTCACTTTTGATTCATGGAAAGAAATATCCGTTACGGACAATGTTCAATCGATAGGTCTTGTGGACAGGCTAATTAGAGTGCCAAGGGTAATTCTTCTTGCCGAGTACGATAAAATACCGAAAAGATATATAAAATTTTCGAGAGCCAATATATTTTTCAGGGACAAAAATAAATGTCAATATTGCGGAAAAGAATTTAAAAAAAATGATTTAAATTTAGACCATGTAATTCCAAGAACATACGGTGGAATATCCTCATGGGAAAATGTTGTCTGCAGCTGTATTAAATGCAATAGAATTAAGGGCGGCAGAACACCGGAAGAAGCTGGAATGATTTTAATCCGGAAGCCCAGAAAACCGGAATGGTCCCCTTATTATCACATATCTTTGACAAATATATTATACAAAGAATGGATGCCGTTTCTTAATATCGTAGACAGTGCCTACTGGCATGTCGAACTTGAAGAGTAAATTATAAAAATTAAAAACATATGGATTTCATAATTATCACATATCTTTGACAAATATATTATACAAAGAATGGATGCCGTTTCTTAATATCGCAGACAGTGCCTACTGGCATGTCGAACTTGAAGAGTAAATTATAAAAATTAAAAACATATGGATTT
>JAJZJW010000012.1:0-23091 GCA_021809845.1 bacterium | reverse complement strand
CATATCTTTGACAAATATATTATACAAAGAATGGATGCCGTTTCTTAATATCGCAGACAGTGCCTACTGGCATGTCGAACTTGAAGAGTAAATTATAAAAATTAAAAACATATGGATTTTATATTACGTTATTTTGAAAAAATAGGGTTGTTCGTTTTATATATAATAAATGAGTTAGGTTCCTTAATTATATATTTGTGGAACTGCATTTTATCTATTTTACGATATTCCGTGAATGTAAACAATCTTTTTGACCAGATGGCTTTCATAGGAATGGATTCATTTTATATTGTCGGATTAACAGGTCTTTTTGTAGGAATGGTTTTATCTCTTCAGGCTTATTACGCAGCCAGGATTGTAGGTGTCACGTATATGATTGGTCCTACTGTCGCACTTGCAATGACCAGGGAACTAGGACCTGTTTTGACCGCATTAATGATTACAGCCAGATGCGGTTCTTCTATGGCTTCGGAAATAGGCACCATGAAAATTTCGGAGCAGGTAGATGCTCTTGAAGTGATGGCTGTTGACCCTTTTTATTTTCTTTCCGTGCCTCGTATCATCGCTTCTATGGTAATGCTCCCTATAATGTCAATTGTTACATCCCTTATAGGAATATTTGGAGGGTATGTGGTTTATAAATTTTTCCTTGGATTAAACGGCGCGGTGTTTGTCGATATGATTTATAAATATATTAAACTCAGCGATATTTATAATGGTCTGCTTAAAGCAGTGTTTTTTGGAATTATACTTGCTACAATAAGCACCTTTAAAGGTTTTGAGGCATCAGGCGGCTCTAAAGGCGTAGGCAGAGTCACGACGCAGGCGGTTGTACTAAGTTCAATTTATATCCTCTTTGCCGATTATATTCTGACCTCGATATTATTCTAATCATAAATATAAATAAATGATATGCATATTATATATGAGCTAATATCTAATATAATATATATATTAGATTTATTAAATTAATTAATAAAAATAAATAGACTAATGTTAGATTTATTAAACTTAATTAAGAATTAAATAGATTAATTTTTGCTTATTAAATTAAATTAAATTAGATTAAATTAAATAGATTAATGTCGGAACGTTATTTTATTTAGGACTTATGTAAATGATAATTCTTGAGAATATAAATAAATCTTTTAAAAACGTTAAGGTTCTGAATAATCTAAATATAAGTTTTGAAGATAAGAAAATTACCGTTGTAATAGGCAGAAGCGGGGAAGGCAAAAGCGTTATGCTGAAGCATATAGTAGGGCTTTTAAAACCCGATTCAGGCAGAGTTTTATTCAACGATATTGACCTAAACTCCATAAATAAGAAAGAGCTGAACGAATTAAGAAAAAAATTTGGAATGGTGTTTCAAGATGGAGCATTGTTTGATTCAATTAATATTTTTGAAAATGTGGCATTTCCTTTAAGACAGCATTTGAAATTATCTGAAGGGGATGTTGTAAAAAAAGTAATATCCGCTTTAAATGATGTCGGTTTGAGCGGGATTGAATCAAAAATGCCGGCAGAATTGTCCGGCGGTATGAGAAAAAGGGTGGCAGTCGCAAGGGCTTTGATATTAGAGCCAGAGACGGTTCTTTTTGACGAACCTACCACCGGGCTTGACCCTATAATGTCGGATGTAATCAATAATCTCATAATTTCAACGCAGAAGCACTTTAAATATACAGGCATTATTATAAGCCATGACATTGAAGGAGCGTATAAAACAGCGGATACTATTGCAATGTTATATGAAGGTGCTATAATTGAGAAAGGAGATGCCGAAAAATTTAAAACATCTGATAATCCTGTTGTAAGACAATTTGTAACAGGGAGTATGATTGGTCCTATAGTTATATGATGTAATTTTGTTTGGTCTATAGCAAAATATATCAAAAAAAAACGACTGATATTAAATAAATTGAATCTATTTTTATCTTTGATGTATCATGAAATTAAATAAAGAAACAAAGGTTGGTCTTTTTACCGTCGCGATTTTATTAATACTCGTTTTTTTTTCTATGAAAGTCGGTAAGATTAACCTTTTTAAACCGCCTACATATATCATTTCTACATATTTTGCATCTGCAAACGGCATAGGTATCGGAACAAATGTTGAGATGGCAGGAATCAAGGTTGGAACGGTCAAAAAGATTAAACTCGAAAATGGTCAGGCGCATGTTTATATGGAAATAAATTCTAAATATAAAATTTATCCTGACTATACCGCTTCGATAAGGTCTATGAGTTTATTGGGAGAAAGCTATATATCTATTACTCCTGCTAATACTGCTCAGGCTTTATCGTCAAAACCTGTGCCCGAAAATGAGATAATAAAAAGCTATAAGTCGCCTGAAAATATGTCTTCCCTGATTTTAAAATTTGCAAAAACCGCGGATAATCTTGAGGCTGTTACAAAATCGCTAAAAAAATCAATCGGCACTAAAACAGGCGAACATAAAATAAAAGCAATATTGGCAAATATTGCAGAACTTTCGGATAATTTAAACAGATTAGTATATTTAAATCAAAAGAATTTTAATGTAATAATGACTAATTTCGCCGGTTTTTCCCGCAATATTAATGGATTGACCGTTGAAAACGATAGAGCTTTGACAAAAACAATTCATAATTTTAGGGCAATATCCGATAATTTAAGGCAGGAGCTTCCTTCTATTACCGATAACATTAAAATAGTATCGGCAAATTTAGGCGATATTCTAACTAAAAATAAGTCTAATATTAATAGAAGCCTGGTACATATCAGAAAAGACACAAAACAGCTTCAATTGTCTCTAAATCAAATATACGGTATATCCTCAAAAATAAATAAAGGCAGAGGGACTTTAGGCAAGCTTGTAAATAGGAGCTCTGTATACGATAATCTTAACGGTTCGCTTAAAGGCATTAATAATTTAGTTGGTGGTTTTAATAGTTTTAAGGTTGGAATGAATATAAATTCCCAATACTTAGACCATACAAACGGTTCTGTCACAGAAGTTAATGTCAAACTTCAACCTTCTCCCGGCCATTATTATATTCTTGGTGTAGATTCAACGCCTATTAATTATGGCAATTCGTATGGAGAAACTCAGACTACTACATATACAACTAATAACCCGCCGTCAGGGCAGTTTTATCCTTCAAGTGTCACAACTAATACAACACAATATTCCAATTCTAATAGTCTTAAATTTAATGCAGAAATTGCTAAAAATTTTTATAATTGGACTTTTTTGGGGGGGCTTATGTACTCAACCGGAGGGGTTGGCGTTAATTATTATGTTCCTGATACGAATAGAAATTTAAAATTATACGCAAGAGCTTTCGGATTTAATTCTAATAACGGTTCTGCAGAAGCGTACGTCAATGCAGGCGTGAGTTATACGTTTTTACGGCATCTTTTTGTAGATACGGGGTACGATGATATTTTTAGCAAACACAACAATAGGTCACTTTTTGTAGGCGGCGGCATCAAATTTACCGATAAAGATTTAGAATATTTAATAGCCGGCAGCAAAATGCCATAATCTTAAAACCATTCTACATATAAATCATACTATGTTAAACCATATATAAATCATATTATATATAAACTAAATATAAATCATACTATGTTAAACTATATATAAATCATATTATATATAAACTAAATATAAATGATACTATGTTAAACCATATATAAATCATATTATATATAAACTAAATATAAATCATACTATGTTAAACCATATATAAATCATATTATATATAAACTAAATATAAATGATACTATGTTAAACCATATATAAATCATATTATATATAAACTAAATATAAATGATACTAAATATAAATCATACCATATATAAACCATACTTTTTTATTAATTAAATTTTATGACAAATAAAAAATATAAATTAACATCTATGACATCCGCTCACGGCTGAGGGTGCAAATTAGGTCCGGAGGACCTATCTATAATAATTGATAAATTACCTGTTTTGTTGAATGATAATGTTCTGGTGGGTTTTAATTACAAAGACGATGCCGGTGTATATAAAATATCGGACGACAGGTGTCTTATTCAGACTGTAGATTTCTTTACGCCTGTTGTGGATGAGCCTTATGCCTTTGGACAGATAGCGGCAGCCAATGCGCTATCCGATGTTTATGCTATGGGCGGACACCCTATAACTGTTTTAAACATTGCATGTTTTCCTATAACAAATGTTGAAAAAGATGTTTTTAGAAAAATATTGCTTGGAGGACTGGACAAAATAAATGAATCCGGCGCAGCGCTTCTTGGCGGACATTCTATTGACGATAAAGAGCTGAAATACGGTCTGAGCGTCACGGGCATATGCGGAATAGATGAGATATATTCTAATAAAGGGGCTGAGCCCGGTGATATTTTGTATCTTTCTAAAAAATTAGGAACAGGGTTTATAGTCAGCGCGTTATCTACTGATTTATTAAAACAGTCGGTTTTAGATGAAGCTGTTTGTTCTATGGCAAAATTAAATAAAACAGCATCAGAATTAGCTATTTCTTTAAGAAAAAAGGTGCATGCCATGACCGATATTACAGGATTCGGTCTCATAGGGCATACATCAGAAATGATGCTCGCGAGTGGTGTTTCTTGCGAATTAAATCTTGAAAGTCTTCCCCTGATTAGCGGAAGCTTAGAATTAATACAGAAAGGAATTAACCCTGCAGGTACAAAACGGAATAGAAAATTCTTTTCTCAATATGTCAATATTGAAGAAAATGTTGATGAAAATCTTGCATGGGCTGCCTTTGGCGCAGAGACATCGGGCGGGCTTTTAATTTGTATATCGGAAGCTCAGGCTGCTGTTCTTGAAAATTTATTTAAAGATGCCGGAGAACCGCTTTACAAGGTCGGAAAAATACTAAATAGTCAAGCATCCGATGTAAATATGAAAGATAATTTAAATATTATTAATCTAAGATAATCCAAATATTATTAATCTAAAATAATTTAAATATTATTAATCTAAGATAATCCAAATATTATTAATCTAAAATAATCCAAATATTATTAATCTAAGATAATCCAAATATTATTAATCTAAGATAATCCAAATATTATTAATCTAAGATAATTTAAATATTATTAATCTAAAATAATCCAAATATTATTAATCTAATTAGACAATATTATGTAATATTATGTTGAATGGGGTATAAACGTGTGTTTTGCGTAAATTTTCTAAAATTTTCTGAAATTGAATGTTTTGTTTTTTTCAAATTCTAATTTGGCTTCGTCTACAAGAATGCCCCAATTTTTAAAATGTCTTTTAATATCAAATTCGGAAATTCCGTAATATAACACAGGCTGCAATGCTCCGTTAAATTTTACTGCTTCAGATATAGACTTTTTTATTTTTTTGAATTTTATTAATGCCACGTCTAAATCGGTATGAGTTAATATTGCATAAAAATCATTAAAATCAAATCTAAAAAGATAATCTGTTTTTCTGAACTTCTGATTTAAAAACATTCCATAGTATTTAATCAGTTTATTTAGCTTTTCTTGTCCGTAAGACTGTCCAATTAGTACTAAATTTTCAAAACTGAAACATGCTACTGAAAAAGTTACGCCGTATCGCTTACATCTTTCAGCCTCTTTTTCGGCGATTTCATCAAATTGCTCCTTTAGCAAGAAACCGGTTAATTCGTCATATGTTTTGTAATTATTAATTTTGGCAATTTTAATAATATTTTCTGCTATTTTAGTCATATCAAAAAATATGACTAATGTGCCGTTAAATAATCCAAAATCATTAAAAAGCGTTATGGTTTCAATTTGAAAGTATTTCTTTTGAGAGATTAAATTGACTGGCCTTGTATTAATAATTTTATTGATAGACAATAATCCGGATTTATTAAGTGCTTTTATTTCATCAGGCAATTCTTCGTTAAAAGACATACAGATATCGTCATTAGTTGAGAGTCTTAGTGTTCTAGCCTGTTCATTCATATAAATTATATCGCCCTTTATATCTTTGATTACCAATGGCTTGGAGTATGATGAAAATACCTTGATGAAATTTGTGCCGTGGAAGAATTCTGTATTTAATTTTTCGTCTTCAAATATTTTTATTTGCATATCATTCCCACAATAAATTTTTAATAAATAATTTTTCAAAAAGTTTGCTTCCTGACAGCGGAAAGTTCTTTGAAATAGTCATAATTTTTGATATATCTTGTGTCCTTATCGAATGAGCGGTAATTAAATATTTTTTACATCCTTCAAGAGAACTGTCGAAAATATAATTTATTTTTTTATTTTTAAAAGGGAAGATATCTATAATATCTATATTTTCATTTTTAATATAATTGCCGAAAGAACCGGTTATATAAACATTAAAATCATCGTTAATATCGATTTTATATTTATTCAGCAGTATTTCAACCGCAGATTTTACGGCAGATTTTGCAAATTGAAACTGTCTTACGTCTTCCTGATAAAATCTTATATCTGTTTTGCTGTTTCTGTAGATTACGACTTCATTTTCTTCGCTGTTCAGCCCGCTGTTCACTACTGAATAACTTTCTGAATCAATAAGTTCTTGAGGCATAATCCTGCCGTTTTTATCTATTATTTTTTCACGGAGCAAAGAAGCCATTAAATCGATTATACCGCTTCCGCAAATCCCTTCCGGAATTTTTGAGCCGTCAATTGTTTTAAAATTAAATAGACCGTTCTTCAGTTCAATAGAGGAAATAGCAGAGCCTTGCGCCAGCATTCCGTGTTTTATATTTCCTCCTTCAAAGGCTGGTCCCGCCGGCGCCGATGTTGTGAAAATTTTATTTTTGTTCCCGATTGCAATTTCCACATTTGTTCCAAAATCTGCAATAAAAGCGGGGTTTTCTCTATTGAGCAGGTCTAAATAATAAATAGACGATACTGTATCGCCCCCGACAAATCCGTCTAAAATGGGAAATATAAATAAATCGCTATTCAATGTATCTTTGCTATTATTATTATCACTATTCTTATCACTATTCTTATCACTATTACCATCACTATTCTTGTTACTATCACTATTCTTGTTGCCATCATCATTACTAAGATTATTGTTGCCGGAATAATCGGATAAAATATTTATTGTCAAATCCGCAGAGTTTAAATTTGAGGTTAAATTTTTAGTTCCCATGTATAGCCCTATTTCACTTGTTTTTTTTGGAAATATAATATCGAAAGCAGGTCTGTAGGGGGGTATTGAAAGCTCGAACAAAGGTTTCCCGCAAAAAGCCAATTCCATTGCGGTATTTCCGGCAAGAGCAATTTCAGCTATATCAGCCGGCTCGATATATAATTCTTTTATAAAATAATTTAAAAGATTGCTGATTGTCAAAAATGCTTTTTCCTGCAATTTTTTGACCGATTGTTTATCGAGACCGTTTTGTATTCGTTTTATCGAATCTAATCCAAAATCAGGGTACTGTAGATTAGTAGAACTTTTCTCCAGGATTACTTTATTGGTTTTTTTATCTATTAAAGCAGCCGCCACCGTTGTGGTTCCTAAATCTATTGCTATGGAATATTTTTTTGAGGACATAAATATAATATTAATATTACTTATTTGTATTAAAAATTATATTATAATATATTATAAATATTACGGCAAATTATCTTCCAGTTTATAAACAAATTAACTAAAAATATCGATTTTTATATGCAGTGCCGGTTATTATTTATTAGGAACACTATATCGTTAACTAGGTGTTGATAAAAGGCGTTATACAACTTGCCGAGTTGTTTATTGTTTATTTAGTATCAGTATCACTTCGCTATATATTAATTTAACTTTTTGCGATTGAACGTTGAGCGGCGATGTGCGATTTGTTTCACAGCGACCCTTTTAACTGCCCGCATCCTCCGTAAATACTTTGGGCTTTGGAATGTCTTATTGTTACTACGAATCCGGCTTTCATTAGTTTATCCTGAAAATTATTATAGGCAGTTTCGCTTGTTCTTTCGTAATTATTTTCAGTCAGTTTGCCGTAAGCGGTCTTTGATAGTTCTGTATTTTTAATATCAAATTTATTAAACGGGATTAGATTAAATTTGACATTTTGCGGAAAAAACAATTTTATCAGTTCTTTTGCATTATTTATTGAATCATTAAAATCCTTTATTAAAACATATTCTAAAGTTATTTTATTATGTCCGAAATATTTTCCGCAGCTTATAAATTTTACGATGTCTTCTATGGGATATTTTTTATTAATAGGCATAATTTTATTTCTTAAATAATTATTTGAAGCATTTAAAGATATAGCAATTTTATATCTTAAATCTCTTATCTCGATTAGTTTATCTATTATGCCGCATGTTGAAATTGTAATTTTTCTGCGTGCTACCCCTATGAGGTTGGGGTCGGAAATAATTTCAAGGGCTTTTTTTACTTCAAACAGATTATCTAGAGGTTCGCCCATACCCATAAAGACTATATTAGTAATTTTAACTTTACATTCATTTTCTATCAATAAAATTTGAGATATTATCTCACTTGATGTTAAATTTCTTTGAAAACCAAAGTTTCCGGTGCTGCAAAAATCGCAAAGCATTTTACATCCTACCTGAGATGAAACACATAATGTTTTTCTTTTGCCGTAATCAATGAATACAGATTCAATGGTACAACCATCGTCAAGTTTGATAAGATATTTCATTGAATAGTTGCCGTCAGTTGTGTCTTCTTTAAAACTAGCTGTGATTTCCGGCAGTTTAAAATTAAAATTGGAGTTAAGAGTTTCCCTAAGACTTTTTGAAATGTTTGTCATATCATTAAAATCATATATTCTAGTGCTGTAAACCCATTTCATTATTTGAAAAGCATTAAATTTTTTTGCAGAATTTTTTATGCAAAAAGTTTCTAATTCTTTTAATGAAAGGCAAAAAATTGATTTTTTATTGTTCATAAAAATGATTGTTATTATTAGAATTTCAAATTTTTGAATTATTTTATTTGTTTAGTTTATTTTAATATTATATAATTTAAATGCGTAATAACACAACTTATATTATATTATCATTGAAAATTAGCGTATAAATTTTTATAATAAACAATTAACTAATAAAAAGAATTAAATAATTAAAATAAATAAATAATAAAAACAGATAACTAATTAAAACAAATAACCAATTGAAACAATTAAATAATTAAAATAAATAAATAAAACAAATAACCAATTGAAACAATTAAATAATTAAAATAAATAAATAAAACAAATAACCAATTGAAACAATTAAATAATTAAAATAAATAAATAAAACAAATAACCAATAAAAACAAGTAAATAATAAAAACAAATAAAAAGAATTAAAATAAATAAATAATAAAAACATTTCATATTATTATATGTATTAATCATAAAACATATAATATATAATAATATGCAATAATAAATAATAAATATCATGGATATGACAAATTCTAACTTAGGAACAAATATTTACAGCGAAAGTATCTCAATAATAAATTCATTGCTTGCGGATGATGAATTTTTTAATAATAATTATTCTGAATTTGAAAAAAACGTAGTGAAAAGGATGATACACGCTTCAAGCGACATTACTTATTCAAAGACTGTTTCTTTTACTGAAAATTCAATTGCCGAATCCGTTAATTTTATAAAAGAGCAATCCAACTTAAATAAATCTATAAAAATAGTTTGCGATAGCAAGATGACAAGAGCGGGAATAAGCAGCACCGTTAATAAAAAAGTTATTACGGAAACAAATTGCTATATAGATTTAAGCAGCGAAGAATTAAATGAAAAATTTGTTCATTTAATGTCAATTTATAATTTAAAATCGGTATTTAATAATACGGCGGATTTTCATTTAATTACAAAATCGGCTTACTCTATTAGGATTGCTGTTATTGAAAATTTACCTGATTTTATAATCATCGGGAATGCTCCTACCGCTTTGTTAGAAGCAATGAATACATGCAAAATATTATTTAAATCTCTTAACTATAAACCGAAACTTATAATAGGTATGCCCGTGGGATTTGTAGGCGCAGATGAATCCAAAAGAATCCTCATAAAAGATGTTTTTTTTTCGTCAGTGAGTAATGTCGGAAATTTAGGCGGCAGCGCAGTAGCCGCTGCAGCTATGAATGCCATTTTAAAAGAAAGCATGTAGGGCAAAAAAAATTTATGAAAATTTTTTACAAAGAATTATTTAATGCTAAACAGCAGTTAAAAAAAATAAGCATAAACAAAGCTCTTTTTATACCTATTCTGCTAATTTTAATTTCAGTATTATCGCTCAAAAAAATAAACAAAGCTCTTTTTATACCTATTCTGCTAATTTTAGTTTTAATATTACCGCTTATTTATTTAAATAATGCAGAAGCAAATATTTATATGAAGCGCGGAAAAAACGGAACTGTATATTTTTCCAATGTACCTGTTTCAAACGGCTATAAAGTTTTTATGCGCACTGAATCTAAATACAAAAATAAATCTTATAAGTTCCAAAAATATAGAAAATTGATTCAAAGTGCTGCAAAAAGATTTGGTGTAAACAGCCGTCTCATCTCCGCAGTTGTAAAAGCGGAATCAGGATATAAAAAATCGGCTGTATCCGATAAAGGTGCTGAAGGACTTATGCAGCTTATGCCCGCAACTCAAAGAATGCTTGATGTGTCCAATCCTTTTAACCCCGCACAAAATATTTATGCAGGAACAGAGTATTTAAAGAGCCTTATTGTTAAATACAATGGAAATTTGTCTTTAGCTCTTGCAGCGTATAATGCAGGCAAAAATGCGGTTAAGCAATACGGCGGGATACCTCCATACACACAGACACAGAATTATGTCAAAGAGGTTGTAGATTATTATAATGAATATCAAAAGAATAATTAAAATTGGTTAAAATAATGAATAAAAATAATAATATTTATAATTTGCCTAACATTTTGACTATGTGCAGGATATTAATCGTTCCTGTTATTTTTGTATTATTGTTTTTTAATCATGAGATTTATGAATTATACGCCGCTTTACTTTTTATTCTGGCTATGGGAACAGATTTTATAGATGGCTACATTGCAAGGAAAAGAAACATTATTACGACCTTCGGTATTTTTCTCGACCCTATTGCAGATAAAATATTGGTTGTCACCATACTTATCATGCTTATACCCTTACATAGAATTCCGGCATGGATGGTTGCTATAATAATAATTAGGGAAATATTTGTTACTGGTTTAAGAGCAATTGCAGGCGAAAAGGGATTAGTTATTCCTGCGGGCAAAATAGGCAAATGGAAAACGGTCTTCCAAATGTTTGGTATTTTATTTTTGCTTGTGTATTATACACATTTCCATATTAATTTTGGAGTTATAGGCTACTGGTTAATTTTATTAAGCATATTATTATCTATTTATTCTTTTTATAAGTATTTTAAGAGCGTATCAATGGTTATATTAAATTAAAATTACTTTTATATAATTTTATATACGAATTTTATTATATTAAAATATAACAAAATATATTATAATATACTGAATAATTATCATGACGTTAATTTAATTAACTAAAAATAAATATATAAATAAATATAAATATATATAAATATATATAAATAAAGATAAATAAATATATAAATAAATACAAATAAATATAAATAAATATATAAATAAATATATAAAATTATGAGTAAAGAAAATGTTTTTTTTTGGGGATGTACAATTCAGGCAAAATTTCCTTTTATGGAGAAAGCTACGCGTCTAGTATTAGACAAATTGGAAATCAAATATAAAGACATAGATTCTTTTACATGCTGTCCGGAAAAATCGTTAGTTAAAAATATAGATGAAACCTTATTTGATTTGACTGCTATTAGAAATATAGCTCTTGCTGAAAATGAAAATGTTAATATTATGTCCGTTTGCACCGGATGCTATTCTAATCTAAAACAGGCAAGAGCAAAAGTTATATCCGACCCTAATTACCAGAAAGAGCTCAATAAAAAACTTGATAAAATAGGATTAAATTTTTCAGGAACTTCCTCTGTCTCTCATTTAATAGAGTATCTTCATGATGAGGTTGGCGTTAATAGAATTAAAGCAAACGTGAAATATCCGTTAAGAGGCTTGAAAATTGCAATTCATTACGGATGTCATCTTGTAAGGCCTTCTCACGTCATAAATTTTGACAGCCCGTTCGAGCCTGTAAAATATGATAATATTTTAAAAGCGTTGGGAGCAACGGTAGTAAATTACAACAATAAAATGATGTGCTGCGGTCAGTCTTTAGATAGAGTCAATGAACACGAGAAAGCTTTAGTTATGACAAGAATTAAAATGGATGCTATAAAAGAGGCCTCGGTTGATGTTTTGACGACTGTGTGTCCGTCTTGTTTTACTCAATTTGATACAAATCAATTTATGCTTGTAAGAGAAGGTTCGAAATACGATATTCCGGTTATAACATTGGAAGAGCTTATGTGCCTTGCTTTCGGCATAGAAGGTACGGAAGAGCTTATTGAAATGCATAAAGTAAAAGCGAAAAAATTTATTGATAAATTTAATTTATCAAAGATATTTAAAGACTATTCGCTAATGTTCGATAAAGAATCTTTGGTCAGGTGCTACAATTGCCAGGCTTGCAGAAATGATTGTCCCATGTCGCTGAACTTTGCGTCTTATGACCCTCCGCTAATAATTAAAATGATATTGGACAATGATGTTGAACGCGCTATGTGTTCCAAGATTATCTGGGAATGTCTAGAGTGTCATACGTGCTCTGAACTCTGCCCGCAAAATTATAGCTGGGAAACCGTTCTTACAACTTTAAAAAATATTGCTATAAAAAATCAGGTAAATCCGCCGGCAGTAAAAAAAGCGGAAGAATTATTTTTTAAAACGTTAAGGCTTGGTGAACCGCAAGAAGGAGCAAGAAAAAAATTAGGTCTTCCCCCTGTTAAAAAAAATATCGCCGAGGATTTTAAAAAAATTTTAGACGAAAATATTTTATAAACATTGTATAAAACACATATATATGCTAACATATATGCAGAACATATGTATATAATTAAAATTAAATATAATTATTATATTTTATTCAAATAATTGTTTCGAGGATAAAAAATTGCTTAGATTAAAAAATAATTTCTCAATAGAGCATGACATAGCAGGATGCGGATTGTGCGGCATTATAAATGTAAAAAAAATAAGAACTAATGGTGAAGATATTAAGAAAGCTATAGCTCTTGAACACGACAGAGGAAACGGTCTCGGCGGCGGGTTTGCAGTTTACGGCTGCTATCCCGAATATTCGGAACTTTATGCTTTCCACGTTATGTATGACGACCTTGCCGCTAAGGAAGCTACCGAAAAATATTTTAAAAATAATTTTATAATTGAAAAACAGGAATCCATTCCGATTTTTAAGACTTCTAAAATTAATGACCATCCTATACTTCACAGATACTTTATGAAACCAAAAAGCGACCGCGAAGATAGACTTTTCAGTGAACTAAAGGATGATGATTTCGTTGTCAAAAGCGTTATGCTTATTAATTCTGATTACGACGGAGCTTATGTATTCTCAAGCGGAAAAAATATGGGGGCATTTAAGGGTGTCGGGTATCCGGAAGACATAGCAGATTTTTATATGCTCGATAACGTAGAAGGCTATATGTGGACGGCTCATAACAGATTTCCTACTAATACTCCCGGGTGGTGGGGCGGAGCACATCCATTTACGCTTCTGGATTGGTCAATTGTTCATAACGGCGAAATATCTTCTTACGGTATTAACAAAAGATATCTTGAGATGTTTAAATATAATTTAGCTTTGAAAACCGACACGGAAGTCATAGCATATATTTTAGATTTGCTTATCCGAAAGCATAAGCTTCCGGTAGAGCTCGCTATGAATGTTTTGGCTGCTCCTTTTTATCAGACTATTGACAAAATGGAGCCTGAACAAAAAGAACTGTACACTGCCTTAAGGCAGATATACGGCAGCGCGCTTCTAAACGGACCTTTTGCCATTATATTCGGTTATCCTGACGGAATGGTTGCATTAAACGACAGAATAAAACTCAGACCGCTTGTTGCTGGAACTAAAGGAGATTTTACATACATAGCTTCCGAAGAATCGTCGATACGTGAAATTTGTCCTTTTCCTGATTTTGTGTGGTCTCCTAAAGCAGGCGAACCTATTATAATAAAAACTGTAAAAACCACTATAGATAGTGAAAATATATCTCAAAAACAAAGGTTAATTATTTCATGACAAAATCATCATTTACGAATGTGCAATCCGAATATTTAGCAGTTATAGACCACGCAAAATGTATAAGATGCAAAAGGTGCATACAAAATTGCGGATGGGGGACATATAGTTTCGGCGGCGATAAAATTATAGCAGACCATTCCAAATGTGTTGCATGCGGAAGGTGCTATACTTATTGTCCTGAAGGAGCCATATCCATATTAAAAAATCCGACTGTTATGCGTGAAAATGGGAATTGGCAGGACTATCATATTAAAAATATATGGAGGCAATCCGAGACCGGAGGAATTGCTATATCGGGAATGGGAACCCCTTTGAAATACAAAAAATATTTTGACCATATTTTATTAGATGCATGCCAGGTCACAAATCCTCCTATAGATCCGTTGCGCGAGCCTATGGAGCTTAAAACTTTTTTAGGTAAAAAACCTTCTAAGATAGAATTGGATTTTAACGAAAAAGGTCAACCCGTTTTAAAAAATAAGATGCCACCGCAAATAGAACTGGCCACTCCTTTTATATTTGCTCCTATGTCTTACGGTTCCATATCTCTGAATGCCCAAAAGGTCATGGCGTTAGCTGCGAGAGCATTAGGAATAGTTATGAATATAGGAGAAGGCGGGTTACACGACGATTTGGTTCCTTTCGGCAAAAATATTATTGTTCAGGTTGCTTCCGGAAGATTTGGGGTTAATAGAGATTATTTAAACAGCGGAGCGGCTGTTGAAATAAAAATAGGTCAGGGTGCAAAACCAGGTATAGGCGGTCATCTGCCGGGTGAAAAGATAGGTGCGGATATATCGAGAACAAGAATGATACCTGCAGGCACAGATGCAATATCTCCTGCACCGCATCACGATATTTACTCTATAGAAGATTTAAGACAGCTGATTTATGCTATAAAAGAAGCTGTCAATTATGAAAAGCCAGTTTCGGTTAAAGTCGCAGCAGTTCATAATATTGCCGCTATCGTTAGCGGAGTCGTCCGTGCCGGAGCAGATATAGTATATATTGACGGATTTAGCGGAGGAACCGGAGCGGCGCCGACAATAGTTAGAGATAATGTGGGTATACCTATAGAAATTGCCATTGCTCAGGTAGACCAGAGATTACGGGAAGAAGGGATAAGAAATGAAGCTTCTTTAATAGCGGCGGGAAGTATAAGGTCAAGCGGAGATGCTGTTAAAGCCATAGCATTGGGTGCGGATGCTGTGGCAATAGGAACAGCCGCTCTTATTACAATGGGATGTCATGTTTGCGGAAAATGCCATACCGGAAACTGTAGCTGGGGGATTACAACTCAAAGACCGGAATTAACAAGGAGACTTGACCCTGAGGAGCATGGAGAAAAACTTTATAATTTGATAAATGCGTGGAGCCATGAAATAAAAGAAGTTCTCGGAGCTATGGGTGTAAATTCCATTGAAAGTTTAAGAGGCTCTAAGGAGAGGCTTAGGGGAATTGAATTGACTGATTCGGAACTAAAAGCGCTTGGTATTAAACATGCAGGCATGTGAAAAACAAATACTTTAATACAATGTGTTAAGTAAAATAATTGTTTCACTATAATGAATAATGGTCGATAATTACTGAACTAAAAGCGCTTGGTATTAAACATGCAGGCATGTGAAAAACAAATACTTTAATACAATGTGTTGAGTAAAATAATTGTTTCACTATAATGAATAATGGTCGATGATTACGGTGTAAATTGTATTATTTTTTAATTTCATTTTTAATTTTTTTATATATAATTGTATAATTTATTTAATAATTTTTAACATTTCTGAATAATTCGGTGATTAGATGACTACGGGCGGCAATACAAAAACAGGCAGTATGGTAGCAATTGATGCTAAAGATATGCATTATAAAGAATTAAATAAAATTATCAGGGAAAGTATTTTATCAGGAGTGAAAAACGTTTTTCTTGAAAATGTAAATGGTCAGTATTATATCGGTGACGGTCTTAAAGGAGACGATATTACCATTACGGTTAACGGAGTGCCGGGAAACGATCTCGGGGTATTTATGGATGGACCTTCAATTATTGTCAATAATAATGTTCAGGACAATATAGGCAACACGATGAATGCGGGCAAAATAACAGTTAACGGAGACGCAGGAGACGTGGTAGGCTACGGTATGAGAGGAGGTAGGATTTATATCAGGGGCAATGCCGGCTACCGCATAGGTATTCACATGAAAGGGTACAATGAACAAATTCCGGTTATAATAATAGGCGGAAAAGTAGGCAGTTTTTTTGGCGAATATATGGCAGGCGGAGTAATGGTTCTTTTAGGGCTTGATAATTCTGAAGAATCTGTTGGTGAATATTTCGGAGTCGGTATGCATGGAGGTGCTATTTACCTGAAACAAAAAATAGATTTTTCAAAATATTCAAAAGAAGTAGAATTTTTGGAAGCAAATGACGGCGATATGTCTTTCTTAAAAAAATATTTGTTAGAATACGCTAAAGATTTTAATCTGTCATCTGAAGATTTAATCAGCGGTACTTTTTATAAAATAGTTCCGTCAAGCGCCCGACCGTATGCTCATTTATATACTTCCGCCGCTTTTTAATAATTTTTTAATAATATTGTATTGTTAGTTAATAATTTTGTTTTAAATTATATCTATATATGATAACATCTTTGTATAGCATATAACTGTGATAAAAAGCGGGCGGAGTTGCTCTTATAATTGCATGCTGCTTGGGAAAAATTAAATTAAAAACAACGCAAATTTAAAATATTCTACATGAATAATTTATTTACAGGATTGCAAAAAATGGATATTAAAAATTTAAATTTAATTGAAGAGAAAATTATCCTTTTAAAAGAAGCATTTGAAAAAATAAAAAATGAACGCGATAGATTATTAACGGAGGCAAAAATTAAAGATGAGGAAATTAATCGGCTAAATAATAAAATAAATGAAATTGAAACAGATAATGATGTAGTTATAAAAAAAATTGATGATATTATATATAATTTAGAAAATATTAATTTAAACTAGTTTTATATTTATTTATAAATAAAATATGAGTGACGCTGTTGAACTCAAAATATTAAATCAGAAATATTTAATAAATAGCGATAAACCAAAGAAATATTTAGAGGAGCTTGCTGCATATATAAACAATAAAGCGGATGAAGTCTCTAAAAAAACTAAATCCGTTGATTCTTTAAATATTGCCGTTTTGACGGCTCTTAATATCGCCGATGATTATCTTTCTACACAGTTGGAAACCAATATAGAAAGTACAAGAGTGTTGGAGAAAGTAAACAATATTTATAAATATATTTCAAACTCGTCAAATGGCTAAATTATTAAAATAAAAAAATACAGTAAAGTAAAATTTGTATTAAATTTTAAAGAAAAAATGTATAATAAAGTTTTATAATATTTGAAATAATCTATTAAAATATATACTTATTAAATGTTTAGCTCGTTTTTAACAGAGAGTTTTACAGCTTAACTTAACTAGTTTATCTTAATTAGCAATATATATATTATCTTAACCCTGCGGTGTTCGATTAGATTATTAAAATTGACCCAACAGTTGGATAGAATGGGATCGTCTCTAATTTTCTCGATAGAAACAAATTTAACTATTTGATTCTTAATGGGGATTATTATATGATTACCACCTTATTTAAATAGGTCCAATTTTATCGTCTATTCGGCACATGCGGGGGGATTTCATTAAATCCTTTTAAACGTATTATCCTTTTTCTGTTTTATCCCTTTACAAAAAATCATCAATTGAAATTTAGAAAGACATTATTTTGTGTTCTATGTTCTATAGTCAGTTTTATTTTTATATTGTTATTCTTTCTATAGTACCGTGAAAATCTGGGAAAATAGCGTTTTAAAAAATAAACCCGGTGAATTTAATATAATTATTTTTTTATATTTTATATATTTGCATTCGCTATGTATTCTAAAATTATTGTAAGACAGGAGATGTTAAATAAAAGATTAAACTTAAAAAACGAGGAAATTATTTATTGCAGCGATATAATTTCCGATTTCATTCGAGTTTTTATAAAACAAAGAGCAGTTAAATCCGCTGCTTTTTATATGAGCATAAAAAATGAAGTTAAAATTGAATTAGCCATTGATAGAATTTTATATGAAAATATAAAAATAAATCTACCGTATTGTAAAAAAAATTCTGATATTTGTTTTTATAAGTTCAAAGATACAAGAACGCTTGTTAAAGATAATTACGGAATATTGTCTCCAAAATGTGATAAAGAAACCGATATCAGCAGTATTGATGTTTTTTTTATTCCGGGTCTCGCATTTGATAGAGCAGGCAACAGAATAGGCTACGGCAAAGGATGTTATGATAAAGTTTTGACCGGCTCTAAAAAAAATTCTATTTTTGTAGGTGTATGCTATAATTTTCAAATTTATGATAAAAAAGAAATTGAGTTCACTCAAAATGACATTAAAATGCATTATTTAATATGTGAAAAGGGCATTATTAATTGTTCAGATAATGTTTAATGACATAAAAAGCGTTATTATCATTATTATTATGTCAATTATTTAATGATTAAAATCAGATTATTACTTTCAATGAAATAATAAGGAGAAAATAATATAATGGCAGAGGTTATTATAATTATAATTAGTTTGATAATTTTTTTTATAGGCGGTTTTTTTGCAAATAAATTAATTGAAAATATTTCATTAAAAAAAGGTCAGCTTAGGGCGAAAGATATTATTACCGATGCGGAAAAAAAAGCAGAGGAAATAAAAAAGGATGCTCTATTAAATACCAAAGCTGAAATTATAAAATTAAAAGAAACTGCAGATGAAGATATTAAACAAAAAAATCAGGAATTGATAAGACTAGAAAAAAGAATTGCCGCAAAAGAGGACAATTTAGATAAGAGAATCGATATTATCGAAAAAAAAGAGATTGATATTTTAAAAAGAGAAAAATCTTTAATACAAACAGAAAAATCTATTTCTGATAAAGAAAAGAAGATAGAATCCGTTTTTCATGAAAAAACTTTGGAACTTGAAAGAATATCGGGTTTGACGGCTACAGAAGCTAAAAATGAATTAATTAATTCAATTATTGAGGAAGCAAAGCATGAAGCTGCTAAGTCAGTAAGAAAAATAGAAGACGAAACTAAAGAAATCAGTGACAAAAAAGCTAAAGAAATTATAGCAACAGCTATTCAAAGATACGCTGGAGACTATGTTGTTGAAAAAACCATATCTTCCGTTCCGCTTCCGAGCGATGATATTAAAGGGAGAATAATAGGCAGAGAAGGTCGTAACATCAGGGCATTAGAAGCGGCAACAGGAGTCGACTTTATTATAGACGAAACACCCGAAGCTGTAGTCCTTTCCTCATTTAATCCGGTAAAAAGAGAAATTGCAAGGTTATCTCTTGAAAAATTAATAGCGGATGGAAGAATACATCCCGCAAGAATTGAAGAAGTTGTTGCAAAGGTTGAAGATGAACTTAATATGGCTATGAAAGAAGCTGGAGAGCAGGCTACATTTGATGTAGGAGTACACGGTATTCACCCTGAGATATTAAAATTGCTTGGCAGATTAAAATACAGAACAAGCTATTCACAGAATGTTTATAATCATTCTATCGAAGTCGCTTTTTTATGCGGAATAATGGCTTCTGAGCTTGGAGTGAATGTTAAACAGGCAAAAAGAGCAGGATTATTGCACGATATAGGAAAAGCCGTTGACCACGAAGTAGAAGGCTCTCATGCAATAATAGGCGCCGAAATTGCAAAAAAATACGGAGAATCTCCGAAGGTTGTTCATGCAATAGCAGCTCATCATTACGATGAAGAGCCGAACAGTGTTATAGCAATTTTAGTTTCCGCCGCTGATGCATTAAGCGCTGCACGACCGGGGGTTAGAAAAGAAATGTTTGAAACATATGTCAAAAGACTTGAAAATTTAGAAGCTATTTCAAACTCTTTTGAAGGCGTTGCAAAAAGCTACGTCATTCAGGCAGGCAGAGAAGTTAGAGTTATCGTTCAAAGCCAAAATGTTTCCGATGATGATTCAGTTATGCTTGCTAAAGATATAGCTAAGAAAATAGAATCAAATCTGCAATATCCCGGACAGATAAAAGTATCGGTTATAAGAGAGACAAGGGCAACGGAATTTGCCAAATAACTGTTAATAATTATTAATATAAATTAATACATGTTAATATAAGTTAAAACATTTTGCTTTAAATTAATATAAGTTAATATAAAAGTAATACAAATTAACATAAGTTAATACAAGTTAATACAAGTTAATACAAGTTAACACAAATTAAAACAAATTATTAATACAATGCAGTTGCTTAATTTACTTAATGATAATCATATGATATATAAATAAGTTATCTAGTATGCGCATAGAAAAAATATTATTCATAGGCGATATTATAGGAAAACCTGGTAGAATTGGTGTACAAAATTCATTAAACCGTTTAATTGAACGCTACAAGCCGGATTTTATTATTGCAAACGGTGAAAATGCTGCCCACGGTATGGGTATTAATCCTAAAATAGCACAATTTTTATTTAGTTTAGGAATAGACGTACTTACTTCAGGTAACCATATTTGGGACCAGAAACAGATAATAGAATATTTACCGTCGGAAGGAAGACTGCTTAGACCTGCCAATTACCCTGCCGGGGTGCCAGGCGCCGGATACGGGATATTTCTATCAAAAACCGGAAGCAAAATATGTGTAATAAATCTTGAGGGCAGGGTGTTTATGAAAGCATTAATAGATTCTCCTTTTATTGCCGCTAAAGCTATAATTGAAGAAATTAAAGAGAAATCCGATGCTATAATAATCGATTTTCATGCGGAGGCGACATCGGAAAAAGAGGCGCTTGGTTTTTATCTGGACGGCAAAATTTCCGCATTAATAGGCACGCACACCCATGTACAAACCAACGATGATATAATTTTGCCAAAAGGTACGGCATATATAAGCGACGCAGGAATGGTAGGCTCAAGATATTCTGTTCTCGGCACTCAAAAAGATATAGCAGTGAATAAATATTTAACAAATATGCCAGCCAAGTTTGTGCCGGAAGAAAATAGTATTATGCTAAACGGGGTCTTTATAACGTTAGATGCCGAGACAAAATTAAGCAAATCTATCGAAAAAATAAATATTGATGTATAAGCTGTAATTTAAATATTTTAACTTAAAATTTATTAATTAAAATTAAAATTAAAATTAAAAATTACTAAATAAAATTAAAAATAAAGATAAAGCTAAAAATGAACAAAGGTCAACAAAATATAGATTTATTAATTATTGAACAGCTCGAGGCGTTTAAACGCGGTTCAGTCGAGCTTATTAAAGAAGAAGAACTTTATGAAAAAATAAAATTATCAATATTAAATAATATTCCTCTGAAAATAAAAGCAGGTTTTGATCCTACATCTCCGGATATTCACCTTGGGCACACCGTTTTGTTAAATAAATTAAAGACCTTTCAGGATTACGGACATGAAGTTTTTTTTATTATCGGTGATTTTACCGCTATGATAGGAGACCCTACAGGAAAATCGGAAACAAGAAAACCGCTGTCCAAAAAAACTGTGAATGAAAATTCTAAAACATATAAAGAACAGGCGTTTAAAATATTAAATAAAAATAAAACTAAAATATTGTTTAACAGTTGGTGGCTGTCGAACATAAAATTAGAAGAATTTATTAAAATTTCATCAAATTATACCGTTGCAAGAATGCTTGAAAAAGACGACTTTGAGAAAAGATTTGCGGTAAACAGACCTATAGCGTTACATGAATTTATCTACCCGCTGTTACAGGCGTACGATTCCGTGTTTATAAATGCAGATTTGGAATTAGGCGGTAATGACCAGAAGTTTAATCTTGTCGTCGGAAGAGAACTGATGAAAAGTTTTAAACTTTATCCTCAGGTAATATTAACGATGCCCTTATTAGAGGGACTCGACGGCATAAATAAAATGAGTAAATCATTAGGCAATACTATAGGAATATTTGATGAGCCTAACGATATGTTTGGTAAAATCATGTCTATATCAGATGAAATGATGATGAAGTATTATGAGTTATTAAGCGCCGTGTCGCTAAGCGAAATAGAGAAATTAAAAAATGATATACAAAACGGTTTTAACCCGTTATTCGCAAAAAAGAATTTAGCTGCAGAAATGGTTGAAAGGTTTTACGGCTCAGAAACGGCAAGAAAGGCTTCGATGTATTTTGAAGAAGCTCATCAGAAAAGAGTGAATCCTGAAGATATAGAAACAATGACAGTTGACATTAAACAATGCGCCGTAAGAACAGAAACGAATGTTAACTTTGAAGAAAAAGTTTTAAGCGGAAATAAAAATCTGCATATTAATTTAATATCGCTGCTGACCCACATACGTGCAGCTTCATCTAACGGCGAGGCTAAAAGATTAATAAAACAGGGCGCGGTTAAGATAAAAATTGACAGCTTAAGAAAACAGAACTTTAAAATCAAGAAAGATGCAGAAATTTTTCCGGAAGAAAATGAAATTGAAATCAAAGCAGCTTCAGACGTTCTGCAGCTGCCTAATTTTATTAACGAATTTGTAATAAAAATAGGGAAGAAAAAAATATATAAAATTAAAATAAATTGTCAATAAATTCCCATTTATTTAATGAAATAAATAAATAAATATTACCCCTCCTTAAAAAAACCCTTGACATAATCTTTTCCTTATAATATACTTATAAAACACTTCGAAACATGGCAGTTCAAAAAACGGATAAAACCGCAATTGAAAATAACTAAAAAGAACC
>JAJZJW010000069.1 GCA_021809845.1 bacterium | reverse complement strand
TTTTTAAATACAAGTTTTATTAAATTCATTTAATTTCCTTTAATGCTACCCTCATCCCCGGTTTTAATTCATAGTTTCCAAGGCTTACTACTAAATCACCCTGCTTAACTATTCCTTTTATCAAGTCATATCTATCCGTTTTTAGCAAAACATGCACATAACGCTTATAGGCAATATTATTTTTGATTATATATAAAAAATATTTGCCGTTTTTCTGTAAAACTGCATGCTCCGGAACTAATATACCTTTTCTTCCGTTGCTATATATTATCGCTTTTACAAGAGTGCCGAATAACAGGGGCGTTTTTGGATAAACAGGTTTAATGTAAACATTAACCAAATTAGTATTAGGGTTGACCATACCGGCTATTTTAATTATTTTACCCTGTATCTGCTTTTTACCGTTTCCGATTATCGAGATATGCGTGATAAGACCCGGATGAATATATTTTAGCCTTTCCATTTCTATCCCGCATCTTATAATTAATCCGTGTTTATTTATTATCTGGACAATAGGATTCTGAGCAGGCACGCTACTGCCTTTTATATAAAATATTTTATTTACTATTCCATCTATAGGAGAAAAAACACTGGATTTTAGCGACTTTTTAAGCATAGAATATTGTATTAAGGCATTGCGATAGGCGTTTTTCGCATTTAAAAGGTCCTGTTTAGTGGCTATTTTGATATCATAACGTTGCTTCACAAAATATAGATTCTTCTTTGCGCCTTTTAATGAATTTTGAGCTTGCCGTAGCCGCATTTTTGCATATTTAGTAGGGGACACGTTCAGAATTAATTGACCTTTGCCGACATTTTGACCGGTAACGACATATATATTCTCAATAACAGAATCAAAACTTAGAATTATATTCTTGATTTTGTTTGTACCTGCTATAACTTTACCATATATAACAACCCTTTTCCCTAATTTCCCGTAAACAGCTTTTGTAACTGTAACAGGTGCTACCAATGATGGCATAAGATTATTATTTGTATTTTTATAAAAAAATTCATTGAAAACAAGATAGCCTGCTATTATTATAATAATTAAAAACACAATGAATGCAGTTTTTTTCATAATTTCCTTTTATTCAGATTTGATAATGTTCTTTCCTGAAGCTAATTCAAGCGATACAACTGAATTATAAAAATTTTTCTTTAAGGTTAAAAGTTTTATTCGTTCATTAAATAAATTATTTTTAAGTGTATAAAATTCAAATATTCCTATTTCTCTCCGTTTAAATTCTTTCTTATATAATTTATAAGCGCTTTCTAAATTTTTTATTTGTTTATCGGTTAATGCAATTTGACGTTTGACGGTATTTATATTATACAATATTAAGTTAATATCTGATATTGCGGTCTGAAGCCTGTTTATATAGTCATCGAACATCTGTTTTCTCGTTGCCGTTTCTTTTGCGATACCCGCCTGATTTAGATTAAATAAAGGGATAGATATGTTTATGCCAAAACCTATAGTTTGAATATTTGTATTATCGCTGCTAAAAGGGGTGCTGATTGAAATCATTGGAAATTGAGATAAAATAGATGCTCTTAATCGTTCTTCCTGGGCTTTATATGCGATTTCAAAAGCTTCTAAATCCAATCTGTATTTTATAGCTTTATTCAAGTCGGTTTCGGATGGAATCCTTATCTTAAATTTGATATTGCTTATATTCAGTTTATATGAAGGCGGCAATCCTAAAATAATTTTCAGGTTGTCTTTAAGATTTTTTATGTTTTTATTAATATTTATAAAACTAATTTCTGCCTTCTGAAGATTTGCCCTTGCCAGATTGAGATCCGTTAAAGTGGCCAAGCCTTTACCGTATAATAGTTTTATAAGCCTATAACTCTTTTTATAACTGTATAACTCATAATTGTAATTTATTACAGCGTCTTGCAGAAAGAAAAGTTTTATAGCATCCAATTTTGTTTGTTCCGCCGTCTGCCATTCTTTATAGGCAATTTCTAAATTTGTTGCTTCAGCATTTAGCACCGCACTTTTGATTTTAGCTTTTCTGCTAAAAAGAAAACCTATATTGAAAGATGGAATTATATCGTAAGGGTCGTAAGCACCCGCAATATTTCCCATAACAGGTCTTGCTGCATCAAGCGCTAAACGCGGATTAGGAATAGCGTGCGCTTTTAATATCTGTGCTTTGGATATTCCAGCTGAATCTCTGTAAACCTTAAGTGCCTTGTTATTTAATACGGCAACTTTTGCAAGTTCGTCTATATTAAGTGGCTTATGAAAGGTTACTTTATAATATAGCGCTGGGTCTTTTTTAAGGTTATTGAGCGAAAAAGCTTCGTTCAAATTTTTTCTACTTAAGGGTAGCGGCGAATATGCGGCACAGCCTGAAAGCAATAAAACAAATAAAACAAGTATTAAACCTATATATTCTGTTTTTTTAATAAAATACATGCTAAACCTTCCGACTGACATATGTAAAAAAATAGTTTCGCCGGCTGGCGGCAACTTCAAATAGGTAAAACTAATTTCTTATATAATAATATTTAATTTTTTGGCAAGCCGCATCTGTATAGCTATTAAAAAATTATTGACTTCCCCTAACGGCTTTCTTGATACATAAATAATTATCGTCGAGAATAAAGAAACAATAAAAGAGCCTACTATGTCAAAAGGGAAATGAACTCCGACATACACGCGGGCGAAGCTTATAATAAAAGCAAAAATAAGGCATAATATTCCCAGCAACTTTTTTTTATCTAATATTATAAAACTAAACGCTATGGAAAAAGCAAGCGTTGCATGATCGCTTGGAAACGACGAATCGTTAGCATGATAAATTAATTGATGCCCTAAACCGGCGGCAAAAGGCCTTGGATGGAAATAAAAAAAACCTATTATAAAATTAATGAATAGTCCGATTATAGAAGCATAAAAAGCATATAAAGACTCGTTTTTCTTTCCCGCAAGATAAGCAATTATCAATAATGCGGCAAGTATAAAAGGGGAGTAAAGCGCTATGAAAATGTTAATGTAATTTATAAAAAAACCGCTGTTTAAAGACAAATTGTTTATTGATAAAAAAAGGCTTTTATTTAAAGAGCTTATATGGTAAATTTTCATTCCGCAATTCGTCCGCTAACCTTGAGTTTCTAATAATAATCTATATTTGCTTCAACATAGGTTATCATATAATAGGCAAAATGTCTAATCCTCTTGTTTCAATACCTTTGTTTAATTATGCAAACCATCATCTTAAAAACTTTAATGAATAAAAAATAATATATTTCTAAAATAATTAACAAAAAGGGCGGACATAATTAGAAATTAGAAAATTATAT
>JAJZJW010000068.1 GCA_021809845.1 bacterium | reverse complement strand
AAAAAAACGCCAAAGGAGAGTCTGAAGAAATCAACAATTTAAACAAATTTGTTGAACTGGGCGAATATTACGGACATTTAATCGCTTCGTTATGAAATTATTTTACAATAAAGACCTTGATACAGATTGTAAGATGCAAAAGTTATTGGAACTATACAAAATATAATGAAACCTTACAGCTGAAGTCGGAGCCATTCTTTTTCAGTGAATTTATTGTTCCAACTCCAGAAATAGTCTTTACTTGTCCGACAATTTCATAATAATCATTGCATTCAGCATCGTTTTCTCCGGTATCATCGCCTAAAGGGATTCGAAATTCGTTATAGCTTACAATGTTATATATTCCGGTCAAAATTTCAATTAATCTATCTAAATCGTAGCGATTATGTTGAGACACATGTAATCCGCGGTAATTATTATCATTTATTCTATCTACGATATATTGCAAAAATATATTATTAGGCTCTATCGCGATTATTTTTTGAGAAAATTCAGCAAAATTCATTTTGTCTAAGAGAATTTAAAAATTCATTATTTTTAAAATTATTTAATGTATATTCTTTGGTATGCCCATATTTATCTATAGCTTTCAATTTTTCTTTAGCCAAATATACATAATTCTTATTCATGTCGCTACATATAAAATTGCGTTTTAGCTTTTTAGCCGCTAAAGCGGTAGTTCCGGTTCCAACAAAACAATCTAAAACAAGATTATCTGGATTCGAACTTGCCTTAATAATTCTTTCAATCATATCAAGCGGCTTCGGCGTCTCATGTCCTAATTTGATTATTTTGCCGTTAATTTTATTTTTATGTCTTTCGCTCGATATATGCCATACCTCGCCGCAAAACCTTCCGTTTGGATTCGGAAACCATCTTTTTCCGTTTTTTATAATTCCTTTTTTGCCGGCATGCCTAATTCTTTCTGTCGATTCATACGGCACCCTTATGTCTTCGTAATTAAAAATATGTTTATTTGATTTAGTAAAAAACAATATAGTTTCTTGGCCGATAGAATATTTTCTTTTTGAAGCGCCTAGTCCATCTCTTTTATCCCATGTTATCCAATTTTGAAAAATCATTTTTTTTGAAATAAGGTATTGCATTATGAAAGCTGAATTATATGGAGTATTAAAAATTATACAGACTGCCGTTATCTTGAATTTTAGGTATAAGAGCATCTATCCATTTATAAGTAAATTTTAGAAAGTCGTTATGGGATTTAAAAGTATCCCATTCGGCTTTTTTCATATTATAAGGCGGGTCTATTACGGCAAGATCAATGACATCATTGTCAACTTTTTTTAAAAATTTAAAACAATCTAAATTATAAACTTCGTTTATTTTTAGCATACGCAAGATATTTCGTCTGATTTTAATTTAAGTTGAATTATCTCTCTATAGCTTTCAGAAATCTCGTATCCTATGTAATTTCTATCTAATTCTTTTGCTACCTTAAGCGTCGTTCCCGAGCCGGCAAAAGGGTCTAATACGAGGTCCCCGACGAATGTAAATAATTTAACGCACCTTTTAACTATTTCTTGCGGCATTATAGCGGAATGCTCCCCGAAAGCCAAATCCTTTTTATTAGGAATGGGAATATCCCAAATTTGCTTGGTATATTCCGTCCACTCTTTTTGCGTCAATTTACTTTGTTCTTTTATTTCGGCAGGTAGCCCGTTTTCGGAAGCTCCGTCTTTCACATAAACGGCAATAAATTCAATCGTATTTTGAGCATAAAAGTTTCTGGGGTAAGGATAAGAGCCGAACATTAATTTTTTGGTTGGATTAGTCCTATTCCAGACATATAAATCAAGCATAAATAGGTTAGTTCCATTTAAAATGGAATGTTCTATATCGCTGTTAATATCAAAAATATGCCTGTTAAAATGCGTATTCAAATTCTTTTTTAACATCGGCATAAGCGGAGTATTAATACATAATTTTCCGTTCGGTTTTAAAACCCTCTCGCATTCTTTCCAAACGGATAACATTTCTTTTATGTATTTTTTATATTCTCCTATATCGCCTATCTGACCTTTAATTTTATCTGATTTTTTATTCTCCTGATACCCGTCTAAAGAATAGTCTTTAATATTGAAATAGGGCGGGGACGTAATTATTAAATGAACCGAATTATCGGGCAGTTCCGTCATTTTTCTCGAATCTTTGAAAAATACTTTATTAATATATCTTTTATTTTCTATCAAGTGTTTTGTCTTTTGGCTAATATTATTTATCATTTTGAATTTTTAAATATCGTTAAATAAATTATTCATAGGTTGCAACTCTTTAACGGGACAATAATGAGCCGGTTGCGGAAACTTATCGCTCGCTTTTTGAGGTAGCCCTATATTATATCCTGCAAGGCAAATACTGTCGTCGTCTAAAATAAATGATTGGACATATATATCGGCTTTTGCCGATTGCGTTTTATCCACTAATAAATTTAATCTAAAAATATCGTTTATAGCGACCTTTTTTGTGCCGTAGTTTTTTATATCGACAGTTTTGTTTTTAATCGAAAACTCAAAACCTGCATCATAATCTCCGATTACGATTTTATAATAGAATTTATATTTATCTTTAACGCTTTCCCAGTATTTCGGATCATTTTTAAACTCAAGTTTAAATTTATCTAATATGAATTCTAAAAAGGCAAACTCGCCTAAATAACCGTTTAATATATTAACGATGTGACTATTGTCGTATGCGCCATATCCGTTTCTCGGATATTCAAAAAAAAGCCGATTATTTGCTATATATTCTGCCGCTCTTGTTCTTAGTTTATCATAAGGATATATAACTAAATCATTTTTATTAATCATAATTTTATAGCTTATTATAAAATTTATATAAATTTTATAATTATATTAATTTATCAGCAAAACTCATGCCAAATATCTTATATAAATTTTTTACGGTTGGTTTTATCCCCCTATTCATCAAATAAATCATAGCATTTCTGGTTTCTCTAATATTATATGAATAGCGGGTTTTGTTCATTATATCACGAATTTCTGAAAACCAAAACGGAATATATGACAAATCTTTCGTCAATTTTTTAACGGTTAAATATTTTATTTCAATAAGCAGAGGTTTTTTATTCAATACGGGTCTGAAGTAAATTAAGCAGTCGGGGATATATATTATTTTTCTGCCTTTAAACATTGTTTCGACTTTAACAGGTTGTTCCTGGTAGCACTCGATTTCGTCATTAAACTCAAACATTAGATAAAATTTCTTTTCGAGCTGGGATTCGAAGTCTATATTTCTTTTATTCTTAAATATTGTCAATTCTTGACGTTGATGGGTCAACATTTAAGTCAACTTCGTAGGTTTCTGTCACAATGTAAAATTTACAATGAGGATTGCCGGATTTAATTTTTTCTGCTGTTGCAACGCTACCTTC